>URSJ01000001.1 GCA_900550495.1 uncultured Rickettsiales bacterium
AGCCGGTAAGAAAACTATATATGTGTCTCTTTTTGGCAAAAAGTCTGTATCAGAATTAAAAAAAGAAATATTAAATTTATCTATAAATACGAAAGGACGTTTGTTTCATTTTACACTGATTACAGTTTTAATCTTTTTTTTATCCATAATTATGGCAATATTTGCATTTCAGATTAGTTCTAATCATAGAACTTCTGTGTTAATTATCTCCATTGTACTGGCGGGGATTATAGTCGGTAAATTTTATGAACACATTTTAAAATTTTTTGCGCAGAAAACACTCGGATTTGATCACAATAATATAGATTTTAGTACGATATTAAACAATGATAATGTTGTTTTTTGCTTTGATGATTTGGAGCGGTTGGCCGAAAATTCTAATTTAGAAGAGTTTATGGGATTCTTTGAATTGTTATCTCGTCAAAAATTTTCTATGCTATTAATATATAATTCAAATCGTCAAATAGAAAAGCATGCAAAAAAATGGAAAGAGTTTAAAGAAAAGGTTGTTAAAGCATCTCTTCTGCAGAAGACGGATGGTATTATCGATACAATGCTAAGGGATAAATATTTAACAACATTTGAACAACAGTTTATGCGTTCTATTTACGATTCTTTGCAAAGAGCCCAAGTTCAGTTAGAAGCATATGTGGAGCAAGAACGCAATTATGTCAATTCGTTAGCAAGTAATTTTCGTTTTTATAAAAAACTAATAGACTTCTTTAAACAGATTAAATCTATAACAAAATCTTACAAGAATTTAAATGAAAATGATATTGGTAATATGCTCATGTACGTTACCGTTATTGTTGTCCATAAAGAACTTGAGTTACCCCTAAAAAATGCACCAACTAAGGACTTTTTATATAAATTCTTGTTTGGACGAGAGCCGGTACCGAATAGCCAAACTGCTTTGAAACATTTTGGAAGGATTTTTGTATCCAATCAATGGTATGGGCTGGTTGAGTTCCCAACAATATATGAATTCTTAAATTACGGACATTTCGATTATAAAGCATTTGAGCAAGAACATACAAGTGTATCAAATTCAGAACTGGAAATATATACTTTGTCATTAGAACATTGGTTACAATATAGAAAACCACAACAAATAGAAATAGTCAAAAATATTGAAAAATTACTTCAAAAAGGTTCTGCTTTTACATCTCTTGAAAACATGAGACAGGTTTTGACCAAGTATTCAGTATTCTGCTCCTATATAGAAAAAGATTTAGCTACATATGATGCAGATGTTCTAAGCCAAAATATAAAAGATTTTATCAATAACAACGAAGTGCCGTTAGACGAATATAGCGTTCATGAACAATCAGGTAGTTTGGTTTACATAACAAACGAAGAAACAGAGGTGTTTGCGAAAAATAAAAGATTTATAAATAGCATCTTTGAGAAAAGTTTATTAGAATATTGGATTAACAGGATAAAATCTACTACAAATATTGAAAACACTATACAAAGGGTTTTAAAAGGGAATCTGTCTTATTATAATCAATTATACTTATATGTGTTATTTAATGATGTTGACAGACAGCAGCAAATATTTAGATTAAGAGATACAAATTATTCAAAGTGGCAAGATATAACCAGTTTATTAAAAAGACGTGCTACTGAATATAATGAAAATTATGGCTTTATAAAGCGTGTAAGAGATATGCTAAATGATACGAGAAATTCTAAAGACTTGTTTATGAAAGCGCTGGTCGCAAATGTTAAGGAACTTGAGAGTCTGCCTGAAGCCGGTTTAAGTGAACAGTATACCGTTAAAAATTTTATGTCTGATAAACAATGACGACCGTTTTGTTTTTTATCATTATAAGGAAATAATAATATGCACAAATTAGATCATAGAAATTCTTATGAGTGGATGGGGACATTTTGGTTCCCTGATAAATCAGATGAACGCTTCGCTGGTAAATTAAGCTATACGCCAGAACAAGGAATAAGCGTATTTATACTTAATATTTCCAAAAAACGGTTTGGAAACAAACAAAAAATTATTATGCATGGTGTGGTAAGGCATGACAACGAGAGCGTTCCTATAACTTTATTAGAGACCTTTTTTCAAACTGTCGGTGTTAATATATCCACTATATCTTCAGAAGGTGTGAAAGGTTCTGCACGAGCATTAGTTTTTGGAGAAGTGCTAGATAAGTTCAATGTGAGTGGTTTGTATATAGATTATGATGATAATTTTTATCAGTTTTTCTTGCAGAATAAAATGATTAGTAATATAGCCAAATTCGCAGACAATCCCATTGTTGTCAATAAAGCAAATATATTGCTTACAATTGCTAATGCAACTGCTCAGACTGTTTATTCTACAGATGATTTAGATGATGTGCTTTGTGTGTTTGCGAGAAATTCAAAAAGGGTAATGCAGGATTTTAAAGAACGCGTAAAGCCATTTTTGGAACAAAATAAGTACAGATTGTTGAAGCGTACGGAAACAAATATTGGTGTTTACATAAAGGATGGGTATCAAAAGATATCTAAATATCGTACATTTGAACGTATTTGGCGTTTGTATATAGAGGTTTTGTTGGACTGCCAAATAGATGTTAATTTCTGTTGGGTGCGTATTGGAAAAAAGCGTAAGGAAAAAATATCTTATAGGCTATGTGCCATGTTGGGTGATGCTTTTAGACCAAATAAGGTAAGTGTAAATAAAAAATTACATCATTTATTTATGCCCATTAATTTAAGGGCTTTTTCTGCAGATAATGATTTGGGAACTTTAAATACTTCTGTTGTTAACTGGTTTAATGTTTATTATAAGCCGGGTTGGAATAATATAATACAAGGGATAAAGGAAATTGTACATCGTGAACACCCTCTAATTGAACAAAAAGATTTTGTTATGCTGATATCTTATATTGAAACATTACAAAACTTACAGGGAGTTCCAAAAAATAGTGATGTTGATAGGTTTGTAATAGAAAATTTATCTTCAATATGGATTAAAAAGATAAAGCTACTGTTAGGGTATAAAGTCACCCAAGATAAAAATTTAGGAAATTGTTTATGTGAAATTCGTAACGCAATAGTGCACCCTAAATCCCAAAATAAAAATAACGGTAAATATTATAAAATAGCGAATAACGAAGTAAAATTACAAAATATATATGGTATATTGGCTGGGGCATTTATTAAAGTATTTATAAAAGAAATGTATAACATTCCGGATGATACCGTAGAGAAATATATGGATTCTTTTATTAAAGCACGTTCATCATACAAGTATATTAAATATAACAAATAATAAGTTATTCCCTACACCATAAGCTTTGATTCCCTGTTTTATTTTTAGGGAATTTGGGTAAAAATGGTTGGATTTCTGCGGGTGGCGGGGCTTATTTATGGTACAAAATGATAAAAATAGCCTGTTTTATCCCTGATATAGCGGGATTCTTATAAACCGTCCATTCCAAATTATCACCGCCCCGCCAGGAATCAGTTATATTTTAAATATACAAACATATAACGCGCAAGGCCCCAGGAAATCGGGGCTTTTTGTTTATAACTCATCCGGGGTATATCGTAAAATTCCAAAAATCGGCAAATAAAAAGCAGTTTCTATACATTGGCCTTTTTCGCCCTGGCAGTGGTTTTGGGATTAAATTTGGTATTTTGTGGCAATGGCAAAGATTTCTTCCATACTGCACACCTCTTTGCCGGATAAAATATTGTTCACTTTTTCGGGATGCATATAGGCCAGATTCAGGTATCGATACAAACTGCGCCACGATGTCTGTTCGGACTTTACGACATATTCCAAATCGCCATGTTTTTCATACGCTGTGCGATAACGCCATGCGGTTGCAAATGCCCGCACAATCGTATTGTGATTATCGGTTCGCGTCATCAGACCCGCGCGTCCTGCGCTGTACTTATTGCTACCCGTCCATTTGTTCAGCATCACCGGTGAAGTCTTTTACAGAACTAAGACGATGGGCAAATATGGCACGTGCCTATGCAGATGCGCTGGACCCCGTACTGAAACCATAATATTTGCGGGCTATCCCTTGGCGGGGTGCTTGGGTTAAAATCCCTGTTTTTGGGAATTAAATTAGCTCGGTTGTTGACGCAACCTGCGCGTATCCTCGTAAAGGCAATAAATTGCCAATTCGGATTCCCTGTTATTTTTGTGGGGATTTGTGACTTTGGGTGTGAAAAATTCAAGAATACCAACAGATTAGCCGTATGTTGTGCAAGAAATTACGGAGCAAAAAATTAAAAAAAATCCCTATAAAGTCCATGTGTTTATGAATTCCGGTATCAGAAATTTTGCGGCAAAACATAATGCTAATAGATTCCTTGATTATTTGTTATAGTATTTTATACTTAATGCGTGTATTAAGATGGATGCCAGATGTCAGGGGTATGTGTTGTTGCAGAAATTGGTTGTAATCACAAAGGTAATATCGATATTGCCAAGCAAATGATACGCAAAATAGCTGAAATTAACCGTTCTGATTCTTTAGGACGCATCTATGCTGTTAAATTTCAAAAAAGAACGAACAAAATTTTATTAAGTCCGGCAGAATACAACGCTCCTCATCCGAATCCTGTACATGCTTATGGAACAACATATGGCGCTCATAGAGAATTTTTAGAATTCACCGTTGAACAGCATAGAGAGTTAAAAAAATATTGTGAAGAATGCGGGCTCGTTTATTCCTCGTCTGTATGGGATATTATTGCAGCACAAGAGATTGTTTGTATGCAACCGGAACTAATAAAAGTTCCTTCCGCATGCAATACTGACATAGAAATGCTTGAATATTTGTGCCGTAATTTTAAAGGAGATATACACGTATCTTTGGGGATGACCAGATTACAAGAAGAACGTGATTTGATAGAAGTGTTTTGTAAAAACAATCGATTGGGTAGCTTGGTGCTTTATTCTTGCACGTCTGGCTATCCTGTTCCTGCGGAAGATATTTGCCTTTTGGAAATACAAAGATTAAAGCGTTTATATGGAAATGATGTTAAAGGTATAGGTTTTTCTGGACATCATTTGGGAACGGCAATAGATATTGCGGCGATGACGTTGGGGGCGCAATATATCGAAAGACATTTTACATTGGACAAAACATGGAAGGGAACAGATCATGTGGCAAGTCTTGAACCGCATGAATTACAAAAAATGATGCAAGATTTAGAAACTGTAAATAGTGCATTAAAATTCAAAAAATGCGAAATCTTAGAAATAGAGAAAGCGCAACGTAAAAAATTGAAAAGGAAAATATCAGAATGAATATCGCATTTATCCCGGTAAGGGGCGGTTCTAAGTCAATACCTTTAAAAAATATAAAAATAATTGCTGGAAAACCTTTGGTGTTTTGGGTTGCGGATGCGGCAAATAAAGCTAATTTTATAGATGAAGTGGTTGTCGCGACAGATGATGACAGGATAAAGACCGTTGTAGGCTCGATGAATTTACCAAAAGTATGTGTGTTTGAGCGTGATGCAGAGAATGCAACCGATACTGCCAGCACAGAAAGTGTTATGTTGGAATTTATAAGTAAGTCGAATTTGAATCCTGATGATAATATATTCCTTATTCAGGCGACGTCCCCCTTGCTAAAGGCGGATATGATAGATGATATGTTTCAAAAATTTATTCAGTCAGGTAAGGATTCTGCCTTATCTGCTGTACGAAATAAAAGATTTTTTTGGAATGAAGAGGGCGTTGCTTTGAATTACGATGTCAATCATCGTCCACGCAGACAGGATTTTTCAGGCTGTTTAATGGAAAATGGTGCGGTGTATATAAATTCTGTAAAAAACATATTCAGCTCTAAATGTCGTCTGTCGGGAAACATATTCATATACGAAATGCCGGAAAGGATGGGGTTAGAACTAGACGAACCAATTGACTGGATTGTTGTGGAGCAGTTGCTAGCGGCTTCACAAACAAAAAAATTAGTGACTAATAAAACATTTTGCTTTGATATAGATGGTGTTATTGGTGAAAAATCAGATATTAAAGATATGGATGGTTCTTATGTTAATAATACTGCAAATAAAGAAATAATACGGATTTGTAATAAGTTATACGCTAATGGAAATAAAATTGTACTATATACAGCACGTGGCAGTGGCAGCGGAATTGATTGGAGTGAGATGACAAAAAAACAACTGGACTCATGGGGGCTAAAATACCATGAGCTACACTTTGGAAAACCGGCTGCGGACTTTTATATTGACGATAAAATGTTGGCGTTATCGCAACTAGGTTGTCTGTTTGAATAGTTTTTCCATATTTAAATAGTTCTTTATCATATCAAGCCCAGGGGTGATGGAAGGTATAAAAGTACCGTCTTTTTGCATTGCTGATATTTCATCTAATGATACCCATTTGGCACTTTGCACTTCAGTTGGCTGCAGCACTAACTCAGACAGCAGTGTATCGTCATAAACAAGCCATACATCAACAAAATCAAAAGGGCGTTTGAATGTGCCAATCCAAATAGATTTATTTATGTCTGGGGATATTCCCAGTTCTTCTATAGATTCACGAACGCAGCAGTCCCAACTGCTTTCGCCGGATTGAGCGCCACCACCGGTTTGTCCCCACATGTTGGGAAATTTCTTGGCGGAAGCCACGCGCTGCTGCAACAGGAATTTTTCTTCGGAATTCATAAACCAAACGTGTACAGAAAGCTTGTTCTCGCCCGTTTGTAGCGGCGCCCTTCGTTCTGCAGTTCGAACAAATTGTCTTGCGTTATTATATAAATCAATCACCTCTGGCATTTATTTACCTCTTTGTAGATATTGAAACATTTCGTACTTCTTTAGACACTGTTGCACCGCGATTCTCTCTCCATCGTCTTCTGTCATATGAAGTATTATGTCAAATACGTATGGATATACAATTTTAGAATACTTTGCGCGGATAGCCTCTTTTAATTGTTCCGCCTGCATAAACGTAAATCTGCGCTTGCGGGGCACATACTCTTTTGTTGGATTGTGTATATTTATCTCAAAAAATACAATGTTATTACTTGGAAATTTGGACATTGCTTCTAACTTTGCACTTATTCTATGTTCTGGAATAGTATCGAATTTATAAATGTCCCTAACAAATTCGGGATAGCGTTTACCCAGGTTATAATAACGCAAAGTGATTATATCATACGACTGCTGTATATCAGATAATATCGCATCTGAATGTTGATATGCCGCATTCCAAATAATTCCTGAAAAAATCATATTTAGCTCATTGTGTTTTGTGATTTTGATATAATTTGGTCCACCGTGGTCAATATATCATCAATATTTACGGGTGTCCATATTTCTTTATGTATATTGCGCGGTTGTATCAGTTTGCTTGATTTAATGGTTTTATATAATTCATTTGGTTTTTGTATATAATGTACCCCGTTTCGGGTGCCTAAAATCGCACGTGTTTGTTCGGCACCATATAAGTTGTCGATGATAAACGTTGGAATTCCAAAGCGCAAACCCTCATATAAGACTGTGCTGTAAACGCCAACTTGACACATTGCATTGCTTAGATAGAAGTAGATATCTTTATCATTGGTTCCGACGACGGTTATATTAGGGTGCTGTAAATCTGAATAATCGGCTTCTTTTTCGTATGGATGTTTTTTATAGGTTATTTGAAAATCGTCGTCTGGCTGTAGCAAATCAGCCAGATCTTTAGCAAATTTTCGTAACTCTTTGTTTAGAGTTCCTTGTGATACAATAAGGATCTGTGATTTCTTTTTGTTAGTTGTCAGTTTGTCTTGATATTCTACAAGTTTATTATCTAAAAACATATATCCTGTTGGAATTACATGTTGCGATACGTGTTTAAAAGGCAAAAATTTTTGGTCGAATAATGCGTCGCCGAACGTGAATATATAGTTCGGTAAAGGGGTATAGTTTCCCTTATGTTTGAATTTATAGAACAGATTTTCGGCGGCATAAACCCCATGTTGCATTTCTATGACGGGAATATTACGCTCGTTGGCAATATATGTCATTATGTTTCTAAAAGTTCCAGGACAATAAAATTCGATTAGTAAGTTAGGGGCAATTCGGTCGAATATGCGTTCATATTTTTTGAACATAATAGTTATATATAATAATAAATCCAACAAGATAGCATGATAACTAGATATAGATACGCCAAAAAACTTATCAATTTTGTTCAATAAGTCATCCAACATATTGGATGCGTGAATAAAAATTGGTTTTCTGAATTTTTTTACAAAAAACTTTTTAACTATAAATGTTATGTCAAATAAGTCTGTATAGAATAAGTCATTATAAGGGGTTGGACGAAAATGCGCCGTTTTTGAACCGATATATTCAGCCCAATACGGTTCTTCCAGGGCAATGGTAGAATAATGATTACCAAGGGCTTTTTTAATAAAATCGGTATATATACAGTAATATTTATCATCTGGCTGTTTTATGCGTCGCGGATGGGGGATAAATAATATGTCGGCTTTTTTGATTTTTGTACTGCGTGCATAATAAAAAATAGCTTTCAGTGCGTTTGAATAAAAATTATTTCTCATCATGCTTTTTACGGGCAGGTCAATTTTACTACATGAAGTGGTCAAAAAAGTATACACCCAGCAACGTATAAACCCCCATATTTTAATTCCGTTTAATTCTAAATCAAACAGCTGATTTTGATACTCAAAATCTAAAAAAGATTCGACCAAATTTTTCGAATTTATTCTTTGCATCTTTTTAGGACCTCTTCGTACTTAGCCATAATATAAGGAATAAAATGGCAAAGCCTATTTTGATTAAACCAATTTATAGAATAATCAACAGAGAAATCTTCATCATATACAACCGCTGGAATTTTAGGGATGTCGTTATAAAGCGATAAAGCCATTCGGTGTGAGCCGTCTAATAACTCTTTGCTTTTATTTAATATTATTGGGTGGTCGGTGTTATATCCATTCTCAAAACTTGTTATTAAATCACAAAACTTATCTTTATAGTCGATTTGGTGTTTGGGCATAAATTGATTAGTGCGCGATCTGGCGTGTTGCATCTCTGTGTACAGATTAAACCCAAAGTCATTTTTATTGTAAAAATCGTCAATGGCAAGCATTCGCACCAGAATATCGGCTCGATTTATATTATCGTGCATAAAATGCATAAAGGCCCATTTGGTGTTTAAAACGATAGAGGCAAGAATAATGGGATTTTTTCTCATTAACATATATCCGTTTAACATAAATTATAGATAATAAATGTATAAAATCAATCAAATATAAAATTTGACTTAGTATAATTTATAAAATAAAATAACTCTCCTACAGGAGTATTTTATGGCCAAATTTGTTGCGGGTATAGATTTTGGAACAACTAATTCATCAGCTGCGATTTCTGATGGTGGCACGCCACGTATGGTTGATTTAGAAGGTGGACACGATACAATCCCGACAGCATTGTTTTTCCCAGATCGGTCATCTGCGGTTTATTTCGGCCGTGATGCACAACAAAAATATACAGATGGCGACCTTGACGGTCGTTTTATGCGCAGCATAAAGCGCATTTTGGGCAGTGACATAATGCGCGGCGGTACCATAATTAACGGTCGCCCCGTTAAGTTCGAGGCGATTATTGGACACTTTCTGCAACACCTTAAAAAGAAAATAGATGCCGCTGCCGGTGAATCTGTTGAGGCGGTTGTTATGGGGCGCCCGGTTCACTTTCGTGATAATGACCCGGCCGGCGATGCTCGTGCCCAAGATGAACTGGAAAGAATAGCGCGCGCGGTGGGGTTCAAAGATGTTTCGTTTCAGTATGAACCGATTGCGGCTGCATTCGCGCATGAACAGGGGTTAAAATCAGAAAAATTAGCATTTGTCGCGGATATTGGTGGTGGTACATCGGACTTTACGGTTATTCGCCTGTCGCCGACGCGTGCGGTCAGTTCGGACCGAACGGATGACGTTTTGGCAAATACTGGTGTACGCATCGGCGGAAATGATTTTGATAAAGCGCTAGCATTAAAAGCATTTATGCCATGTTTTGGAATGGGGACGGAATATAAAATATATGATAAAACGATTGCGTTACCGACCAAACCTTATTTCAGTCTGGCTACTTGGAGTCATGTGAACGAAGTTTATAATTACAAAACACTGAATATGGTTCGTGGATACACCGTATGGGGATTAGAACGGGAAAAGGTTAAACGCTTATATGAAATAATTGAAAAGCGTCTGGGGCATAAAAATCTGGATTATGTGGAACTGGCAAAAATGACCTTGTCGGGCCAATCAGCGGTTCGTATGCGTTTGGACTTTTTGTCGGATGCGCCGACAATAGATACCACACGTGATGTGTTTGAGGCCGCAATCCAACCAGACATGAAAAAGATAGAAGCGGCGGTTCAGGAATGTATTGCACGCGCGGGTATAAAAAACACAGATATAGAATTGGTTATTCTGACGGGTGGCTCAACGGAAATACCGTACGTCAGCCGTGTTATGCAGTCGAATTTCCCAAATGCTGAAATTTCTGCATCAAATAAAATGGCCAGTGTCGGACTGGGACTGGCGTACGACAGTATGCGTCGCTATTTACAGCAAAACATACGGCAAAAATAAACGGTTTTAGTACTTGTATGGTTGGTCTATATACCTTGGTGGGGGGCGGGGTGTGCTGATAAAATCCCTGTTTTGCGAATATAATTCCCTGTTATTTATATTGCCTTGTTTTGTGTAAATTGGCGGAATTTGGCGATGTGATACAATCTGTGATTGAATAATTGGCGGTGCCCGGGTGTGCAAATTACAAAAAATCCCTGTTAATCCCTGTATTTTGTTGTATGGCGTTTGCCGTAGAATATTGGTACACCGCCAGGAATAACTTATGAAATTACTTAAATTTTTAATATAAAACCGCTGCCGGGCCAGCGGTTTTCTTTTTCTGTCTTATGAGGTATCTATGGGCGACAAACTGGCGAAATATTGGCTTTTGTGCGGCTAAAAATATCGTAGCAAAACACTTTATATAAAAAGAAGGAACTCACACACATAACCAAAATTTTCCGCCTTTTGAATATCTTTTGATCCGCCAGCATGTTCCCCTAAGGTTTTAGGAGATTTTTTCATTTTATCTTTACTTTGACCAGGGCATTTTATTAACATAAATAAAAAAGGATAAACTATGGAATACCTGGATATTTATGATGAATATATGAATAAAACAGGGACTGAAAGTCGCGAAACAGTTCATAAAAATGGCATATGGCATAAAACTGTGCATTGTTGGATGTATGATGATGATGGAAATGTATATTTTCAAATCAGGGCTGATTCTGGGAAATTATATACAACTGCGTCTGGACATATTTTGGCTGGTGAGAGTGTACGCGATGCTTTTCAACGCGAAATCAAAGAAGAAATTGGAGTCGATACAGATGTGACAAATGCTGTTCCAATCGAAATTGTATTTTGGCGACAAGACAAGCCAGAAAAACAATGGCATGACCGGGCTTTTGCTCATGTTTATGCGAACAAACTGCCGATTGGGTTTACTAATTTTCATTTGCAGCCCGAAGAAGTTAGTGGGGTCGTGCGCGTAAATGCAAAAAATTGTCTGGATTTATTAATGGATAAAAAAACATCTGTGCACGCAACAAAAATCACAGCAGACAAGATGATTGAAACAGATATTGTAAAAAACGATTTTCTGGTTGCGCCTGACGAAACCCCCATCATCAAATACGGTTTTGTATTACAAAGAATTATTCAGCACTTGCACATTTAAGTATGGGAAAGTTTGCAACAGAACACTAGCCCGCCAGGAATCTGATATGTTTTTGTAATATAGACATATCGTTCGCAGGGCCCCGATAAACCGGGGCTTTTTTGATGCAACTCACCCACGGTATAACGGTATTTTTCAAAAATCTGCAATTAAACATGGCTTTCTATACTTTGGCCTTTTTCGGCCTGGCAGTGGTTTTGGGGTTAAATCTGATTTTTCGGTGCAATGGCAAACAGTTCGTCCATACTATATGACTCTTTGCCGGACAGAATATTGTTCACTTTTTCTGGGTGCATATAGTAGATTGCAGAGCTGTCGTTGGCTTTTCGTATGCAGAACCATTACATTTGGAAAATTATGCGTGTAATATTAACGTATTTACTAAATCTTCGTCATGCAAAAAATGTGGATTAAATGAAGCGTTCCCGTATCTTGTACAATGTAAAGATGATTTTTCATGTATCAAAGATATAGATTATGTCGATTTATGTAATGCAATTGAAGAACAATTAAATAAAAAAAACAAAAGCCGTGGAAACCGATGGAGTTATGCCAAAACCAACCCCAGCAAACGGTATAGACGATTATTTAAAACGATTTGGTCGAATACCAGATAAAGAAATTTGTTGAAAATAAAAAATAATACGATTATCATTTCACAGACGCCTGGCTTTAATATAACCATGCAGGGTTTGATATGAACGTTTACAAATTAATTTCTGAAAAAATAAAAGACAAATTACAAACTGTACCTGAATTACAAACTGTTTTAGGGTCAAACAGTTGGAATAATATTGTTGTAGAAGTCCCGAAAAATCGTGATTTTGGCGATTTTTCCACAAATGTTGCCATGGTTTTATCTAGAGATTTAAAGAAAAATCCGCGTGAAATCGCAGATTTGCTTTGTTCATATATCAAAGAAATCCCAGAAATAACGGAAGTTTCTGTTGCTGGCCCAGGTTTTATAAACATGAATGTTTCTGGCAAATTGTGGGAAAACTTATTAAAAACTATCTTAACAAATCCGCAAGAATATGGGAATTCTGACATAGGCAACAACGAAAAAATTAATGTTGAATTTTTGTCTGCTAATCCGACTGGACCGGTGCATATTGGTCATGCCAGGGGTGCAATTTTAGGTGATATTTTGGCGAGATTGTTGAAGAAAAATGGGTTTGATGTTACCAAAGAATACTATATAAATGATTACGGACATCAGGTTGATGTTTTGGCGCATTCTGTATTTTGGCGCTATCAAGAACTGTTTGGGTTGCACGATGGTGAATCTTTACCCGAAGGCGCATATCCTGGGGATTACTTAATTCCTGTTGCCAAAGATATAAAAGACAAAGATGGCGATAAATGGTTATCTGCAACCGAAGATGAATATGTCCCGTATTTCAAAAAGATTGCTTCCGCTGCGATGATGGTTTTAATCAAAGACAGTTTACGCAAGATAGGAATTGAATTTGATGTGTTTACATCTGAACGCGAATTAGTAGAATCTCAGCAGGTCGCAAAAACTTTAGATTATATGCAAAGTCAGGGCCTGTTATACAAAGGAACATTACCAAAGCCTTTAGGTGAAGCCGATGAAGATTGGGTGCCAACAGAACAATTATTATTTAAATCTACACAATTTGGTGACGATTCAGATCGCGTGATTGCTCGTTCAAATGGTGAAACTACTTATTTTGCTTCTGACATTGCATATCATCTAAATAAATTTAATCGTGGTTTCAAAAAACAAATTAATGTGTGGGGTGCGGATCATGGTGGATATGTTAAACGTATTAAAGCCGCATTAGGGGCTGTCACAAACAACAAAGCAACTTTGGATGTTGTGTTGTGTCAAATTGTTAATTTGGAAAAAGATGGCAAACCGTTTAAAATGTCTAAACGTGCTGGCAATTTCGTGATGATAGAAGATGTCCTGGAAGAAATTGATGCGGATGTTTTAAGATTGTTTATGGTTATAAAAAGTCCTGATACTCAAATGACTTTTGATTTAGAAAAAGCAAAAGAACAATCTAAAGACAATCCGGTGTATTATATGCAATATGCTTATGCTCGTGCATGTTCCGTATTGAAAAAGTATGATACGATATTCCCGGGCAGCTTAGATACGTTATTACAAAAGCAATACGATTTTTTGTCAGCCAGTGATATTGAACGCAGACTTATAAAAATGCTAGGGGATTATCCAGCTGTTGTAGAAAGTGCTTGCAAAAACAATGCCCCTAATTTGTTAACAAAATATTTGGAAGAAGTGTCTGCTGCATTTCATTCTCTGTGGTCTTCTGGTGCCGGTGTTAAACTGATAAACGAAGAGGAAAAAACGTTAACAGATAACCATATGCTGATGGTTAACGCATTAAAGAATGTGATTGCAAACGGTTTGGAAACTCTTGGTTGTACTTTAAAGGAAAGTATGTGACGAATAACAAAATTATTCTGTCACAACTTTGATAATTGTTTCAAAGGCCTCAGTCATTTTTGGCAGTACTTTGCCAAACCAGATATCCTTGTCTGAAAGTCCTTTGTAATCCCCTTCAGAATTGTGTATTTCATCAGATAATACAGATATTGAAACCACAGATGTTTTTCTATCTATTCCAAAAGCAAACAATGCGCTAGATTCCATATCTGTACCAATTGCTCCGTCACTTATTCTTCTTGCGATAATCAACATTTTTTATCACAGGAAAATCATATCCATAACAAGCATCCATCACAATAGAATCAAATGCAGGAGAACAATCAAAATATTCTTTTTCATCACAATTCGTAAGTTTGCCTATGATTAAACCACGAACGTTATTAAACATCCCGGCAATTCGCATAGATTGCAGAATCATGTTTATCTTGTTCAATTCTGTATCTATTGCTTCCAAAAACAATATAATGTCTCTGTTATAAGGGAAATAAGGTGTCCGATATGTGTTATGTACCGTTTCTAACCATCCACCAACAGCGACACCAGATGCACAGCCTGGACGTAAAATATCAATTTCAGAATACTGTGGTAACAAAATTTCATCATATGGATTCAAAATATTACAAAAATGTTTTATGTTTCGTTCTTTTTGTGCGGAATTTGGTGCACCAAAACAGTTTATTACATCAACACCGTGTATTGTTTTTATACCTGTTTTAGCGATGGGGTGGTTTTGATTGATTTTTTAGGTAAATTATGATACAATTTAGTCTGTTAAATTCCATTAAACGGGCGGTGTTTTTACCGGCCGTTTTTATTTTGTCCCACGGGGGTATCCACAAAGATTTACAATTTTTATGTGGGCCGATGGGTGGGATTTTATAAATTTACCAAATTTTTATGCAATCTGTCGCAACCAAATAATTACTGGGGCGAGGGGGGGTATTTGGTACAGAAAAGGGTTGGCAATATGAAAATGAGCAATAATGGTATAAATATGTTAAAACGCGTTGAAGGCAGTGTTAAACGTGGCAACAATCATATTATTTATGATGACAAGACTGGCCGTCCTGTAAATACAAAAGGCACATTGCCCATCGGCGCGACGATTGGTTATGGGCATCTGATAAAATCAGGCGAAGATTTTAGAAATGGTATCACAGAAAGCGTCGCCACCGAATTATTGCGTTCTGATATTGCAGTAGCAGAACGCGCCGTGCAAGATAATATAAAAGTATCGCTGTCACAGAATCAGTTTGATGCGCTGGTGTGTTTAGCGTATAACATTGGCACAAAAAATTTTGCGAATTCAACAGTTGTAAAATACATCAACGACCCAAAATTTCGCAGTCCAACATACCCTGATTTAGAATCCGCATGGAAGGCGTGGAATCGTCTGCGGGGAAAAATTTCAAATGGTTTAATTAAACGCAGACAATACGAGTGGGATATGTATAGTCGAGCCATATAGTTATTTTTAGAAAAAACGAATCGGTCAGGTGAAAAAAGTATGACAAAAATCCTAGTTTTTGTTTGATGTATGTCCTATGAAAAAATTTTTTTCTAAGAAAATATTCGCTTTTTATGTCCTAAAAAATCAATTTTTCCTGGATTTCAGCGGGTTCTGCTGGGTGCCCCAAATTATACACGGTTGCATATAAAAAGGGGATAAGCGGAAATATCCCCATATGAATTATATTGTTATTACAGACAAAACAACGAAACAAAGGTGAAAAAAATAATGACTCATAGCGATGTTTGGTATGCCATCGATTGCTTTGCCAGCGCACACAAAATGTCGTGTTCTGGCCTGGCGCGACGCAGCGGCTTGGATCCAACGATATTTAACAAAAGCAAACGGTGGTCCAAATATGGTCAGCCACGGTGGCCGTCCACAGGCAGTATTGCAAAAATTCTGGCGGCGACAGGTGAAACAGTTAGTGATTTCACCAAATATTTTAAGCAAAAAGAAATTTAATGTAGCATGATACCGTGGTCAAAGTATCACGGTATTATTTTTTATCAAAAATCGAAAAATCTATCTTTTATGCTGTTTTTCAAGTTTTAAATCATGTATAATAAGAATAAACAATTATATTCACGTATTTTTGTTGCGGGTTGATTTTTAATCAAAGAGCATAGATATGGCTACGATAAAAACCAGAGTGACCTTGTTAAAAGAACTGTTGGCCTTAAAGGAAGTAATTGACACGGGGCAGATTCAGGTTGCTGCAAATAAAAACGGCATAAAACATTCCAATATGTCCAAATTAATTTCTGATTTAGAAATGCGTTTGAACGCGACGCTGTTACAGCGCACCCCAACGGGCAGTTTGCCAACAAATGCGACACCAGAAATTTATTCTAATATTGAAACGATATGTAATGCGTTGGACAGTATAATTGATAATGCGGCGCCAGAAGACGATTTGACAGGTTACATTTCAGTGCTGGTGGCCGAAGGGCTGGTAGGCAGTTATATTTTACACGACCTGTCGCGGTTCTATGCGATGTATCCGAAAATCCGCCTGGATTTATTGACCAATCGCCAGCAAAACCTGTCAAGTGTTGAAGTTGCGATTGTTGACACTAAATCGAATTATCAAATACCAGGGCGGACATTATTTCGTCTGCGTGCCAAAGCGCATTTTTTCACAAGCCAAGAATATTTGGACACGCACGGCATGCCCCAGAATATGGACGATATGCTGGAAAACTTTGACTTGTGTATGTATCAGTCGTATCTGAATTTACCCGAGTGTTCTTTTATTGCAAAGCGGTCGCGAAAATTAAACACGACGACGGATTCTGTTGGATTGGTATTCCGGTTGATACGTGACGGTGAAGGCATTGGATTATTACCAGCGTGGTCAGCGCAACAGCCACCAAAACTGGTGCGGGTGCCGAACATAGATTTTGAATATGAACACCGTATGGTTGCGGCGTGTAGTCCGAAACTGATTAATTCACCAAAGGTCAGGGCGTTTATCCGATTCCTGGACGATTTCTGTCGGCGACATGATATCCCAATTGAACGAGTATGCTAAGGGGCCATATGAACATAAAGTCTGAATATTTGTCACCCGTTGGCGTGTTGACGATTGTGGTGTCGGATGGTGCGCTGGTGGGATTGTGGCTGCGTGGCCAAAAATATCACGGCCCCACGGCGGCAATTCCCGCTGGGGATAATGACGTTATGCGTCGCGTGACGCGTTGGTTGGATGAATATTTCGCAGGCGGTCGCCCCAAAATTGATTTTAAATTGGCCGCCACCGGCACCGCATTCCAGCAACGGGTGTGGCACGCATTGGGCCAGATTCCATATGGTAAAACCGTAACATATGGCGATGTTGCACGCCGCGTTGGGTGTGGCACGCCACGTGCGGTGGGCACTGCAATTGGCCATAACCCAATTTCAATAATTGTCCCGTGTCATCGTGTGGTGGGCGCAAATGGTAACCTTGCCGGTTATGCGGGTGGATTGCGTGCCAAAGAAATATTATTGGGGATAGAGCAGGGGATTATTCCCGCCAAATAACAGACGTGAACATTTCATCAATCGCATGGCGCAAATTCGCATCGGTAAAGAATTGGTTGCGGGCGTCCGGTGTGGTGCCGTGTTCGTTATCTTCGAAATGTGGAATATACTTTTGTATTGCAATGTGTGTAACGCCACGGTCGTGCAGGTCGCGCGTAATTTCCATTAAATCCAGTTTTGTGACAAATCGCGGGTCGCATGTAATGCGCACCTCGTAATCCTTGCCGGTTGCCTGCCATACGTCTAGACTGTGAATCATATGGTCGTGAGCAATGTTTTGACCGACCAGGCTGCCATACTTGTTGCGCGTTGTTTTATAGTCCAGACCAATCCAATCAACAACATCTGCGGCACGTTTCAGATTTTCAGGATAAAAACCATTGGTATGTAATCCGATTTTAAAACCTAAATCGCGTACACGACGCATATAGTCAATGGCGACATCACCTTGCATCAAGGCCTCGCCACCGGAAAAAACGACCGCTTCTAACTTGCCGACGCGGTCGTGCAACCAATCCAAAACCTTGGCCGGGTCGTATTCGCCGTCGCCGACATTTAACAGATGTGGGTTGGAACAATACGCACACCGCAACGGACAGCCACGCAAAAACAGCACAGCCGCCAATTTGCCCGGATAGTCAATCGTTGTGAATGAAACCAACCCACCAATCTGAATTTCACGCATTTTGTTATGCCGCTTTTTTTAACAGTTCGCTGTGACGTGCACCAGTTGTCAGGCTGTTTGCCTCTGTAAATGTTTTTCTTTCACAGAATTCAGAATACTTGCCAACATTAAAGTTCGAAACTGGTCTGATGAATCCCATAGAACGCGAAAAAACTTCACATTGTGTTCTCTGAGTGTTTGCTGCCTGCATAGTTTTCCTCCCTTATTTTTGTGCAATGCGTGGTTAGCGTTGTTGTTTATTGTTCACTGTTCTGATTTGCGGCGATTTCCGCGTCGCATTTCGGACAGAATTCATGGCGTCCCGGCAGATATCCGTGTTTCGGACATATTGAAAATGTCGGGGTCAGCGTCATATACGGAATCTTGTAGTTTTCAAAGATTGTCCGCACGATTTTCTGGGCGGCCTCGCCACTGGATACTGGTTCGCCCATATACAGGTGCAACATTGTTCCACCGGTATATTTACGCTGTAATTCTTCCTGGTGTTCCAGTGCGACGAACGGGTCATCGGTAAAGTTCACTGGCAACTGGGTTGAATTGGTATAATATGGTGCATCATGCGTGCCCGCCGTGATAATGTCTGGGTAATTTTTTACATCGGTTTTGGCAAATCGATATGAACAACCCTCGGCAGGTGTCGCTTCTAGATTATACAGGTTTCCGGTTTGTTCCTGGAAATTCGCCAAGTTTTCACGGATAAAGTCCATTACGTCCAGAACCAATTTCTTGCCCATTGGTGTGGCAATATTTTCACGGTCGCCGGTAAAGTTGCGAACCATTTCATTTGCACCATTGACACCAATTGTCGAAAAGTGGTGTGACCAATCGCCCAAGTAGCGACGGGTAAACGGATACAACCCACGTTCCATATTCTTGGTAATAATCTTGCGCTTGATTTCCAGGGAATCACGTCCCAAATCCAACAGACGCTTTAATTCTGCAAACAGCCCGTCACGGTCACCACGGTGAACATAGCCCAGTCGCGCCAGGTTGATTGTCACAACACCAATAGAACCTGTCTTTTCTGCTGATCCAAACAGGCCGCCACCGCGCTTTAACAATTCGCGCACATCTAAACGCAGACGGCAACACATAGAACGGACGTCGGTCGGATTCAAATCAGAATTCAAAAAATTCTGGAAATTTGGAATGCCGTATTTTGCCGCTAAATCAAATAATGGTTTTACATTTGGGTGATTCCATGGGAAATCATCTGTGATATTATATGTCGGAATTGGGAATGTGAATGGACGGCCCAACGCGTCACCTTCGGTCATAACCTCTAAGAATGCCTTGTTGATGATATCCATTTCCGCCTGCAGATCGCCATAGGTAAAATCAACCTGTTTTTTGCCGATAAACGGACGCTGGTTACGCAAATCCTTTGGGCAGGTCCAGTCAAATGTAAAATTGATAAACGGCGTCTGGGTGCCCCAGCGGCACGGCACAGCACAGTTAAAAATCAATGTCTGCATTGCATTTTTCACGTCGGCATACGACAGGTTGTCAATCCGGACATATGGTGCTAAATATGTATCCACAGACGAAAATGCCTGAGCACCAGCAAATTCGTTCTGTAACGTGCCTAAAAAGTTTACCATATGTGAAATTGCGGTTGCCATATGACGGGCAGGTTCACATTGCAGGTAACCCGGAACGCCGTTAAATCCCTCGTATAACAACTCGCGCAATGACCAGCCTGCACAATACCCTGTCAGCCACCCCAGGTCATGAATATGGATTGCGGCGGTCTTATGCGCCTCGGCAATTTCGCGTGGATACAGATTCAACCAGTATTCTGCCGTAACGCGTTCACTGGTGCGCAGAATCAATCCGCCAATTGAATAGCCAACGTTTGCATTTTCTTTGATTCGCCAATTGGAACCACCGACATAGCCTTCTATAACCTCGACAGCGTCAACGTATGAATCGCGGATTTCACTGCGCTTCTGGCGATAAATAATATACGCCTCGGCTGTTTTATAGGCACGGGCGTTCATCAATGTCTGAATAACGATTTCCTGGATTTCTTCAACCTTGGGTGTTTTAGATGCAAATTTCTCACCTAATGTATCCAGGGCTGTCTGGGCAATACGGATAATTTCATCGTCTAATACCTCGCGCGTGACAGCAACCGCCTTTTTAATCGCATCATATATCTTCTTGGCATCAAACGGAACAGTTTCGCCACTGCGTTTCTGGACCGCAGCCAGGCTGGATGTAAGTGTTGGAATAATCTCTATTTTTATTTCGTTCTGTGTCCCAGACATAGTTTTGCCCCTATTATTAAAAAAACACAATATATAGTGGTTGTTTTTCTTGTTTGATAACAATATATAGATTCTTAGGTTTTCTATCAATACAGAAAAAGTAGTTTTTTTTTTATTTTTTGCTTTACTTTTAAAAAAGTAACTTTTCTGGGCACTGCGTCGTTTTTGTCTGGGACGAATCGTCATACTAAACGCGTTTTTGTATCGTAAAAATCCAGATTATGTATAAATGACTGATTCGTTTTTTATCAAAAATACAAAATATAGATATGTTTTTGTTAAAAAGCATCTATATCTTGACAAAAACAAAGTTTTTTTAGACAGAAACACATTTTGTTGCGTTTTATTAAAATAGGTTGTGTTTCCTGGAATAAAAACAGTATACTGGTCTCAGGCCTGGGTAATGGTTGTCCAGGCTTTTAACAAAAAACATAAAGAGCATAATTATCATGATGAAAAACGTTTATGAAATGCTGCGTGATGTATGTTCTCAGAACAAAGACAGTATTTTCTTTGTCAGACAAAACGAAACATACGCAGATTTGTTAAAAAAGGTAAAGCAACGCGCAGTGCTGCTGGCCAAACACTTTGGCATTAAAAAGGGCGATACGGTTGCGATTTTGTCGGGCAATACACCTGAATTTATCAAATCGTATTTTGCGATTCTGTCCCAGGGCGCACGTGCATTGATGTTAGACACAGGGCTGTCTGCATCAGAACACTTGAATATGATGCAGCGCACAAACTGTAAATTGGCGTTGGCACAAAAATCACACTTTGTTGATGGCGGACCAGAAATGTTTGATATCGAATCAATTGATGATACCGATGAAAACGAATTCGTCGCCGCTGATGTTGATCGTAATGATATTGCAATGTTGTCATTTACGTCGGGTTCAACTGGCAACCCAAAAGTTGTTGGACTGACACATGATAACTTGTTGTCATTAGCGGATGGTGCACTGTTTTACACGCCTGTGATTCATCCAGGATATACGTTTTATGGGTTCTTGCCGCTGTATCATATATATGGTGTGGTTATAAACATTATCGCGCCGATTATATTGCGGGGCAAATTATTGTTGCAACCGGTGTTAAATCCGCGCGAATTTTTGAAAGATTTTAAACAATATCGTCCAGAGGTTATTCCAGCAGTCCCCCGTGTCTGGGAAGGGTTCTATAAAAAGATTGTTGATGCCGCCCGTGAAAAGCATATGTATCTGGTAATGCGTATGGTTATGTCATCGCGTCGTGTATTACGTGCAATCGGATTAGGATTCTTGGTGAACAAGGTGACAAAACCGATACACGAAATTTTCGGCGGTAACACCAAGGTGTTGGTATCGGCTGGCGCAACATTAAAACCGACAATACGTAAATTCTTTGAAGATTTAGATTTTGTTGTTGGCGATTGTTATGGACTGACCGAAACGACGGGGCCCGCAAACTTTAACTTTGCGTTTCGTCGCGCCGACGGTTCAATGTATTACGCTGGCCCGCTGCCAGGTAATGAAATCCAGATTCACAACCCAGACCGCGAAGGCGTCGGGGAAATTTGGATGCGTGGTAATATGGTTATGCCAGGATACTTGGATAATGACGAGGCAAATGCTGCCGCATTTGAAAATGGTTGGTTTAAAACAGGCGACTTGGGGAAATTAGATAAATATGGTCGTCTGGTTGTCAAGGGACGCCAGAAACAGGTCATCGTTTTGGACAGTGGTAAAAATGTCTATCCTGATGAACTGGAAGATTTATATCTGCAAAACGATGAAATTTTGGCGGCGGCGGTATTCGAATACGTTCTGAACGGGAAAATTGTTCCGTTCGCCGTATTCCAGGTAAAGCCTGGGACATCTGTTGCGCGTACCGCGATGTTATTAAAGGCGTCAAACCTGAAAATTGCACCGTATAAGTGGGTTAAACACTTTGCAATTACCGAAGAAGAATTACCCCAAACGTCTGCGAAAAAGATAAAACATTTTGCCGTGCGTGAGATGTTGGATAATGGTGCGTTTATCCGCGCAGAATAAAGTGGCGCATAATGCCGCCCATTTGGGCGGCGTTTTATTATACAAAACTTGACAAAATTTGATTTTGCGCTATATATTACATATGTAACAAAAGGGGTTGCAAATGCATAATTTGGGTGACAAGACCATCAAGATGATACTGGAATACAACACCATGCGTCCGTATTTTGGCACGTTGACGGCGGATAATTTGGCCACGGCATATGCCAGGTTAAAGACCAGCGAAAAAAGGGACGCCCCACTGAAAAAGGCAGATGTTCCGGTTGGATTGATTGATGGTAATGTGATTTGTAATGCGTTGTGGTATGAAATGTCGTATAACCCTGTGCGATTTGGAACCGTGTCGCCATTTATGTATAACGGCAAAAATAACATATTTCATTTTTGCAACCATGGTGCGCCAACATGGTCGCCGGTTGCAGGGCGCGAGGTATTGGAACGTGTTCGTTACGAATTGGTAAGGTATATGCAATTGAATGCCATGCCTAATGGTCAGTGGTGTGATGTGGTCCAGGCTGATAAGCGCGGAAACGTCGCAATTGCGATGGAAAACGGGCACTCGGATAATATGTATAAAATCCTGGCGCACTTGCGTAACAGTATTAAGTTTGTAACGCGTCAAAACATGACGGACTTTTCAAAGTATTACGGTTCACATCGGCCAGCAATTATGGCTGTTATCGCTGTGCGCCATCCGCATGGATTGCGTTCTGATGCGACGGAACCGTTAGATGCCGCCGTGCCATACAATGGGGATTTATTTTCAAAATCGCCGGTTGCGCCTGTGAAAAAAACGTCACATGCCCCAGAACAGTCGAATGACATTTCGGATTTGATTGCCCAAGAACGCATAGATGACCAGTTGGACAGTCTGCAAATAACAATTGATAATCGTGATAATGTCAGTACGGATTTATATAACCAGGCAGTGCAAGACTTGATAGAT
Source organism: uncultured Rickettsiales bacterium (assembly GCA_900550495.1). Lineage (GTDB taxonomy): Bacteria > Pseudomonadota > Alphaproteobacteria > Rs-D84 > Rs-D84 > Enterousia. Next base: position 23,682 of record URSJ01000001.1, read on the forward strand.
ATTTTAGGGCAAAATAATATACGCCAGAAATAAAAATATGGACGCCAGTTGCAGGCGTCCTTTTTTATTTGCATACAGCGATGTATGGTGGTGCGGATTTTTCGGTATCAATTACCCCGTCGCCACAATCGCGACAGTTAAAACGTCGATTCCCACCCGTCTGGATTACATATTCTGCGACCGCGTCAACGTTTGCCGCATATGAATAATTTGGAAAACCGAAATAGAACGCGCGACTGGGGCCTGTGCACTCACGCGGGTCGCCCGCATAGCACGCCGTATCGTTTAATTTGGTCGTGTCAGGGACACAATATGATGTGCATGAATCTTCGTCAATAATCATTTTCTCGCAATCTGTACACGATGTTCGCGTTGTGCGCAGGGTGGCACCAATCGTGCCTTGGACATCATGACTGACGAATTTATCGCACTTTGATTTCGTAGTGGTGTTATTCGGATCTTCAACACATTCCCATTCCAGTGTATTGTAATTCAGGCGTGCAACCATTTTATCTGGGCATGTCTTGGCAGTAAAAGGGTCAATACATTCCCATACATTGTCTACGATAACGGCGGTCTGCTGCGATGCACACAGTGGCTTGCGTGATTCATCTGGGACGCATTCATATAAAACCGAATCCCAAATCATATCACCCGCACAGTTTGATTTTGTATTATATCCGATACATTGCCAGCGACCAAAACGATACGTCTTGACCGAGCCGGTCGGGCATAATATGTCGACTGTGTCCGCGGTTGTGATTGCATTTGTTGCGTCCGGCATTTCATACTGGGTCATATATACCAATTGTCCATCGGATAATTTTAGTTCAGACAATATGGTTTTGGGGACAGCGCGCTTTGTCCCTGTGCCCCCAGACGTGATTTTTCCGTTTTGTAAAATTCCAAATGTTCCGGCGTCGGCATAATATTCTTCCAGAACGTTCATCATTTCGTTAAAATCAGATGACGGTAACGGTGCAGTTGTTGTAATCATGTAACTGTATGCGGGTTTTTTATTATGAATAATCTCGCATTTTGTTTCGCGTCCGTCATTGTTCAGGCAATACAGTTGACTGGTAATTTTATTTTGACTGACGCATATGTCATTAAATTTTGTGCCCCGAATCTGTGCGTTATGTGCGGCGGCAGCGCATTGGGCAATTGTGTGCAAATCAGCACGCGCAACCGCGTATTCGGTTTCTGTTTCAGGAATGCGCTGGCTGGGGCTGTCTATGATATAATAGCCCAGCATAAATATTGCCACCAGAATCATTATAAAAATATTCATCATTCCCTCTTGCGATTTATTAAAAGTCTAGGTAATATAAGGATAAAATGCAATAGGAAATCGCATCTGGTATTCAAAAAAAAGGCGCGAAAATTATGAAAAAAATTCTGGCAGTTGCATGTGTGGTGTCATGTGTAGGGTGCGGATTTCGTCCAATGTTCTCGGGGGCGGACACTGATATTCACGTTGCACCCATCAGTGGGATAAACGGTATTGAATTACGCAATGCGTTGAATGCAAAATTTGGTGGCATGCATGATAGCAATGCAAAATATACATTGACAGTCGCATTGGGTGAACCATACACAAAATACAAGGCGTTAGAGCAAACAGGTGACGCCACCTGGCAAGAAATTATCGTCCGCGCAGATTACACGCTGACGCGTGGCGATGTTGAAATTGCGCATGGCACGGAAAGTGCGTCGGAATCATACACGTTTGTGCGCTATCTGGTTGCGGCAAACGCGTCATACAATAATGCGGTAAAGAACACAATTACGGTATTGGCAGAAAAAATCGGAACACGTGCAATTGCCGAAACCGCCCGTGATGAAACGTCTGATGTAAAATAATGAAATGGAAGGAATCTGATTTTAACAGTGGCATTGGCACAATTCGTGCCGTGTTGATATATGGCCCTGATGCAGGCCAGGTTGATGAATACTGTGACCGCGCAACTGAAAAACTGGAAATAGACAAGGATAATTTGTTCGCGCTGGATGCAGATGAATTGCGCGAAAAACAGGACGCCCTGTTTGCCGAGAGTTGCAGCCCATCTATGTTTGGTGGTCGCAAATTGGTAATAATTTCTGGGGCAACCGACAGTATGGCAAAATCAATTTCTGAATTGGTTCTGTGTCCCGGGTTGTGTGCAACGATTATTGTTTGTGCAGGTGATTTGCGTGCGGGTGGCGGCCTGCGCAGTTTATTCGAGGGCACAGACAACATCGCAGCATTACCATGCTATACTGATGATGCGCGGGCTCTCGCAGCATTGATACGGCGCGAATTATCCGCCGATGCTGGTATTCAACAGATTACCCCTGATGCCATGGCGTATATGACATCGCACATGGGGGGGGACCGTGGAATTACACGCGGTTTTTTGGCAAAGATTGCATTATATGTTGATGACAAGAAAATTGTAGAACTGGACGATGTTGAAAAATGTTTGCCTGATACGGCGGCAGCCGATATGGATGATTTTGTGTATTCGCTGACTGCTGGGTATATTGCCCAAACGATGCAGGCGCTGGACCGATTATTGTATGTCGGCACAGAGCCAAATATGCTGGTGCGCGTTTTGGATTCACATTTCAAGAAATTACAAACTGCTGTTGTTGATGGCCAGTTGCCCCGTCTGTTCTGGAAAGTGGCTGAAAAATTCAACCAGGCAATCAAGATATGGTCAGAATCTGAAATTACTGCGGTTTTAATTCGACTGAACGAATTGGAAAAGCAATTAAGAACAACCGGTATGCCGGGCGAGGTTTTGTTGCGTGATTTTGCACTAAAATTATCAATGCGGGCATTCAAGTTGTCTATAAATAAGCGGAGGAGTTAAATAAAATGCTGGCGTCTGTATATGCCCCAAAGGATTTTAAACGTTTGCGTGCGTCGGGCGATTTGGTCGCACGTTGTTTTGATTACATTACACCGTATATCCAGGCGGGAATTTCAACTGGTGAAATTGACCGTATGGTCGCGTCGTGGTTGCATGCAAATGGTGCACGTTCATCAGACCTGGGATACGAAGGATATCCAAAAAGCATATGCACATCGGTCAATGATGTTATTGTTCATGGCATACCTAGTGATGATTGCATATTAAAAGATGGCGATATTGTGAATATTGATCTAACGGCCGAGTACAAGGGTTTTCATGGCGATATGTCACGTATGTTTATGATTGGTAACGTTGCGCCACGTGCGCGTGAATTGGTCCAGACATGTCAGGACGCACTGAATTCGGCAATTGCGGTTTGTGCGCCCGGTGTGCCATTATCAGAAATTGGCAAAACGATAGAGGCTGTTGTCAAACCACATGGATTTTCAATTTCGCGTGATTTCGTTGGTCACGGCATTGGCAAGGTTATGCACGATGAGCCACAAATATATCACTTTTATGACCCCATCTGGGACAAGGTAAAAATGGTTCCGGGGCTGGTGTTTACAATTGAGCCTATGATAAACACAGGTCGTGCCGAATGCAAAATTGATGCCGATGGCTGGACTGCACGCACGGTTGATGGTGGGCTGTCGGCCCAGTGGGAACACACCCTGGGAATTACCGAAGATGGGGTTACTATATTCACAGAACGCATGATTTAATAAAGACATGGCTGGGGCGGATACTTCTTTTCATATTGGACATCGCGAACGCCTGCGTCAAAAATTTTTGGACGGGCGATTAGCGGATTATGAATTACTGGAATTATTATTAGGTTATGCGATTCCGCGTCGTGATGTGCGGCCATTGGCACATACGTTGGTTGCAAAGTTTGGTGGCGTTGGGGCAGTGTTGACCGCGCCAATTGATAAATTGACCGAGGTTTCAGGTATGGGGCAAAACACTGCGGTATTTATCAAGTCAATAAATCAACTGATGATAATCGGCTATCACGATGATATGAAAATTCAATCTATATTTCACGACCGTCGCACATTGGCGAATTATTGCAAGGCGCAATTGTCGGGCAAAACCATAGAAGAGGTGCATGCCCTGTATCTGGACGTGGATTATCGATTGTTGTCGGACGAGGTGCACACTCGTGGCACGCGCGATGAAGCATCAATATATCCGCGCGAAATTTTAAAACGTGCGCTGGTCCTGAATGCGCGCAGTGTCGTCATGGTGCACAATCATCCAACCGCGGGACATTCTTTTTCCCAAGATGATATTGAAATCACGACCCGTGTCCAAGAATTACTGAATACAGTCGGCGTTGAATTATATGACCATTTGGTCGTATCTGGGACGATTGTTTATTCGGCACGTGATTTGTTACTGTTGAAATAAATCAGAAACATCGCATACAGTGCGCAATTGCGTTGATGCGCCGGCATAAAATGCGTTTTTCTTGATTGTATAGTTTATCTGACTGGCCATTGTAGGGGTTGACCAGGTTTCTTGCCATGGACGTGAAATTTTTTCAACGTGAAAATCGGGCTTGAAATAAAAACGCAATTTTTGCAGTGCGCAAGTCGCACCTTCGGTTGTGCGAAAACCGTCCGGGGTAATATCAATATACCCGTCTGGGGTGTTTAATTCAATACGGTATTCGTAATAGAAATGCGGTGTGCCATTTTCAATACGGGTGCGTGTGATACGGTCTGGGCGACCATCGTTGTTTATGTCGCGGTTAAACACGCTGGTTTCAGCAATGCCGGCACCAAACTCATCTAGGGTGCCTTGGGTTACGCTGTTTGGTCGCCCTAAGCCGTCATTAAATTCGTCATAATCATTTGTGACGGACGTGGTATCGGACATAATTGGAGATATAACATCTGTGACGGTGGTGGTTTCTAGCGTATCACGACGCATTACCAGCATATATGTCAATATGCCAATTGCCACTAACAAAATTGTCATCGCAGCATAGAATGTAATGCCACCACGTTGTAATTTATTCATGTCTACTCCCTTATAATTCGACCAGGTTGCCAGCCCTCTATTTCACGTATGGCGGTGGCAACACGTGATATTTCGGTTTCACTCAGGTCACTCATTCTGCGGTTGATGGACATACCGGTCAGTTGTTCAATGCGTCTGTGATATCCCGCTGTATTGTTTTCAGATGGTGGGGCATATCGACTGATTGCGCCTGCAATGGTCAGGTGATTATATGAATTGCTGCGCAACAATGACTCAATAGCGCGCATTCCTGTTTTTTCGTCTGGGAAAACCGCAAATCCGCCTGCGCGGCCAATTGCGCCAACGCGGCGTGCAAAGTCAGAATATCGGATATTGCCCGGGTTCAAGTTGCGCCATGCGCGTGTCCCGCCGGTGCGACGCGTGCGCGAACCATCGGCGTTTTCGTATATAACGTCGCGTGAATTCTGGGGGGCACTGGCGCGGACAGGCAAGGACGCCGATGAATTGGCGGAACTTGTGGCGGACTGTGGCGTCGGCGTGAGAACACTGGCTGTGCCACTGCTGCTGCCGCTGGCATTAGATAGTCGCGGGTTGATTGTGACATTTGTGTCTTCGGACACGGTGACGATGACTTCTTTGGCATCGCCTGATGATGGCAGTGGGGCATCGGCATACGGTGTTTCTGCCTGGATTGCCCCAGTATCAGAAATCTGGATATTTTCGTATAAATCGGTTTGGTCTGATTGTAATGTTGCCTTGCGTGCGTCTAACAGGCGGTTTAATTCGGCCGTGCTGACTGTGATAGTGCGACAACCGCGCACAAATAAATCATCACCATAAATCAGATTGATTATTGGGCCTGCCGCCGATAATACACCAAAAATCAGTATTAAATTACGCAGTTTAGTGAATATATCGTGTTTTGAACCACGAATCATGGATATTGCCCAACCAAACAACAGCAATGCCGTCAAGATGAAAATAATTGTCCATGCGTATTCAACAAATGTCTGGAAACTGCGCAGAATGCACGATGGGTCTTCCAGATAAACGTTTGCACCATCGGTTCCCAAAACGTTAAATCCAGAATTTTTCAACAGTCTAAAAATTGTTTCAATTTCCATACGTACATATCATTTTATTTTTTTGACGCAACGCCGGTAAAGAATCCTGGCATTGAAAAATCGTCATCGTTTGCGGCAATGCCCGCCCAGCCAAACAAATCACCCATCAATCCCGGGTCATCGCGGCGGGTCTTTTTAAATGGCAAAATGTTTTTCAGTTTGCCGATTTTTCCACGACCTTCATTCTTTGGCGATGTGTGTATTTTATCCTGATTTTCAGCAAATTCTGTTGCTAATTGTTCCAACGTCGCGTCCGTATTACCATCAGTAATCGCTGGGGAAATATCATCGGGCATTACGATTTCATCATCAGGTTCAACAGGTGTGGAATCGGTGGCAATTTCGTTATGATCCTCGCACAGGGGTGTCATGCTTTCTAATAATTGTTCCAGTGTTTTTTCAATTGGTGCGTCTGGCGCGTCATCGGTAATCATGTCGGTGATTGTTTCATCGGTCACATCAGCAATCGGTGTGTCATTCAACGCATGTGCGTCATCTGTGACGGCAATCGTTTCGGAAACTATGTTCGTAACGGGGGCGTCATCTAATGTAGTGGTGACTGCTGTATCTGGGATTGGGGCGTCCGCGACCGATGCCTTGTCGTCCGATTTGGATTTCAGAACGGACAATATTGATGCAACCGGTACAACGGTGGCGTCCTGGGCCCCGTCCAGGGTATCCACTGTGGCGATTGTTGTCTTGTCGTCAGTATTTGCATCTGGGGAAATTTTTGCTGTTTTGGTTGGGCGACCGCGTGATTTTTTCTTTGGCGCGGTTGCGATGTCTGGAATTTCGTCCGTAGTTACGGGCGCAATGGCCGGCGTATCGGAATTTACTGGGGCCGGTGTCGGAACTGGTGCGTCTTTTACAATTGCGGTCGTGACAGCAACGGTATCTTCGACCGCCACTGGTGCGTGGGCCAAAGCGTCATCATTATCCACAGGAACACCAAACAATACTGTGTCCGTCCCCAGTTCCAGTGCGGCTCGCACCTCGTCAAAAGCGGCGCGGATATCCGCCATTTCAAAAACTTCACTGCCCGAGATATAGATAATTTTTGTTTTCATACGCATGCCCCATGAATTTAACAGGGACATTATATCACATTTTGGTGTTGAACGTATATAAAAAATATCTTAAACTGGGGTTATGGCAGATATAAAACAGCAGATTTTTTCAGAATTAAACGCGTTGGAAGAGGCCGCAGCCCGCCTGCGCGGAACCGCGGTTGCGGCAGGTAAACAAACAGATTTAGAAGTGGCGATTTTAACCGAACAGGTGCGCACTCTGCGCGATAAAAACGTCCGCGCAACTGAATTGATTGATAAATCCATTTCAATATTAAAGAAGTTAAAATGAGTGTTGTTTCCATACCAATTGTAAATAAGAACTATCCGATGGGATGTGAAGATGGGCAAGAGGCACGCCTGGTTGAGCTGGGCAAAATGGTTGACGCCCGTGCTCGCGAAATTTTGGATAAAATTGGGCCGTTGCCCGAAAGTGCATTGCTGGCAACACTGTGTATTGTCCTGGCGGACGAGGTGCATAATCGCCCCGTGCCCGTTGCAACAGATGCGGACTTGCGCGAAATTTTAGCCCGGATTCGTGAAATAAAACATAAAATTGCACAGTGATAAAAATAAAAAACGCGCCATTGGCGCATTTTTTATATCGTCCGCTGGGACTTTTGCAGGATAGTTATCGTGTTATCCTGGGGGACTTTGTTCATGGCCAGTATGCCACGGACGTGGTTAGGCTGCTGGACAGGCATTGCCTGGTGAAAATAGCGTTCGCGTGCCAATTTTAACAATTCTTCACGTGATGCGCCCGCCAAGCGGCCACGTGTGTCTGGCTTTGGTGCAACATATTGCAACAAATCTGAATCACTCAGATTTTCAATCTTGCGCCATTCTTGGGAATACAAAACGCGTGCAATTTTGCGTGTGTCAGATGCGAAAATGTTGCGAGTTCCCCATGTTTCAACCAAATCACCCATGCGTTCGCGGTTGTGACCAACATACATATGACGACCGTTTTTATCCGCAACAAAGTTACCTTTGACAATGCGACCACGCCCCAAATACATAATCAAATGTCCGCCATTACGAACCAGCATCATTGAGCCTGGTGATAATTCATCGGCCGAAAAATTGTTACGTGCAAATGCTTTTTCTGCCTTGATGCGAACCGAAGCATTTGTTTTTGATGTAATTTTTTGTGATGCCAGGTAACGGTTCAACGCTGCGTCGTATGCTGCGTCGTTTTCATACATGCGGCCCTGGCGAATGACACCCGCAAATTCCGGCCCCGAATATTTTTTCTTCATCAGTGCCTTGAATGTTGTGCATGCGCGACTGGCATCGTGTGGAACAATGGTCAGTGTATCGCCCATTTCCTGTAATGCGCGGGCCAACTGTGTATATTGACCAAATACACAGTGGTTGCCGACAGGTGCACCTGGCAATTCGCGCAACACTGCCGCACGATAGCCACGTTTGCCCAACATTGGTGCTAAACGCTGTTGTGCATCCAGCATATTGTTCATATACGCGTCAACCAGTTCATCTGCCTTGTTGTCCAGATATTTATTGTCCATAAACTGCATGTAATATTTCATGTCCAATGCAGGAATAGTCCGGGTAAATTTGCTATTGTTTATAGCAATTTGATTTTTCAATTCTGTTGGAATTTCCAAGCGTGGTCGCACAAAGTCGCGCTTGTGTTGAATCATATTGCCACGTACCCGCGAGGACGATGGAATTGAAATTGCATACATTGCCAGAAAATATGGAATAATAATTTTCATTTTCATTTTTTTACCTCTTTGCAATCAAACAGACACTAACGGCCGTGATATGTCGTTGTGTGTCAATATTGTTACGTTTTTTTTGATTGGTTCACCGCGATAAAAAATCAGTCCGCGATGTACATTCAGACAATTTGGCGTAACCAAATCGCCCCGACTTGCCATTTTTGTGTTACCGGCAGCCCGCCCAAAAAGGGAACCAAAGTTTGTATATACATATAATAATTATGTGCGAAATAAATTTCAAGTAAAAAATTAAAAAAATGTTAAAATTTTTAATGAATTTTTTCCGCCGTCTGAAAATAACGGATTTTTTCTGTTGTTATTTTTTTTCAAATGTTCTAAATTTTCGGGGAAATGAGCAAGGAAATTATTGAAAATATTGAATCACAACAGCTGTCTGATGCATTGTCACAGCGGTATTTGTCGTATGCAGTCAGCACGATTGTATCGCGTGCGCTGCCAGATGTTCGTGATGGACTGAAACCGGTACATCGCCGTATTTTATATTCTATGTTGCGTCAGAAATTATCGCCTGCGGCGGCATTCCGCAAGTGTGCAACGGTGGTGGGCGATGTTTTGGGGCATTATCACCCCCACGGGGACAGTTCTGTTTATGACGCAATGGTGCGCTTGGCCCAGGATTTTTCGGTTCGGTACCCGCTGATTGATGGCCAGGGGAATTTTGGTAATATTGACGGTGACCCCCAGGCAGCGTATCGTTACACTGAATCCAAGATGACTGATGCGGCAATGTTGATTATGGACGGCATTGACGAAAACAGTGTTGATATGATGCCGAATTTTGACGGCACAACGACCGAGCCCGTGGTTATGCCGGGGGCATTTCCGAATTTGCTGGCCAATGGAGGTATGGGTATCGCGGTTGGTATGGCGACGAATATCCCGACCCACAATGTGGCCGAGGTTTGTGATGCCTTGAACCTGGTGGTGGACAAGCCTGACGCGACAACGGCCCAGATTATGAAAAAAATGGTTGGGCCGGATTTTCCGACAGGTGGCATTTTAATTGACAGTTTTGATACAATTGTTAAAAACTATGAAACAGGTCGCGGCGCATTTCGTATTCGTGCGCGTTGGGAAATTGAAAAACTGGACCGTGGGGCCGAGCAGGTGGTTATCACTGAAATCCCGTATGGTCTGCTGAAATCCAAACTGGTTGAACAAATCGCCGGCCTGATTGATGCACGCAAATTACCACTGGTTGACGATATTGTTGATGAATCAACAACCGATGTTCGTATTGTCATTACACCAAAAAGTCGTAATGTCCCATTAGACAAGATGATGGCGCACTTGTTCGCGATGACCGATTTAGAATATCGGTTTAATATGAACTTCAACGTCATTGATTCAAATGGTGCACCGCGTGTGATGGGTATTGGGGACGTGTTGCGTGAATTCATTGCGCATCAGAAAAATGTCCTGGTTCGTCGGACGAATTGGCGTTTAGGGAACATTGAACGTCGTCTAGAAATCTTGGGCGGATTGCTGATTGTGTATCTGAATCTGGACCGTGTCATTGAAATTATTAGAACTGAAGATGATGCTAAATCTGTTTTGATATCCGAATTCCAGTTGACCGAGGTTCAGGTAGAGGCGATTTTGAACACCCGCTTGCGCAGTTTGCGTAAACTGGAAGAAATGGAAATCCGTCGCGAAGATGCGGCGTTGTTGGCGGAACAGAAACAGTTGCAGGAATTGCTGGCGTCTGACCAGATGCAGCGTGACCAGTTAAAGGCCTGGTTTGTTGACATTAAAAAACGCTATGACAAAAAGACCGCGCTGGGGCGTCGTCGCACAACGTGGGCGGAACAAACCGAAGAACTTGTTGTAAATACTGACGAATTTATTGAAAAAGAACCGTTGACTATAATCTTGTCTGCGATGGGCTGGATTCGTGCAGCCAAGGGCACACTGGATTTGAACGGTCTGGACCTGAAATTCAAAGAAGGTGATGAACTGCAATTCGCGTTTCATGCGATGTCCACGGATAAAATCAACTTGTTCACGTCTGGGGGCAAAATGTTCACACTGGCTGCGAATGAGCTGCCGTCTGCCCGTGGTTTTGGGGAATCAGTGCGTTTAATGGCAGATATTGGGGCGGATGAAAACATCGTTCGTGCGTTCGTGCTGAATATCGCGGCGAAATACCTGGTGGTGGGGCGTCATGGCACAGGATTTATTGTGTCGGGTGAAAATTGTTTGGCCCAAACGAAAAACGGTAAACAGGTTATGAATACTGATACGGCCAATCCTGCTATCATGTGTGTTCCGGTCACAGGTGATACGATTGCTATGTCTGGGTCTAATGACAAACTGTTGATATTCGGGACTAATGAAATCCCAGAAATGACTCGGGGCAAGGGTGTAATTTTACAGAAATACAACGCCGACCGAACGTATGTACTGGACGTTATGTTCTTTAATGCGGCGGACGGGTTTGGCTGGACAACAGGGCGCGGGACAACAAAGCTGGACGATTGGACTCCATGGACAGGGCGTCGTGCGTCCCAGGGACGCACCGTGCCGTTGGGATTCCCACGAACCGGTAAATTTACAAAGTAAAAATGCCCTACGGGGCATTTCTTACAGAGCGCAGAGTGTAGAGAGCAATGGATGTGTCCGCCGATGGCGGACACTCTTCATTGTCATTCCTGCGCAGGCAGGAATAGGGACTATGCAGTGCGAGTGAATGCGAGCCAAACACAGAATGTTGCGGTGTTATTTGATAAAGGTTATCAGGCCATTTTTGCTGAATATTGTGCAACAGTGAACAGAAGTAATTTCAAAGTCCCTATTCCTGCCTGCGCAGGAATGACACCGCAGGTGCGGTGAAACCAATCCAAGCGGAGCACAGGATACGGCAAGGACGTAGTCCGCAGGCGACACATGAATAGTTTTCTATTCTTAAACTATAACACTATATCACTTTATCACTCACTCACTTTAATTGCTCGCTAAAAAAATCACCCCAAGTGGGGTGATTTAATTAGTGGGGCATTTTGCCTTCGGTCATGACCACGTGCTTGCGCAACTTTGGGTCATATTTACGGAATTTCATTTTGCCAGCCGTATTTTCGGACTTGGTATTTTTGGTCGTTGTATAGAAGTAACCGGTTTCCTTGTTTTCCAGTTTTACAACTTCTTTGCTGCCTTTTTTAGATGCCATGTTTATTACCTTTTTATTATTCTGATGCCGATTTTATGTCAAAAATTACCAGAAAGCAAGTCTTTTTTATTTTTGGTGCGGGCGAAGAGATTTGAACTCTTACGGGTTGCCCAGACAGGCCCCTAAATCCAGCGCGTCTACCAGTTTGGTTGCGGCTGTCGCGCAACCGCACGACACGTTGCGTCGTAGTCGCCACAGGCATATTTATTTTTGGTGCGGGCGAAGAGATTTGAACTCTTACGGGTTGCCCCACAGGAACCTAAATCCAGCGCGTCTACCAATTTCGCCACGCCCGCATTTTTTTGATTTTTAATATACTGGATAATTGCGTGGGTATGACGAGTCAGTTTTTTCCAAATCTGATTTCACGCCACACGCGGCGACCGCCATTGTTGCGACCAGCAAAAATCCAATAAATACTTTTTTCATGCCCGCATTATACCCAGCGCACAACAAATAGTCAAATATTTGTCATGGTGCGGTATTCTGTCCTGTGTTATGCGTGTAGTATATGCCGTAGAATAATCTCACATACAGCAAAGGAGAAATACTATGTATCACAGCAATGGTAATTACGAGGCATTTGCCGACGCGCGCAAACCAGCCGGCGCAGATAAAAAATCGGCATACATTGTCGGCGGGGGACTGGCCGGGTTGGCAGCCGCGGTGTTTATGATTCGCGACGCAAAAATGTCTGGCAAAAAGATTCAAATTTTTGAAGAACTGTCCGTCCCAGGCGGCAGTATGGACGGTATAAAAAATCCAAAATTGGGCTATATTATTCGTGGTGGTCGTGAAATGGAGGCGCATTTTGAAACCCTGTGGGATTTGTTCCGTTCGATTCCATCATTGGAAGATGAAAATGTATCGGTGTTGGATGAATTTTATTGGCTGAACAAAGACGACCCCAGTTTTTCACACACGCGTATAATTGAAAATCGCGGCCAGCAAATTCCTGACGATGGAAAGTTGACCCTGACGCCGCGTGCGATTCGTGAATTAGTTGATCTGGCTATGACGCCCGAAGACAAATTGCAAGATGTTCAAATTGACCAGGTATTCAGTGAAGAATTCTTTGCGTCAAATTTCTGGATGTATTGGGCAACGATGTTTGCGTTTGAACGCTGGTCCAGTGCGATGGAAATGCGTCGTTACATATTGCGCTTTATCCACCATGTGGGCAGTTTGGCCGATATGTCCGCACTGAAATTTACAAAATATAACCAGTATGAATCATTGATAACGCCGCTGGTGCGCTGGCTGACCGCGCGTGGTGTTGTATTCCACTATGACACGCGCGTGACAAATGTTGTGATTGATTCCGGCGCGTCAACCAAGGTTGCTAAATCTATTGAAATGATGCACGGTAATCGCAAGAAAATAATTAATCTGTCGCCAGATGATTTAGTATTTATCACAAACGGATCTATTACCGAAAATAGCACATATGGCGACAACAATACACCTGCGCCAAAGCCCACTGGTGTTGGCCCCAGTTGGGATTTGTGGAAAAATATTGCGGCACAAAATGTTGAATTTGGACGACCGGAAAAATTCTGTGAAAACATACCGGCTGCAAACTGGGTTATGTCGGCAACGATTACATTGACCAACGATCGCGTTGTGCCATATATCAAACGCATTTGTAAAAAAGACCCATACAGCGGGTCTATCGTATCCAGTGGCCCAGTCACAATTCGTGATTCAAACTGGCTGTATGGATTTTCTATCTCGCGCCAGCCGCATTTTCGCGCGCAAAAGAAAAACGAAATCGTGGTGTGGACGTATGGATTGCTGTCGGATAAACCAGGTAACTATGTGAAAAAGAAAATCGCAGATTGCACAGGCGCGGAACTGTGCGCCGAATGGCTGTATCACATTGGTGTCCCAATGGCCGAAATTGACGATATTGCACAAAACGCGTCGCATACCGTCCCGTGCCATATGCCGTTTATCTCGACATACTTTATGCCACGTGCATTGGGCGACCGACCACTGGTCGTGCCCAAGGGTGCGGTCAATTTCGCATTTATCGGAAACTATGCCGAAACAGAACGCGACACAGTGTTTACAACCGAATATTCGGTCCGCACCGCGATGGAGGCCGTATATACCCTGTTAAATGTTGACCGTGGCGTGCCCGAAGTATTCGGTTCGTGTTTTGACGTGCGCGTCCTGATGCGCAGTGTGTATTATCTGAACGATAAAAAGAAACTGGCGGACATAGAAATGCCGTGGTTTATGAAAATGCTCAGCGCTGCTGGCCTGAAACATGTACACGACACCTATATCGCTGAATTGATGCACCAAGAAGGATTGATATAGAGCAGACCGAATAGGGCACATAGCACAAAACGCCCCCATGGGGGCGTTTTCCTGGCGCATCCTTCGTGGGACTTTGGGCAAAATAAAAAATGACCCGTTCGGGTCATAACAGTTTCGCTCGGGCACAGCCCTGCGCGGCATTCCTGACGCATCGCGCTAAATCGCTCTGCTACTCATAGTGGCAGCCCCACTCGCCACCTTGATAAACAATAATCAAACGCCATGCAAAAACTCTAATATAACATATCCGTTTTTGCGGGTTTGCTAATTGTTTATCTGCGTATTCGCCATGCGTGCCGTTGGCACTCTGGCGCATCCTTCGTGGGACTTGGGGCAAAATAAAAAATGACCCGTTCGGGTCATAACAGTTTCGCTCGGGCACAGCCCTGCGCGGCATTCCTGACGCATCGCGATAAATCGCTCTGCTACTCATAGTGGCAGCCCCACTCGGATTGTTCGTTGCACTCACCACACGTAAGGCGCGAACGGCGCGCAAAGCGTTGCGCTTGTTCTTGCCAACTATCGTGTCGAACCTGCGGTTCTCATCCGGGTGCTTCACAAAATAAAAAGACCACCATTTGGTGGTCATTTTATCTTGGCAGCCCCACTCGCCACCTTGATAAACAATAATCAAACACCATGCAAAAACTCTAATATAACATATCCGTTTTTGCGGGTTTGCTAATTGTTTATCTGCGTATTCGCCATGCGTGCCGTTGGCACTCTGGCGCATCCTTCGTGGGACTTGGGGCAAAATAAAAAATGACCCGTTCGGGTCATTTATTATTTTGGCAGCCCCACTCGGATTCGAACCGGGATTCTCGCCTTGAAAGGGCGGTGTCCTAACCATTAGACGATGGGGCCAAAACTTTATTGCCGCCAGATTATAACTGGTGCACAACATTTTGTCAAGCGGAAATAAAAACCAGGACGCAATGATTGCGTCCTGGGGATTTTTGTGTTGTTTTTTATTTGGTTGCCACCGGTGCGTCAACAACAACTGTTTCGGTTTCTTCTGTGACAACCGTGTCGTCTGGCACAGCGTCGGCATAAACCTGTTTGAACGTCATTGTTTTACCGTCGTTTGCGGTCAATGTCAATGTGCCGTCGTTCAGGTTATACTTTTCAACCTGGGTCAAGAACTGGAAATAGTCGCGTTCGGCGGCCATTGCGTCGGCTGGGCCCATCATCATTGTGGTTGCGCCCTGGTCGAATTTGATACGGTCGCCGGCGGCGCGGTATGAACCGTTATACAGATTCACAACCTGGCCATAAAAGCGCATTTCATTTTCGTCAAACGACAGTGTGATATTTGTCGCGTCGCCCGCGGAAACAAAGCTGGTCCCGCGCAGGTTCGCTGGATTTTGGCCATTGTCGCCACATGCAGCCAGTGCCAGCATTGTCGCGCCCAGTGTGAATGCCTTGAATGTCATAATGTTTTCTCCCTTGTTTGTTTTGAAACGATTATTACCATAGCATTATTTTACATAAATGCAATGTTGAACAAGGTGTTTATATTCCCATATATGACCCAACGTAATCCAATCTGCCACAGTTTAAATAAATTTTTCGTTTTATGAAAAAAATACTTGCGTTTGTGTTGCATACAGTATAATATAAGCCTTGCTTTGGGGTTGTAGCTCAGCTGGTTAGAGCGTCTGCCTGTCACGCAGAAGGTCGAGGGTTCGAGCCCCTTCAATCCCGCCAGTTAAATAAAAAACACATCGGAAACGATGTGTTTTTTGTTTAACCCGGAAGTATTCTGGGCGAGAACCCGGGCAGAGGGTTCGTGTGCAGAGTTGGCAAGAACAAGCACGCATGCATGTGCGCCGTTCGCGCCTTACGCGCCGAAAGGGTTCCGCCGCGTCCAGCGGTGGGAATTTACAACCCCGTGGTCCCGCCAGAATTTATCGCCGTTTCGGCGGTATTTTTTTTGATTTTTGTGTATAAAAAAACGCCCGTGTGGGCGTTTGTTTTTTATTCCGCATCGGGCATATCCTTGGGGACGTTCACGATAATCTTGCCACCTTGGCCTGTTTTTATCCATTCCAGTGCGGCAATTCGTCCGTCAATGTGGCGTTTATCCTGGTCGTTATCCAGGTGCAATTCTTTCATCAAACGGATTGTGTTGTCAATCGATGCGATTATTTCCGGGGTCAGGACTTTGTTTTTCTGCATGACGGCTCTCCTTTTCTTGGGGTTATCTGGGACACTGCATATGTAATGATGTGACTGATTTTTTGCAAGTGGTGCAAATAAAAAAACGGGGCAGGGCCCCGTTTTTTATTTAATCAATTTCCCCATCGCAACGGCGGTATCGCACATACGATTTGAAAATCCCCATTCATTATCATACCATGCGGTCACATGAACCAGGTTGTCGCCCAGGACCTTGGTCTGGCTGGCGTCAAAGATGGAACTGTGTGCGTCGTGGGTAAAGTCAATGGAAACCAATGGTTTGTCATTGTATCCAAATATTTTCGATTCTGCTGCGCGCATTGCGGCGTTGACCGCGTCAACAGTTGTGGTGCGTTCCAGATTTACAACCAATTCAACAACTGATACGTCCGGGGTCGGCACGCGAATTGCCATGCCGTCTAATTTGCCCGCCAGTTTTGGCAGAACCAGACCAATTGCCTTGGCTGCACCGGTGCTGGTCGGAATCATAGACAGGTTTGCCGCACGTGCGCGACGGAAATCCTTGTGATTTTTATCCAATAATTGCTGGTCGCCGGTGTATGCATGCACGGTTGTCATCCAGCCTGATATAATGCCGAATGTATCGTCCAAAACGCTAGCCACCGGGGCCAGACAGTTTGTTGTACATGACGCATTTGAAACAATCAGGTCGGTTGGTTTCAATGTGTCTTGGTTTACCCCATATACAATTGTGGCGTCTGACCCCGCCGATGGAGCGGAAACCAAAACGCGTTTTGCGCCCGCGTCCAGGTGGACACGCGCCTTGTCTGCGGCGGTAAAGATACCAGTGCATTCCATAACAACATCGATATTCAATTCGCGCCATGGCAATTTTGTTGGGTCTTTTTCCGCCAGACATTTGATTTTCTGGTCGCCGACGATAATATATTCGCCGTCCAATTTAACGTCCATTGGCAATTTTCCATGAACAGAATCATATTGCAACAGGTATGCGTTCTGTTCTGCCGGTGCCAAATCATTTACAGCAACAAATTCAATATCGTCACGCTTTGACTCTAAGGCCGCACGCAATACCAGGCGACCAATGCGGCCGAATCCGTTTATAGCAACTCTGATTTTTGACATGTTTCTTCCTTTCTTGTTTTCTGTTACTTTAACGCGCGTATCATAGCGCGTTGTTGACAAAATTACAATGGAATTTTATACTTATAGCCAAATGAAACATGCAGCATATATTATCACTGGTCCAACTGCGTCAGGTAAATCTGATTTTGCCCATCGTTTGGCGCACGTGGTTGATGGCACAATTATAAATTGCGACAGTGTCCAAATTTACCGCGGAATTGAAAACATTTCGGCCAGTCCATTTGCAGGTCGCGAAATTACCGATGAGATTGATGGTATTCCGTATAAATTGTTTTCTATATTATCATTGGATAAGCAAATTAGTGTGGCAGATTACCTGAATCTGGCGCGATGTGAATATAACGCAGCACTGGCTGCTGGGCGCACACCAATATTTGTCGGGGGAACCGGATATTACATAAATGCGATTATAAACGGTATCTCGCCAATGCCAGATATTGATGATGTAGTGCGTCGTCGCGCACGTGAATTGGTGGTAAATGATATCGACGCGGCGCGTCGCATGTTGCCCGCTGAATTTACCGCAACTGACCCGCAGCGTGTTGCTCGCGCAGTCGAAGTGTTTCTGCAAACCGGTCGCCATATCACCGAATTTCAAAGTGCACCACGCACGGGTGCGATTGCACATGATGCGTTTAAAATCCTGATAAATCCGCCATTAAATGTATTGCGCGGTCGCATTTCGGCGCGCATTCCAAAAATGTTGTCGGGTGGCGCAATTGATGAAGGTCGCGCGGTAATTGATGCAAAATGGGACGTGCGACGTGCGATTGGTGCGGCCCAGATTGTTGCATACCTGCGCGGGGAAATTGATATGGACACATGTGTCCAAAATTGGATTACAAAAACAAATCAATATGCAAAACGGCAGCGAACATGGTTTCGCACCCAGTTCGCTGCCGACTTAATTTTAGACAGTTCTGATGTCCCGGTTACTGATTACCGTTGATGGCCAGTTTTGCCATTAAATGCCACACGAACAACGGGACGTCGCGCATTACGTGCAGATTCCTGGGTGGCCTTTAATTTAATGATATACGGAAATTCGGTGAACAACTGGCGTTTCAGAATTTCCTTGGCAACCTTGCGCTTTGGTACGTCGGGCGCACGCATTGTATATGCTGATAGATAATCTGCCATCCGTGTGGTCAATGCATCCAGGAACCCCAAGTTTTTAGAGTCAGAAGAATCTTCGTCTAGCATACGAACAAACACGCGTGCCTTTAACACCAACAAATCGGCAATTTCCTGGGTATACGGTAAATTTGCACGCCATGTGTTACGGACAGTGTCCAGGGTTGAATATGATGGGCAATAGCGTTCAATAACCTCGGTCGAGATTTTACGTGTGAATTCGCTAAATTTTGCCTGGCTGGCGGTTTGTTTTTTGTTAAAGTGTTCCATGCGACACGTCCCCTTGGTTTTATTTATTACAGGGGTAATATAGGACAAAAATATTTGTTGTCAATATTTTATTTGTCGTCAGTGGAATTTTTTTCTGGTTGCATTGATTGATATTCAGACTGTATCGCAATCAGAATATCAGACGCACGCATCTTTTTTGAAAACGCGGTGCAATTATTGAATTCTGTGTCCAGTCGGCCCCAGCCTGCATATTCCCAATCAATCAGTCCAACAATATCCATAGTTTTTGGATTTATGATAATGTTGTTACATATGTCGTTATGGTTCCAACCATCGCCATCGCCACGTTGCATGTCACGGATTTCGGTCGGTCGGGCATTGTGCACGGCGTTTATAAATCCGGCCAGTTGCGCGCCCCAACGCCATGCATTTCGACGGATTGTTCGGGTAGAGCACATATTAAGATTTTTCCCCGGGATAAAATTGTATTTATAGAACGTGTATTTGCCCGCGTTGATAATTTCAATCTTTGGTATGCGCAGGGGGGAAATTGTTTCAAATGCGTCGGTAATTCGCTTTTCCCGCATTATACGGTCCGCCGGAACGTTTGCATTAAAAAACTTGCGTGTTTTAAAAACGTATTTGTGGTCAACGATAAAACCGATGTTCCAGCCGCCCTTTATCATCTTTACATGTCGGAATTTTAATTCTGGGCACGCTGCACGCAGGGCGTTGTATTTCGCACGCCAATCAAACAGTTTCTTTTTACGAATGCGACGGCGGATGTGCTTATCTGGTATCAGGTTGCATAAAATATCACAAATCTCGTAAAACTGTTTCCACATGTATTCCCCGCATTGTTAAAAATTATAATAAATGGTATTGAAAAAAACAAAAAAAACAAGTATTTTGTCATTATGTTTAACGCAGGCGATGTCGTCAAAGTTTTAATACCAAATGTTGTAAATGCCGGATACGATTACCGGCTGACCGCGCCGGCGGATTTGGGGCAATTTGTCGCGTGTCGTGTTATGAATCGACCATATATTGGTGTCGTGTGGGGAATCGGGGATTCGGGATTGCCCGCGGAAAAAATCAAAAATGTGTCTGATGTGTATGACGCACGTTTATCGGTCGCAGATTTGCAATGGATTGCCAAGATGTCTGGGTGGACGTTGATGACGCCTGGCGCAGTGTTGCGCTTGATTGTAAATGTGCCGGACGCATTTTTGCCGCCAAAGATGGAACAATTATATGGCTTGAATATCACGGATAACGTGCGTATGACCGCACCACGTTTGGCGGTGGCGGATGCGTTTGCATCAAACGATGGCGACCCGATGTCGGCGGCGGATATTCAAAATATCGCACATGTCAGCGCGTCCGTCGTCCGAACAATGATTGGTCAGGGCTTGCTGACCCCCAGAGAGCAAAGAGCATCCGTCTCCGCTGCGCTCCGTCGCGATACAATGTATCATGATTGTGGCAATATAAAACTAAATGCCGAGCAACAGTTAGCGGCGGATACGATAGGTGCGACGATTGACGCGGGTGGTTTCTCTGTGTTCTTGTTAGATGGTATCACAGGCAGTGGTAAAACCCAGGTTTATTTTGATGCCGCATGGCGTGCGTATTCGCGCGGGGCGTCGGTGTTGCTGATGATGCCAGAAATCGCACTGACGGCGCAATTTATGCACCGATTTGCCGAACGATTTGGTGCCGCCCCCGTTGTATGGCACAGCAATTTAACCGCCGCGCGTCGGCGTGAAATCTGGCGCGGGGTGTTGCGTGGCGAAATTCGTATGGTGGTCGGCACGCGCAGCGCATTATTCTTGCCGTGGCAAAACCTGGGGCTGATTGTTGTAGACGAAGAACATGACACATCATACAAACAGGAAGACATGGGTAACTATCACGCGCGTGATATGGCGGTCCTGCGCGCAAAAATCGCGGGGTTTCCGGTTGTGTTGGCCAGTGCGACGCCTGCCGCCGAAACGTTACAAAATGTTATGTCGGGTAAATATAAATCGCTGCGCCTGGTGTCGCGATTTGGTGGTGCGCAGATGCCAACGATTGAAACGATTGATTTGCGTGAAAATCGTCCTGGTCAATATCAGGTTTCAGATGTGTTGCATAATGGATTTCTGTCGATTCCATTGTGCAATGCGATTTCAGATACAATCGCATCGCATCGCCAAGTAATGCTGTTTATAAATCGGCGTGGTTTTGCCCCGATTGTTCAGTGTAAAAAATGTGGTTGGGTTGCCGGTTGCCCTGATTGCAGTGTGGGTATGACATATCACCGCGCTGTGGGTAAATTGCTGTGCCACATGTGTGGACGCACAGCACCAATGCCGACCAAATGTCCGGACTGTGGTGGTGACGTATCCATGCGTGGCGCGGGATTGGAAAAGATAGCAGAAGAAGTTTCTGCTCGTTTTCCATCGGCGCGGGTTGCATTGGTGTCCAGTGATACGATTTCATCGCGCCAGGCATTGGAACGCCTGGTCACGAAAATGGAAAAGGGTGAAATAGATATCGTTATCGGAACCCAAATTCTGGCCAAGGGACATCATTTCCCGAATCTGACACTGGTTGGTGTGGTAGATGCCGATATGGGACTGTTTGGAACTGATTTTCGCGCAGCTGAACATACGTTCCAACAATTGTTTCAGGTTGCAGGTCGCGCCGGTCGTGGTGAATTTCCGGGGCGTGTATTACTGCAAACGTATCAACCTGACCACCCAGTTTTGCGGGCGATATGTGCGTGCGACCGCGATGCGTTTATGGTGTCTGATATGGCATCACGTCGGTCGGCCAAAATGCCGCCGTTTGGGCAATTGATAGCAGTGATTGTTGAATGTCAACGCGAAGATGCGTTAAAAAAATACTGTGCCGCATTGGCTGCCGCCGTGCCGAATGCGCCAGGTGTAAAAATCATGGGGCCAATTGCGGCGGGGGTTTATCAAATCAGGAATTGGTATCGTATGCGTTTCCTGGTTATTGGTGGGCCGACAACATTATTGCAACCGGTGGTCGCACACTGGTTGCGCACAGTGCGTGCGCCAGCAAACATGCGGGTCAAGGTTGATGTGAATCCACAAAACTTTATGTAAATAAAAACGCGCAGATGGCGCGTTTTTTAACGTTGCTTGGCGTTTTGTTTTTTTATTTGGTTGGCTTTATCCTTGGCGTTAAACAGTCGTTTTACGCGGTCTATTCCGTCCAAGAAATGGTCAAACCAGGTTACTTTTTCTATTGCCTCGCGTTCCTTGCGGGCGGCGTGACGCAGTTTCGCCTTGCGGTTTTCGTCCAGTTGTTTTTTTATTTCTTCTTCGGATTTTGTCATATCTGGGTATGTTACAATTTCGTCAGGCAGTATCATTATTAGTCTCCTTTATGTTTTTTATTGTTTATGCATATTATACAACTTCTGTGACGGCACGCAAGGCCCCATCACGCGATAATTGCACAACACGGATTTTTTTCTTCATTTCCGCTATCAGGTCAGTGCGGTCATATGCAGGTTGCGTATGCAAAATACGGTCGGCAAATGCGGCATAGGCGGCATCTGCACTCTCGGCATGAATAGTGGTATAGAAATGGTCGTGTCCTGTCCCCAGCATTTCCCACAGCACCGCCGCATTATCAGTTGAAATTTCGCCGCCTATAATTACGTCCGGCGTCATGCGCACAACCAAGTCCAACAATCGCGCATAGTTAAAATTATTAGACTGTTCCGTTCGGGACAGGATAAAATGCACACGATTTGCCTGGGGAACGTGAATTTCCCGCGCGTCTTCGACCGTGATTACGCGGCTGTTCTGGTCAATCAGGGTCAGCATATGGTTTAAAAATGTGGTTTTACCGGTTGCAGTCGCGCCACTGATTAAAATCGGACTGCCATCATTGATGGCGGACATCAGTCGGTCGTATGGGTCGTCTGGTCGCACGTTTTCACGTGGTTTAACCTTTAACAATTCGCGTCCGCGTTCCAGGTGATAATTCGCAAATGACGTATCGGTCACGCCGCTTCCACGGATATTCAGTGCAACACCGCCGGTAATGTCGCGTTCGTCATACTGGACGTTTGGGCCCGCAATGGCAGTAAATCGATGGTTGCCAGGTAATGTTGCATACACGACTGGAATCCCGTGGATTGGGTCAAAGGGCCGTTCATAGATATTTGCCACCGTGTGAATTAAATCAATCAGATACTGCTTGCTGAGTATCGGGGCGTCATACGCCACCCACGGCACGCGTGCGCCGTGCAGGCGCATCCACACCTGGCCCGCGTGGTTGATTGCGATTTCTTCAACAAAAGACGGTCGGTAAAATTCCGACAATGGTTTCAGCAAAGAATCCAGAACTACGTTTGACATTATAATAATATTTTATCATAAATCCGCCCTTGAATCAAAAAGGATTATTTGATAAAATTAAAAAAAACAAGAGAGATTGAGTATGAAAAAATCCTTGCTGTGTATGATTTGCGGTGCGTTGATTCTGGGCGGGTGCGCCACGGATAAAGATATACCGTATAATGAAACAGATTTTGCAAATGGCGGGGCAGATGCGCCACTGTATAACGAACGCACCAGCACGTTTATGCAATCTGACAACCAGTATTCTAATATTGATTCATACAAGCCGAAAACAGCGGCCGAAAAAGAACAATCTGATAACAAGTGGAAAACATCACGTATGGAAACCCGGTGGCAGGAATACAAGGGTGCAATGGTGCGTGTCCAGATTTTGCTGGGCAATACTGATATGCGCGAAATGCGTTTGCGTTTGGTACAAAATGCCGACGGTATGGATATTGATGGCGATGCCCGCACAATATTGGGGCATGTTGCCGATTATGAAATGAAACGCGTATGCGGTCGTAATGCCGACAGTATTGTTATGGTTTATGATCGCCCATCGTTTGACGTGATGCGTCCGACCCCGTTCTTTGATTACCGGATAGAGGCCGAAGGCGTCACTATGCGCGAATACGGTTTCAGATGTGTGTATAATAACTAACAGCCAAAGGAAAATAGCGATGAAAAAAATTATGTCTGCGGCGGCAATGGTCGGCGCAATGTTGTTGGGCGCATGCGACAGCAATGCAAATGATGTTGCAAAAAATGGCGACACAGTTGTAATTGACTTTGCCGGATTCAAAGATGGCGTCCAGTTCGATGGTGGCACGGCCACTGGGTATAAACTGACATTGGGCAGTGGTCAATTCGTCCCAGGTTTTGAAGATCAGGTTGTTGGAATGACGCGTGGCGAAACGCGTGACATCAACATCACGTTCCCAGAAAACTATTACCCAGAATTGGCGGGTCAGGCCGTTGTATTCAAGGTCACTGTTCAAGACATCATCAAATAAAAAAACGTCCCACCGGGACGTTTTTTTATAGAGAGCAGAGAGCAATGATAAAGTGATATAGTTTTAGAATAGAAAACTTAAAAACTTGTCATTCCTGCGCAGGCAGGAATAGGGTCTCTAAATTACTTCCGTTCACTGTTATACAATATTCAGCAAAAACGGCCTGATAACCTTTATCAAATAACACCGCAACATTCTGTGTTTGGCTCGCGTACGCTCGCACTGCATAGTCCCTATTCCTGCCTGCGCAGGAATGACAATGAAGAGTGTCCGCCATCGGCGGACACATCCATTGCTCTCTGCTCTCTGCACTCTGCTCTCTGAAAAAACGCCCCAGTGGGGCGTTTTTTTATTCCACGGCAACGATAAATATTTTTGCATCGTTAGCAGCACGAATTGTCGCCTCTTTATCCACGACAAAGCATGTTTTTGCATTCACTATAATCCCACGCAAGTGGGCTGCTGCGACTGCGCGAACAGTATCAACGCCAATCGCCGGAATATCAATACGCAAATCTTGACCAGGTTTGGTCATTTTTGCAAATACCCCGCTGGTGCGACGTTTGTTTTTGCGCATATCAACCACGCGTTCCAGCATTTTGGCGGTGCCTTCGGCGGCCTCGACCGCGATGACCTGTTTATCAACAACAACCGATGCACCAATGTCTGCCGCACCAATAGTATGCGAAACATCAATCGCGCGTTCAATGTCACGAGTGTCGCGTGCGCTGGGCTTTGTTTTGGTCTTTACCCCAGCGGTTTCAAACGCCAGTTCTGGTGCTGCGTCCTGAGCAGCGATGATTTCAAATCCACGTTTTTCAAGTGCCTTGTTCAATGCAACCCCCATAGAATCATATCCCCGTTGATGTTTCATAATGCTTATCAGCATACCTATTGACCACCAGTCTGGACGAATATCAGCAAGATTTGGATGCCCCAATGCCCCAACAAACGTTAATTTATGAATCCCGCGTCGACGAAATTCACGAATTGCCGGCCATGCGCCGCCCAGGCGAACAGTAATGTCTGGGTTTAACTTTGGGTCAACGAAATTTTTCAGCCCGACGATATACACATCCCATCCCGCACGCCGCAATGCGTCACGCGTAAAAAACGGCAGGGACAACGCCCCCGCCACCAGGGCAATTTTTTTGTCTGTGTTTTTCTTCATGCGTTAAATCATACGCGCAAAAGAGGCTGGAATCAAGTTGCAATTTATGATAGAATTTTAAAAAGATACAGTAATGGGTATAAGTTGATGAAAAAAATATCATATTTTGGAATTCTGGCGGTCATATTGCCATCGGTGGCGTTGGCTGGATACAGTGACAGGGGCTTTCAGGCCGAGGTGACCGAGGGGCTGGATCTGGTTGGGGCACGCAAAAATGTAGACGCTGTGCCAGATGTCGCACCGGGTGAACTGGGGGCAGATGTATACCAGACGGTTGGTGCAGCGGATAATTCTGATATTCGCATGTTTATCCCGACGACGATGTATGTGCGTTTTGGGGGCGGATTAAACTTGGGCTTTGCAACCGAGCAGGCGCGTTTCGGTGACCACAAGTACGAAAGCAGCGGCAGTTGGTCTACACAAATCGGATTGGGGTGGAATTTGTCGTCGTTCGTGCGTGGCGAATTTGATTTCCAGGAATCGACGTTTGAATTTTCTGACTTGGGTGACGTCCAGGCGACGTATCACACGGTTGGGACAATGTTATATTTTGATTTGGCGCGTCGCTATGTCCAGACAGGTGACGTAACTCGTCGTCGGACATTTGTGCCGTTTATTGGTGTTGGGGCCGGCATGGGCCGTTATCAGTTTGATGGACCGCGTGGTGCCGATGGGTTGGTGATTGCGGCCCCGCGTGCGGCGGCTGGGTTTAACGTGATGTTGACCGACTTGATTGGAATTGATGTTATGTATCAATACCAGTTGATGATTGGTAATGGGTTTGGTTGGGATGTTCGTCGTGGTGGCGCAAACAGCGTCAGCAACATCATGGCGTCATTTCGTGTGAATTTCTGATGTGGGTGGCAAAGATGAAGTCAAAATTATTATTTAGTGTAATGTGCATGTTACCGTTCGCAGCAAATGCGGCGATTCCGTATCGTGTGCAACAGGTTGTTGTTCCAGCCAATGAAGTTTCCGGTAATGATGACCAGGCCTTTGCCAGTCGTCATCGTTTCTATGTCGGTGGTATGTATGATTTTTCAATGTGGGGCAATTATACATCAGATGAAATGGTTCATGTGTCTGGTAAAAACACATCTTCGTTCGAGGCTGTTGTCGGCGTTCGCCCAATGGACACATTCCGGGTCGAGGCGAACTATATCCGCACCGATGCCAAATGGGGGGCTTTTAAATTGACGGGTGACACCGCCATGGTCAACGCGATATTTGATGCCCGTATTGACAGTATGTATCGTCTGTTCCATACCCAGCGTATCGTGCCATATGTTGGCGCGGGGGCGGGGCTGTCCTGGAATTCGGCGGATGATGCGCGACTGGATAAAAAAATCAGTGGCGTGTTTGCAGCACTGGCGGGTGTCGGATTTGAATTGGGTGAATACTTTACAGTCGACCTGGGGTATCGTTACATGTATATGCTGAAACCAGAATTTGATACGGTGCCTGATTTTGCGCCAACCGCGCACCAGTTTCGTGCCGGTGTGCGCCTGAATTTCTAGACATGGGAACACCAATGAAAACATGTCCGTTCTTTGGCGTGTGTGGGGGGTGTCGGTTTGATTTTACCGCGCCCGATTATCAGAATAAAAAATTGGCAATGTTGCGCAATGTCGCACCCACAGGTGCCCCAGTTTGGATACCTGCCGGTATGCGTCGTCGCGCAGATTTTGCGTTTGCAGGTGGACAATTTGGTTTTTATGCTGCGCGTGCCAAAGATATTGTTCCCGTGCGGTCGTGCCCGAATTTGGTGCCAGAAATAAACCACGTCCTGCCATTGTTGGCAGCGTTGCCGTGGAATAGTGCCGGCGCATGTCTGGTGACCCTGTGCAACAATGGGCTGGATGTTGCGATTACGTCAAATGTTCCGTATTTTTCGGCCGATTTTCGTGCTGCAGCGGAAAAACTGCCCGTGATTCGTATTACGTGGAACGACCGCGTGATTGCGTGTCACGACACCCCAATGGTCAGTTTTGATGGCCATGCGGTCCAATATCCAACAGGCGCGTTTTTACAGCCAACGGTGGCCAGTGCGGATGCACTGCGTCATATGGTTGTGGCGGCAGCCCAGGGCGCACACCGCACGGCTGATTTGTTTTGCGGACTGGGGAATTTTACATTTGCATTAAATGCCGATGGATTTGATATTGTCGGCACGGGCGCAAAGCGCGATTTATTCACGCACCCATTAACGGTTGGAATGCTACGCACATATGATTGCGTGGTGCTGGACCCGCCGCGTGCCGGTGCATTGGCCCAGTGTCAGGAAATTGCAAAGTCTGATGTCGTGCGCGTAATCTATGTATCGTGCAATCCCGCGACATTTGCCCGTGATGCCCAGGTATTGACCCGTGGCGGGTATAAAATGCGTCGATTGGTTCCTGTTGACCAGTTCGTGGGCAGTGCGCACTGGGAACTGTTTTCTGTATTTGAAAAATAAATTATCGTTTCAATAATTCGTGACGCAATTCGCCCAGGTCGCGCACGATTGTATCAATCATGCACTGTATTTTCCCGTAATCCAGAACGCGACATTTTGCGTCTGGAAATCCATTTTCAAAAAATGGTGTTACCGATATTTCCAGTGCGTCTGCGAATTGGCACATCCGCCACAGTGAAACGCGATTCTCGCCCGATTCATATTTTTGCACCTGTTGAAATGTGATGCCGGTGCGTGTGGCAAGTTCTTTCTGGGTCAATCCCTGCATCATGCGCACCCGGTGCAAAAATAATCCTGCCTGGCGGTTGAATTCATTTTCGACCATACTTTTGGTAATTGCGGTCATATTCCCCCCCGTGTGTAAAAATAAAACCACCATATGAATTCAGGTGGTTGGAGGTTAAGAACTAAGCAAGATGTTAGTGCTGTTTATTCAATATTCACAGCCCTCCAACCATCGGTTGGAGTTTTTTATGTCCCTGCGGACAATCTTGCCGGGGTTCTTACACCCCACAACGGCAACCCGCCGTTGCAACCGTATTATATAATGTTCGTTGTATGAATACAAGCAAAGAAAAAAACGCCGCCGGTTTTGCCCGGCGGTGTTTCCGAATGCCCTGAAAGGAAGGAAAGGAGAAAAAGAAATGGGCATTCTAAACTTTCAAATTGGGTTGGGGCCCAGAGTCCAGAGGAGAGAGAATGTAGGAGGGAGTCTGAATCCCTGAACCCCGTGTCACTGGGGTCGCCCCCTTTGACGAATCGAAATGTAATACAATATTTGTTATTTGTCAAGAATATTTGTCAAAAAAAAATTACGACAATTTTCGTGGGGCTTTTATACCTGAGGGATTTATTGCCTAACTTGTTGAAAATCCTAGGAAATCGTGCTTGTTGTTCGGTCGCGCATCGTGGAATAAAATCACGGTATAGGAATGACACCTATTATAACCAGAGGAGATAATAATGACACACGAAGATGTATGGCGCGCAATTGAACGATTCGCTGACGAGCACGGCATGTCGTGTTCTGGATTGGCAAAATGCAGTGGTTTGGACCCAACCACATTTAACCGCAGCAAACGCTGGTCGCGCGAAGGTCAGCCCCGCTGGCCGTCAACAAACAGTATTTCCAAAATTTTGTCGTCAACAGGCGCAAATATTGGCGATTTTACCAAGTTTATTGACCCGCGTAATCCAACTAGGGAATAGTCGCGATATTGTGAAGCGCAAAGCCCAGACCGTGCACATGCGCGGTCTTTTTCCCTGGACATAAGGATTCCCATCGTTTATCCTGGTTATATGCTGACTGGAATCAGAATCTATTCTGGCGACGCGGTTTGGCGTTCGGTGCTGGCCGATTTAAATGCGGTGGTGGTGGATGCGCCTGATATCGCGACAGTCATTTTTGACGAATTAAATATCCCCGCGCATTGCACAATATTGGAATTAAAGGCGGCGATTCTGGCGGCGATGGACAATACAAATATTATTCAGTCAATATTTGGACGAAATGTCGCACTGGCCCCATTACAACGGCAAATAATTGTTTTGTTACAGAAAAGTGGTGGTATGACGGGGGCACAATTGCGCACGGCATTGGGGTATTCGCCACGTGCGACAACACATACTGTTGATACGGCGATATATCAGTTGCGCAAGGTATATGGACACGATTTAATCAAAAATATTGATGGGGTGTATACAATTGGTCGGATATAAACTGATTTCTTTTGATAAAATTCCCAGTACGCAAACATATGCGTTGGATTTGATTTCTCGTGGTGCGGCACGCGACCGCACAGTTGTTGTCGCGTTGGCCCAATCTGCGGGGCGTGGGCGGTATCGTCGGACATGGGTTTCGCATCATGGCAATTTGTATGCCAGTTTTATTTTTGCATCTGAAAATCGCGATTCGCGCTTGTCGTATGTTGTTGCGGTTGCAATCGCTGAAACATTGATTTCATTCGGCATTCGTCCAACAATAAAGTGGCCAAATGATATTCTGATTGACGGTGCCAAGGTGTGCGGTGTCTTGATTGAATACGCAGGTGCGTTTGTGATTGTCGGCATTGGTATAAATATAAAATCAAATCCGACAGTGCCCGAATATAAAACAACCAAATTGGAAAATTATGCTAGTGTGGAACGCACAGAACTGTTAAATCGTCTGATGCGTAATCTGGACAAATGGATGCGTGCTGATTTTGCTGATGTGCGTGCACGTTGGATGGAATTGGCTGCAGCATTGAACAAGGTGGTACGTTATCGTGGTGAAAATGTAGAACTGATTGGAATAAATGAATCTGGCGCATTAGTTTTGCGGCGCGGAACGCAATATTTGTTGGCATATGGTGACGAAATTAGTATGAAATAAATGCCAGATTTCTGGGGCTGTGTGGCAATGTAAAAATATACACTTGACTTTTTATATCATTTGTGATACCATTCAAAGCATCAACAGTAAAGATTCTGTCCGCGCAATGTGCGGATTTTTTATTTTTTGACCGCGTAAATCACGCGGTCTTTTTTATTGCCAAAAAAACAAGATGGAAAGAGGGGAGTTCGCACATGCAACTTGAATTGATAACAAACCCAGATGTGTCACAGTGTGCCGCATATAAAATTGCACGCGTGGTTTATGCTGAAACTGGTGCAACTTCATTATCATTGGTCGAGGCATTTACATCAATGATTTCAAATCTGGCCCGGTGTCGCGGCGTTGACCCAGATGTTGTTATAACAGACCATGATGTGTTTTTATCGCTGGACGAAAATAATGCGCGTCACGAATTATTAAATGTTGCACCAGACGTGCGTGCGTTTCAAATGTGTCTGCGTGTAGTGCGGCGGATGCTGCACGGTAATTTGCCCGATGCGTCATTTGGCGCGACACGTTTCCATCGCGCCGATGAAATGCCCGCATGGTCAACATCGCGCGGATATATCGCCGACATTGATGGCGTATTGTTCTATTTATAACCAGGTGGTAAATATGCGCATACAAAAAATTATTCGTGGTGGATGGTTGGCCGACCGACGCACGCACGTTATGTCGGTTGTAGGTGTGCTGTCGGCGGTGGCGGCGTATTTGGTCGGTGACAGTGATATTTTTGTTTTGTGCCAGGCACTGTTCACATTGGGCGGAATTTATTTTATTCGTAAATCAAACAATCAAAACAAAGGAAATTAAAAATGGAAAATATTCCTGAAAAATTTAAAAACCAAGATGGAACATTAAATGCAGACGCATTGATAAAATCATATGTGGCATTAGAAAAGAAAATCGGAACGATGATATCGGTGCCGTCTGATGATGCTGACGATGATATGCGTAACCGTTTCAGACGCGCAATTGGTGTGCCCGATGCGCCGGATAATTATCCAAAAAATGATTTGTTTGATGATGAAAATTTGCGAGCAAAATTTTTTGAAATTGGATTGACGTCATCACAGGTTTCGCAAATTTATAACATCGCCCAAGAATTTTTATCACCAGTCATATCTGATTTGTTCGCAACACAATCCCAGGCCGCAGCAATTTCTGAATTAAAAAATTTCTTTGGCAGTGATGAAAAAATGAACGATGCAATCAAACAAATAAATGCATTTGGAACGCAGTTTTTACCACGTGACGCATTTGATGCGTTGTGCACTACACCCCAGGGAATCCAAGGCATATACAGAATGATGCAATCAATGGAACCACATGTTCAAACCGCCGATAGTGATGATATAAATTTATCCGATAATGATTTGCGACGCATGATGCGCGACCCAAAATATTGGCGTGATCACGATAGTGAATACGTTCGAAAAATTGAAAATGGATTTAAAAAGTTATATTCATAATAAAAAAATACACTTTCTTCTTTACTATGTTTTATGTTTCGTATAAAATATACAGTAAGAACAAAAAAATTTGTTCTATCCAAAAAAATAGAAAGGAGAGAAGAATGGCATTCACATTCTTGAAGCCAGCAGCGAAAAAAGTTGCTGCTAAAAAACCGGCTGCGAAACCAGCGGCGAAAAAAGTAGCGGCAAAACCAGCTGCCAAGAAAGTTGCTGCGAAACCAGCGGCAAAAAAAGTTGCGGTTAAAAAGCCAGCAGCGAAACCAGCAGCCAAGAAAGTTGTTGCGAAAAAAGCACCGGCAAAAAAGCCAGTTGCCAAGAAAGTAGCGGCAAAACCAGCGGCGAAAAAAGTTGCTGCAAAAAAGCCAGTTGCAAAAAAAGTTGCGGTTAAAAAACCAGCAGCGAAAAAAGTTGTTGCAAAGAAAGCGCCGGCCAAAAAGCCAGTTGCCAAGAAAACAGCAACCAAGAAAAAATAATATTTTCCCCACCGTCCGGTGGGGTTTTTGTTCGAAGAAAGTATCAGTCGCATCATATTAGTGCGACTGAAATTTTTTTTACGGATAATTCTGAATCTGTGTTTGGAACCCGATATGTTTGTTTCGTCGTGGCGCACGTTTGTGCATAACCATGTGATGAAATTTTATCGGCGCAATTTATTGCGCCACAACTTACAGAATTTAACCAAAGGAAAAAATATGTCTGTTTCCATAGACCAAGTATTTGTAAAACAATTCGAGGCAGATGTTCATTTAGCATACCAGCAAATGGGCACAAAACTGCGTGGAACCGTTCGCAGCAAATCGGGCGTCGTCGGTGCGTCAACAACTTTTCAAAAAGTTGGTCGTGGCACCGCCGCAACAAAATCACGTCATGGCATTGTGCCGGTTATGAACCTGAATCATGAGCCGGTTGAATGCGTGTTACAGGATTATTATGCAGGTGATTGGGTTGACGCATTAGATGAATTAAAGACGAATGTCGATGAACGTCGTGTCGTGGCCAGTGCCGGCGCATATGCGTTGGGGCGCAAAACCGACGAACTGATTGTGAACGCCATGTCGGGTGCAACCGCGTCTGTTGGTGATTATTCAGTGGGACTGAGTAAAGATTTGATTTTGTCAGCGGTTGAAACGCTGAACAGCAAGGATATCCCAGACGATGGTCGTCGCTTTGCCGTTGTTGGTGTGCACCAGTGGAACGAATTGCTGAAAATCACAGAATTTGTTTCGGCAGATTACGTTGGCAATAATGATTTGCCGTTGATTTCTGGTGGCGCATCTAAAAAGTGGTTGGGTATTACATGGGTGCTGTATAACGCGTTGCCATTATCAGATACGACAAAACGCGATTGCTTTATCTATCACGCGGCCAGCATCGGTCACGCATGCGGCCAGGAAGTAAAAACAGATATTTCATGGCATGGTGAACGTGCCGCGCACTTTATCAGCAACAGCATGTCCCAGGGCGCGGTCTTGATTGATGGTGACGGTATTGTTCGTATCAAATGCAAAGACAACGACGCACAATAAAAAATAACCAAAGGAAAAATAAATGGCTTTTCAGAATAAAAATTTGTCTGTGATTGCATATGCAAACGGGTTTACTCTGTGGCACTATGCAGAAAATGTTACATTGGCAACAATCACCGCCAGTGGTTATTTTAACGCTGTGAATACACTGATGAATACAGGCGATATTATTATCGTCAATGCGTCAGATAAAACGTCAATCAAGGCGATAACCGTTACATCTGGAACTGTCACAACAGCGGCGTTGGGATAAAAATAAAATCATAAGTGATTTTTGTTTTGGGGTGGTGTGTACCACCCCAGGTTTTCTGTATCAACCAATGGGGGAAACGAAAATGTTGACCAAGATAGATTTATGTTCAATGGCATTGCTGAAACTGGGCGAAAAACCGATACAATCGTTATTAGATGACGCGCCGGCTGCGCAACTGGCCCGCACATTATTTGATCCGGTGATGGACGCATTGATTGCAGTGCACCCGTGGCGGTTTGCATGTCGCCGATTTGATTTAATCAAGGATGTCGATGGTGATTTCACCTTGCCGACCGAATGTCTGCGAGTAGTGAGGTCTGTCGGCAATATTGTTGGCAATAAAATCATTGCACCGACCGATAGAATTTCTGTAATTGGTTTGGTGCGCGTTACACCGGACGCATTTCCGGGATATTTTGTTTCGGTGGCGGCAACAAAACTGGCGATGGAATTTTGCGTCCCGCTGACCGGGGATCAAACGATATTCAGAATGCTGGCCGCGCTGTATGAATCAGAGTTACAGACGGCAAAATTCATTGATGGCACAACATCATCGCCATCAAATATTGAAAACTTTTCACTGATAAATTCACGATTTTAACGAATTACGGGGGATATAATGGCAAATTTTATAAATACCCAGAATTCTTTTGCAGATGGGGAAATTTCTCGCGAATTTTACACGCACGATAATCTGAACGGATTGGCACAATTATTAAATATGGATGTAATGTCGGGCGGCGGAATAACGCGCCGTCCAGGATTGTGCGCGGGTGCCGAGTTGCCAAACGTGGCGCGTCTGGTGCCGTTTTCGGTTGGGGCGGATGCGGAATACATGCTGGCCATTACCGATGGACATATATTGGTATTTTCGGGCACACAACAAATCCAGGACATCGCCGCGCCGTGGCCGGCAGATGCGATAAAATCACTGCAATACGCCCAGCGTTTTGGAACTATGATTTTTGTTCATCCAGATTTTCAGCCACGCGTGTTCCAGAGCGCGGCCGATGGATTTTCATTGTCACTGTTTGACTTTTCGCGCAATGATTCTGATTTATCGGTCAATATTCCATTTGTGCGATTTGACGATACCGATGGTATTGAAATAACCGTAACAGCAAACAGCGCAGGTAATAACTATGCTACATTTACGACGAATCACGATTTTTGGACGTCTGATGACATAGGTGGTCGATTTATAGTTCTTGGTCGCCAGTGGACAATTACGTCAGTTACAGGCCCAACTGTTGCCACAGCGCATACAAACGGAACATTCACATTGCCCGCCGCCGCCGTTACAGATTGGCGTCAGGCCGCGTTCAGCACGCGTCGTGGTTGGCCGGTCAGCATAACATTTCACCAGGACCGATTGGTATTCGGTGGCGCACGTGACTATCCGGCGGGCGTGTGGATGTCCCAGGTCGGTCGACACAATAACTTTGACGTTGGGACCGGTTTGGATGACCAGGCGATATTTATCACATTACTGTCAGCCCAGCGGCAACAGATTTGCACGGTTGTCAGCGCGGATAACCTGCAAATTCTGACGACGGTGGGCGAATGGGCAATTGCGAATAAACCACTGACACCGTCATCGGTTGACATAAAGCAACACACGTCGGTCGGCAGTGTGTCGTCACGCTATATGCCACCGCAAAAGATAGAGGGCGCAACCGTTTTTGTTGCCGCGTCCAGGCGTGATATTCGTGAACTGGCACTGGATGAACTGGGCGAAAATTATAATGCGACCGACTTGTGCGCGTATGCGAAGCATTTAATGCAGTCCCCGGTTGACATTGCGTATAACAGTGCCGAACGGCAATTATTTGTCGTTATGGCGTCAGGCGATATGGCTGTATTGAATCAGAATACGGCGTTGGGGATTTCTGCGTGGGCCCAGTATAAAACAAACGGCGAATTTAAATCTGTTGCGGTATCGGCGGACAAAACGTTCGTTGTTGTCGCGCACGATGGAAAATATTTCCTGGAATATTTTTCGCACGACGCGCTGTGTGATGCGCCGGCGTATAATTTCAGTGTCGTGGCCGCGGGCGTTCCCCTGCGGGGCAGTGGGCATAACGCCGCGCGTGCGCGTATTCGTAAAATTGCTGCACGGGTCAGTGATACAAAATCAATACTGATAAATGATATGCGATGTGTGTTGCCAGATGAAATATACGTCGCATCACATTCAGGCTTTACCGGTGATGTGTCAGTTGGTGCATTGGGCTGGATGAATGACTGTGTCGTGTCGCCATGGCGAATTTCGTCCCAGGATGCGGCAAAAATAACTGTCTTGTCGGTCACAATGTATGGATATTACACAGTTTAAGACAAAATAACCAAGGGAGTGAAAAATGGGACAATTGGTTTCCGATATCCAAGAAGTTTTGGACTATAAAAAAAACAAGAGTGAGGCCAGCACCGCTCGCAAGAAAATCTTGGCAGATATGGCGGCTGACGAAAAAACAAAAACAAATTTGGTAAAAAAAGCCTTGGCAACCCAGCGCGCAAAATACGGTGCGTCGGGGATGTCAAATCGTGGCATGACCGAAGATGCCGTGTTGCGACGCCTGCAATCTGAAACGGCCGCGCCATATGATGAAAAGCGTCGCGCGTCGTTGGAAAAACTGCGCCGAGTCAAGGCAACAAAACCAAATTTGTTGAAAAAATTAATGGACCGATTTGACGATTTGGTCGCTTAAAGGGGGCGAATATGTATAAAATATCATATGTCGCTGATGGCGTTACGACCGAATATCAATTTGTATTCCCGTTTTTTCAAAATGCTGATGTGCATGTCGCAATTGATGGCGTGGCCACAGACGCCGCTGCGGGAGTATATTCGGTTGTGCCAAACGATGATTTTACCGGTGGCAGTGTCGTATTTCAAAACCCTGTGCGCACGGATGCAACGATTGATATATTTCGGCGCGTCGCACTGAGCCGTGTGATTGATTACCAGCCGACGATGAAAGTTGACCCAGAATCACTGAACGCGGACTTTAATTTTTTATTGGCTGCATTTAGTGACCTGGACGGGGTGAATGTTGACCTGGCCGAGTGGAAAAATACCCACGATAATGTAATGAATTTTTTGAATTACAACCTGGCGGTGATTCAAGACAAATTATCGGGCGGGGCGGTATTGGGACTGTATCAAAATCTGCTGTCGGTGCTGGATGGGGCGTTGCCAAAATTGGTCAATGATTATGGGATGATTACTGATGTCGCGCCAAATGAAAACCGCGATGACTATGGCGTTCTGTGATTTTATGGACCAATGGAACGCATTGCTGGGGATGAAAACGCCCGCGCACCATCGGCGGATAATGGAATTCTTGGTGGATACCTGGACCGCGCCACCAAATAGGGGTTTGCTGATGGCATTTCGGCATTCGGGTAAATCCACCGTTGTGGGGATTTTTGCAGCATGCGTGTTATGTATGCGACCAGAATCGCGTATTCTGATTTTATCCGCAGAAACCACACTCTCGTCGCGCATGGTTGGACATATTCGTAACATATTAGAAAATCATCCGCGTTGCGTTGATATGATTCCAACCGGACGGCGAACGTGGGCCAGTGACCGAATAACAGTAAATCGGCCAATTGGCATACGTGAACCGTCGGTCATCTGTGCTGGTGTTGCCGGTAACATAACGGGCGCACGCGCAGATTTAATAATATGCGATGATGTCGAAGTTCCAAATACCAGCAACACCGCCGACAAACGTGAAAAGTTACGTGAACGATTACGGGAATTGGATTTTATCTTGTCCCCAGGTGGCACAATGATTTATATCGGAACGCCACATACGGTTGATACGATTTATCGCACCAGCGATGACGACTAAATCGATGTCGGCGCGTCGGGCGCATTGTCGGTATCAATTGGATCACGTGTGCTGATAAACGTGCGCAGTTTGCGCAGCAATTCATCACCCGCATCACCAAACATCGGCAGATATGTTTCATATTCGGGCATGTCAGCCTGCAATTGCGCCCGTGCACGTTCCGACAGCGGTTCGTTCAGCATATCTGTTGCGACATGCCACAAGAAATACGCACGATATGTCTTGGTAATGACGGTCCATTTTGATAACAGTTCCGGTTTTTGGGCCAGGGCGGAATGAATTGCAACCGGCCATTCATCGCCAAATTTGCGGATAACATTCAATTGCTGAATCTGGTTCAGGCCTTTTTCATCGGGGGTAAATGCAGCTATGCCAGATTCCAGTTCGCGCCACTCGTCTGCGTTTAGGGGGATTGTCACAATCGTTTCGGCCATTTGACCGCCATATGGTAACAATTCACGGTCAATGGTATCCATTCGTGTTTTGCCACTGCGCAGGTTTTCAATATGCTGGATTAACATTTTTCCGGTTGGCAAGACGCGCAACTCGCGTATGACTTCGTCATCAGCCTCGGCCACAAAGACGGGATTTATCGCCGCCCAGCCGCCGATTATGACGTGTTCCTGACGATACAGGTTTAGCAATTTTTGTGCGATTGTGCTGGCTCTGGCTTTCATGGGTTCTCTCTCTAATTTCTTGGGGTTATTCCATAACAATCATAATAACCTTGTGCATGGTCTGACCGATTATTTTTTCGTCAGGCGATGAAATCTGGCCGTATATTTTGCCACGTGAATCTTGGCGCACACTGACAATTTGGGCTGTGGCAACCGTATCAGATGCCAATGCGCTAAAATCAGTGTCGATGCATACGGCCAAGTCACCAACGGTGGGTGTCTGTGTTGCATCAGCGAAAACATACGAGTGTTCCGGGATAAAACCACCCATACGTTTCGAATTTGGAATAACAGCGTATATTCCGCTGCGTCCTTCCAGCGGCATTGGGGCAACAATCATCGTTTCATCGGATTTTTTGAATGCGATTGATTTGCCAGCGGGCGCACCAAATACCGGGACCAATTTTTTACGTGCACTGTCATACAATTTTGCGCCATACAGCCCCCCGTGCATATCAATACCAGATGCAGGATTGTCTGGAATCAGAACAGATTTTACACGTTCTTTAACCTTGCTGATTTGTTTGTTTAATTCGCCAGATTTATAAAGTGTGGCGATTTTATCGAACAGGCTTTGTGCACTCATTGCGAATGACCGGGCCAGTGGTTCAATTTCGTTTTGGTAAATTTCACGTTGGCCAACCTCTATCTTGTGATAGACGGATAGCGTCATGCCGGCGTCGTGTGCCGCCTGGGCAATCGTTTTACCGGTTTGCTGGCGAATCTTGCGCAGGCCCGAACCAAATATTTTCAGACCGCTGTCCTCGTTATCGGTCAGACGACGTTTAATTTCACTCTGCCATTGGTCGGCAACGGCGTCGTCTTCCTTGATAAATATGTCGGATAATTTGCAACCCAAAATGTTACAGATGTTCAGTAACTGTTTCTGGTTCAGACGGCGAACACCCTTTTCAATCTTGGATACGGCGGACAGGGACAAGTGCGACTGGCGTGCCAGTTCGGTCATTTTCATCCCCGCGGCCAAGCGGATGTTACGAATATTGTTTGGAAAAATGATTTCTTCTTGGGCCATAGCAAAACTCCTGCACTTGGGTGTTTCTTGACAAAATATTAGTCAATTTTTGCACGCGCCGCAAGTAAAATAATTATAATTCCATATCGTCAGGTATTGCCGATGCGTCAATTTGTTCAAATGCATCAACATTATCGGAATCAGATTTTGGCTGAGCCGTCGGCGTTTGGGCAAAATCATTTTCGCCACGTGCGTCTATTTCATCCAGATTGTCAAACAGACTGTAATCGCCAAAAAACGCAGTTCGAACCGTTTCTGGACGACCATGACGGTTTTTACCGATGATGATGTCCGCCTTGCCACGGGCGCGTTCCAGGCGTTTTTGATATGATTCCTGAATCTTGTCGTTTGTGTTGCCTGAAATTCGTTGTGACGGATCACGGTTGTCCAGATAGTATTCTTCGCGGTATGTGAACATGACAATGTCTGCGTCCTGTTCAATAGAGCCTGATTCGCGCAAATCCGCCAACTGGGGGCGTTTATCGTCGCGATTTTCCACACTGCGCGATAACTGGGACAGGGCGATAACTGGGACATCTAATTCCTTGGCCAGCATTTTCAGACCACGAGTGATTTCAGAAATTTCCTGGACACGGTTGTCATTTTTGCGCCCGCCCGGTGACGTCATCAGTTGCAGATAGTCGATTACAATCAATGCAATCCCGCCGCATTTACGCGCCAAACGACGGGCACGTGTGCGCATCATTGGCACCGACATGCCGGGCGTGTCATCGATATACAATGGCACGCGACTGATTGCCTGGGAATACTGGGACATTTTTAAAAATTCTTCATCAGAAAATGATCCTTCGCGCATTGCAGATGCAGGAATCTTGGACTGGGACGACAGCACACGCGTCGCCAGCTGTTCCTGGGACATTTCCAGACTGAAAAACACGACCGCGCCCTTGTATTGGTCATTGGCGCGCCCCGATAGAATTGCGTTCGCGGCGTTAAATGCAATATTCATTGCCAGCGTTGTTTTACCCATCGCTG
Organism: uncultured Rickettsiales bacterium; assembly: GCA_900550495.1. Taxonomy (GTDB): domain Bacteria; phylum Pseudomonadota; class Alphaproteobacteria; order Rs-D84; family Rs-D84; genus Enterousia. The sequence goes on from URSJ01000001.1 coordinate 63,890, forward strand.
GACGACCCGCGATAATAATCAAATCACTGTGGTGCAGACCGCTGATTGATTTATCCAGTGCGTTCAGCCCCGTGGTCAGACCTGATAATTTGCCGTCGGCCTTGTATGCAATCTCGGCCTCTTTCAATGCGCCCTGTAATGCGGTTGCGATTGGCGTAACCTCGCGACGGGTTTCACCCGCCGACGCCAGGTTGAATAATTTTTGTTCGGCAACCTCTATCTGGGTGGTGACAGGGTTATCCAAATCTTCGACAAATGCGTTGTCGGTAATTGATTGTCCCAAATCAATCAGTTGGCGCCGCAGGGCGTTTTCATAAACGATACGCGCATATTGTTCAACGTTTACAACCGTTGCGCCAGCACCCGCCAACTGGGTCAGGTAATCAACGCCACCAACAGATTCCAACGTTCCCTGTTGGTCCAGGTAATTTTTCGCGGTGATAATATCAAACGGAATACCCGCGGCAAATTGGCGTTCGGCCAATTTATAAATTTCCTGGTGCGCGGGATGCGAAAAATGTTCCGGTTTCAAAAATTCAGAAATGCGTTCTAATGCGCGGTTATTCATCAACACCGCGGCCAGGACAGCCTGTTCGGCCTCTAAATTAGTTGGCAAAGTTTTGGGAGTAAAGTCCATGTCCAATATAGTATCCAAAAAATTTATGTTTTCAACGCCTTTTTTGCACGGATATAAAACACTGAAAATTCCGGTGGTTGATGATGCCGGCCTGTCCGTCTGGCCCGAATTATTCCCGCCGCATCGCATTGACGAATTGCGGGCGGCGGTTGGTCCACGACATTTTGCGGCGCAAATGATGTTGGAACCGGTTGCGCCCGAACGTATGCGCCTGGACCCCGGGGCATTACATTTATATGATAATGCGTTTGATGCGCACAGTGCCAAAATTGGTGAACATAAAATCACTGGCGCATCGGTATATTGGGATCCATCAACGGGACGACGCGGTCGCGACGGCAGTGTGTGCGTTATGCTGTATCGTGATGACACAACGCGATGCGTGTTTATTCACGACATTTTATATATGACGGCGTCGGACGATGACGCGCACCCATTGGCGCACCAGTGTGATGCGGTGCTGGAATTTATGGCGCGTCACAATATGCGTCGCATAGCGATTGAAACAAATGGAATAGGAAACGCGTTGCCAGAAATAATGCGTGACGCGGCCAGTCGCGTGGGTGCGCCAATTACAATTATGCGCATTACCAATAACAGGCCAAAGGTTGACCGAATCTTGGACGCAATTGAACCGGCCCTGGCCGCCGGGCGATTGTATGCGCACCGTGCGTGTTCACAAACACCATTTATTGCCGAAATGTTGGGCTGGTCGCCAATTGGCGGGGCGGGGCATGACGACGGACTGGACGCGGTGGCGGGCGCAATATGTGCCACGCCAACACCAATCCGCCCCACGGGACACCACGCCCCCACATATTCCGCAAACACGAATTTCAAGGTTTAATGCATAACAACAAAACAAAGGAGAAAATATGCAAAATGATTTAGAAAAAATGTATCGGCGTGCGCTGGACGCGCGTGCGCCGTGGTTAAATCGCTGGGACGCGGCAATGCGATATACTATGCCGACCGACGACACAGATGCCGCAACACTGTTTGACGCAACCGCGGCAGACGCGGCAGACAACCTGGCGGCGTCAATATATTCGCTGATGACGCCACCAGAATCGCTGTGGATATCACTGGTCCCGGAAAGCGACGCGTCCCCCGACGCAGATGCCGCAACCATTGCATTACGCGCGAACCTGAACGATTCAAATTTCTATACCACAATTCATCAATGCTATCTGGATTTGGTGATTTTGGGAACGGCGTGTCTATTTATGGCAGAAACACCAATCGGTGCGTCGTCGGCGTTTTCGTTCACCGCCGTGCCTATGCGTGATATTGCGATTTTGCCGGGTGCAGTATTTCACACAGCGACAATGCCGGCGCACGAAGTGCTGGAAAAATATCCAACCTGGACGCCACCAGCCGATGTTGCCGACCAAATCAAGCACGACCCGGCAACGCCGTTGCGCCTGGTCCAAAGTTTGGTTGGCACAGAATTCACCGCGTGGTTGGACGTTGGGGGAAATCTGGAAAACAATATCGTTGCGCGTGGCACATTTGAAACCAACCCATACATCATTTTCCGGTGGAGTGTTTTAAGCGGTGAACAATATGGTCGTGGGCCGGTCTTGCGCGCATTGCCAGATATTAAAACTGCGAACAAGGTTGTTGAACTGGTGCTGAAAAACGCAACGATTGCCGTGTCTGGGATATGGCAGGCCGACGATGATGGCGTCATAAATCTGAACAATATAAACCTGACGCCGGGGGCAATTATCCCCAAGGCCGTTGGGTCATCAGGGCTGACGCCGCTGTCGTCGGGCGCAGATTTTGATGTGTCGCAAATAATATTAAAAGACCTGCGCGAACGGATTCGCCACGCGTTGTTGGCCGACCGATTGGGGTTGCTGTCTGAAAAAGAAATGACCGCGACCGAAATCATGGCACGTAATTCTGATATGGTTAGAATTCTGGGGGCGACATACGGGCGATTGCTGCATGAATTTATTCGGCCATTGACCGACCGGGGATTACAGATTTTATCGCGCCGTGGGGTGATTGCGCCAATCGCGCTGAACAGTGACGCAGAATTGAAATACATTGCGCCAATCGCACAAATGGCTGTGTCTGAAAACTTGATTTAACAACGGGGAAAAATATGAACGAAACAGAACAAAATTACGCACGCGCATTTTCAACCGCCGCCGGTGCGGCAGTATTACAACATCTGCGAAAAATGACTATTGAACGTGTCTTGGGGCCAAATGCGTCGGACGCCGAATTGCGCAGCCTGGAATCCCAGCGTGCGTTGGTGCATTTGATTGAAAATATGATATCACGGGGGCGAAAATGAAACAGGAAACGAGTGCCTTGGGCGGTATTATCGCGACCCTGCGCGACAGTTGGTTTTTAATCGCGTTTATCGGCGGCTTGATTTATTGGGTCGCACGCCAGGATTCGTCATTGGCGGACATTCAACGCGCCGACACGCGTATTACCACGCTGGAAAATCGCACTACGATATTGGAAACTGGCATCGGTCAATTACAGATAAAACTGGATACGATTCGCGACGACGTGTCGTTGATAAAAACCGCCGTGATAAAATAAAAAACGGGGCAGACGCCCCGTTTTTATACTTGATTATTTGCCGCAGCTACCAATCAATTTAGAGATAGAAATATCTTTGTGCAGCAAGAAATCGTATTCGCAGTTACCTGATTTGTAAGAACCTGTGCAGGCGGCCAATGTCATAACGGCAAACAATGCCAACATAACTTTTTTCATGTTTTCTCCTTTTATCAAAAAGTCTGGGCAAATTATACAGGACCAAATTCCCAAATGCAAGCATTTATATCGCCGCGCGTGCGTGATGTATGCGCAGACCACACACAATTATCACATCAAAACGCGCGTCAAATCCCGGAAATTCCCGTGCCAGAAATGTTTCCGCACTGCGACGCAGGCGTGCCGCCTGGGCGTGCGTAATTGCGTCCCAACCGGCGGCGATGGTTGGGCGACGTTTAACCTCTATGAAAACGATGGTTTTGCCGCGGCGGGCAATAATATCAATTTCGGCGCGGCCCGTGTTGCGCCCGGTAACGTATCGCGATCGCAAAATGCGGTATCCATGTATGCGCAAATACATGCGCGCCCAAAATTCTGCAAATAACCCAGATTCATATGAATTCATACCTGTTATTATAACAATCAAATCCAATAAACGCCAAGAAATAAAAATCATGCGCGGGTGCGGGCGCACATTGCGTTTTTATCCTTGACCGGGGTGCGTGAATTTTCTTATAATTTGACCAAGAATTGAAAGCAAAGAGGGGAAAAATCATGAAGAAAGTATTTCTGGCGTTCTTTGTTGCGTTGGCATTGGCCGGCTGTGGTCAGGTATATGACCGTGAACCTGTTGGTGTCGGTTATGACAACAATGAATTGAAACTGAGTCCGTGCGCCTGCATCATGGTATTCCAGGCATAAAATCCACCGGTAAGTTTATGTGGGGGGATTTTGTTGGATTATCCAAATAATTTTGATACACCGGCATTTCCAGCGGGAAAACGCATTGCCGTCTCCCGGGCTGTATCCATTTTAGTTTCGGCGTTGTTCTTTGTAATCATATGCGTGTGCGGCCTGTTGATTTGGACATCGCGCAGTGCAACCGTTGACCCATTTATAATATCGGTGGACAGTGTGACCGGCACGTGGTCCGTGGTCGGGCATTCGCACGGCACAATGCAATACAGCGCATCACGCACGATGCAGGAATCAGTTGTTGCAAATTTCACACGCGATTGGTTCACCGTTGGCGATGATTCTGAAAACCAGGCACTGTGGCAAACGTGTGATCGGGGCCAGGTATGCATGTCTGAAAATGCACCCGCGCGCGCCGATGGAATTTGTGCGATATACTGTGCGACAAATGACACCGTATTTAACAGATTTACAAATGATGTCGTTCCCACATGGCAGGAAATTGCCGCCGCGTCGGGACGGTTGAATTTGGATACATCGTCGTTACAGATTGATCCCGTCGGCGCGGTCGGTGATAACGGTGGTATGTGGCGCGTGCGTGCAACAATTTCTGGGAACGTGACGCCATCTATGCAGATAATCGCATTTATGCGTGTGGGACGCGACACGAAATCGTATCCGCGCACATTGGGGTATTACATTACAGACTTTAACGCATACAGATTGAATTGATGAAAAAGATATTGATGTTTTTTGCTGGACTGCTGTTACTTGTGCTGGTGTTTGGCGCAATATTCTTGACGGGTGCGATATATGATGCCGGCGAAAAACGCACTGTGGATACGTATTTCTTTCGTCCGAACAATTTATCGACTGAACGACCTGGCGAATTAGAACCATTGTCTGATATTGGTGATACGCGTTTGATTGATATGCTGATTACGCGATATGTTGCCGAATATTTTGGTATTTTACCTGGTGTCAATTATGCCGATGGGCGCGGTTCGTCAAACGGCATGTTGGCCAATACTTCATCAGCGTCTGTGTTTCGTGATTGGCAGGCAAACGTTGCGCCCGAAATTCAAAATATGGCGGTCAAGGGTATGATGCGCACAGTAAATGTTGTAGGCGATATTACACGCCCTGGTAATGGGGATTATTGGCGTGCCGACTATGAATTGCGGACATGGCAGACGCCAAACAATTTGGCAACCGGGCCGGTCGTTACCACGGGAACTGTTTTCTTAAAGGTTAGATATGAACCAGGAATCCGTGAAAGTGTTGTTGAACGTGGCATGCACCAGTATTTGGAAAATGGTGGCGACCCAGCAGGATTTTTTAAATTCATGGTGCAAGAGGTTGTTCTTAAATAACCATACATTGGGGCGACAGATGAAACGAATTTTTGGATTTTTTATGATTTTGTGCATGACGTCCCCAGCGTTTGCTGCTGGTGCGTTGGATGATACTGATTCAATGGATTTTGAAAATTTTATTATTACTGATTCTGGGGGCGATGACATCAATGTATCATCTGTTGCGCTGAATACCGGCGCGACACCAGCCACAGTTTCAAATTTTGATATTGCGGGCATTATGTTGGGCATGCCATTCGATGATGTCCATACGCTGTTTTTCAAAACACGTGGCCTTTATGCTCCGCGCAAAGAACACAGCATAATTTATTCCATTGCCCAAGATTGGAAATACAATCTGGATTATGAATGTCGTCAAAATGGCACGGTCATTCCCGCCGAATTGACCAAGTGCATAAACAGTCTGGCACGTAATCGTGGTTTGATGTATGCGTCGGAATTGCATCTGGTGCGGGAAAATACTGGCGAAACAATCACGGTGTATTTTACCAGTAATGCAACTGATAACGTTGTATGGCGCGTTGTATATAATAATGATGTGAACGAACTGGAAGGGGCGGCGGACAAGTTTGAAAACCAGCGGCAAAAGAAAATTCTGGCTTTTTGGCAAAATGTTTTGGATAAGTATGGAGCACCCAATTCAGGGACTGATAAATGGGTTTCGACAACAAATGCGTATGACCCGATGATGACGGCGTATTATGGTTCACTGGATTTAGTGGATAATGGTCGTAACGCGTCGGATTCGGCCAAAAATGTCCAACAGGCTCGTGATTATTTCCAGGCCAAACCATATGCGTTCTAAGAATATTTTATTGTTAAGGCCTGATTGCAAAAATAAAAAAGCCCCAACGGGGCGTTTTTTTTTAGAACTGTGTTTCAAATGATAACAAGAAACGCTGTTCTTGGTCATACTTGTTCAGTTTCAATGGCCAGCCCCAACTGAAATTCATCGGGCCCATCGGCGTATTCCAATAAATACCAAAACCAACCGATGTGCGCAGGTCGCTGTCAATAAAGTTGTCAATCCCCAGATACGTGTATTCATCACGTGGTGGCTTGCCCAGCAGACCGTAATCTGCGAACACAAATCCCTTTATCTGGTATTCGTCGGGGATAAATACTGGGAAATTCAACTGGGTTGAACCGTTAACCTTCCACATACCCCCCAATGAGTATGATTGGTAATACCAGTTACGACTGCCGACGCCGGCAATATCAAACCCGCGCAGTGATTCACCGCCCAAGAAATAGCGATAAACACGGGACACGTAATCGCCGTCCAATGGCTGGATATACCCGAAATCCAGTGATGAACGTAATTGCCACCGGTCGTCCAAGAACTTTACCATACCAGTTATGTCTGCACTGTATCGCATAAATGTTTCTGTGCCACCAAATCCGGTATATGCTAACCCCAGGTTCGCCACAACGCCGGTGTGCGTGTTCTGTTGAAAATTGGTATCCAGATTATAATATTTCAAATATGTCCCCAACGTGTACAGGTCAGAATTGCGCCACTTGCTGCCTGTTTGCAGGTCATAGTTCTGGTCAAATGACGCAGATAGGCGCACCGTCTGAGTCCAATGGTCGGTTAAACGCCAACCCATACGCGTCGCCAGTGTCAATGAATCACGGTCGTATCCAAAGCCCCCCAATGATGAATAGTTATACATTGTGTATGATACGTCAAATCCGCCTGATAACGCACGACCGAACAAATATGGTTCTGTGAAACTGAACAGGGCCTGTTTCTGGTATTGTGCAATAGAACCGCGCAGTTGCACCGTCTGGCCACGTCCCATAAAGTTATTTTCAGTAATTCCGGCATCAACCATGAATCCGTTTATGTTTGACCAGCCAAATCCCCCAGATAATTCGCCAGTTGGTTGTTCTTCTACCTTGATGTCTAAATTCATCATATTGGCATCTGCAACACGAGTTGGCACCATCTGGACATCTTTGAAATAACGGGTGCGCATCAAATTCTGGCGGCCTTGTTCAATAGTCTGTAATGAAAATGGGTCGCCAGGGCGCATCGGAATCAACTGTTGAATAACGGTATCAAATGTGCGCACGTTGCCCAATATATTGATAGAATTCAAATAAACCCGATTAGTCTTTTGAATTTTGAATACCATATCAATGGTGTGATTTTCATTGTTCTTGGTTGGAATTGGGTCAACATTGATAAACGCATATCCGTGATCGGCAACAACCCCACGCAGGGCAGAAATTGTTTCGTCCACTTCGTCAATATTATAGGTGTCGCCACGCGACATTTTCATCGCGTCCATCAGTTCACTGTCTGGGACATCATCGAACGGATTGTCCACACTCAGTTTGCCGAATTTATATTTTTCCCCTTCGTCAATCGTGAATTTGACAGAATAGTATTGTCGGTCAGGTGTGAATACGCCGGTGGTGTCGGTTATCTGGACATCGGCGTAACCATTGCGCAGATAATATTGACGCAACAACTGTTGGTCGTATTGAATGCGATCTTCGTCAAAGACGTCAAATTGCGTCATAAAACGCCACCAGGCATGTTCGCGCGACAGAATTGCACCACGCAACACACTGGAACGAAAACGTTTATTGCCGGCAAATTCAATTTTTGTAATATACGTCGGGTGACCTTCGGTAATTTCATAGACGACGTTTACGCGATTATCGTCCAGTTCAATTTTCTTGGGTTCTATTTTTGTGCCGAAAAAACCCTTGCGCTGGTATATGGTCAGCATACGTTGGGTATCTGCGCCAATAACAGACTCGTCATACGAGGCACGTTCTTTCAGGCGAATTTCTTTCTTTAAATCATCAGTGGATATTTCGTCGTTTCCTTCAACTGTGACCATGTTGACGGTTGGTGCTTCGGCCACGTCAATTTTCAGCACATCGCCAGCCATACGGACATTGATGCGTGAAAAATACCCACTTTCTTGTAATTTTTTGGCGATTTCATTGGTGCGTGCCTCGCCTACGTTGTCGCCGATTTTCACATCAGACAAAATGCGAATAGACTCGCTGTCCATACGGCGCGCCCCTGTGACGTCAATGCGTGACACAGTTGCTGCGTCGGCACCGCCGGCGGTAATCGCGCATACTGTTGCAATAAAAAATTTTTTCGTTTTCATTTTTAGTTCAACCCAAATACGCGTGCCAAATCATTCCACATGGTCAACGCAAATAAACCGAATATTAAAATCCAACCAATAATGATTGCGATTTCCATTCCGCGGCCGCCCAGTTTGCGACGGGTTATACCCTCTATAATCAAAATCATCAGATAACCCCCGTCCAGCACCGGCATCGGCAACAGATTTATAACAGCCAAATTCACCGACAGCAAGGCGATAATAGATAACAAGGCAAAGATTCCTGCCTCTAGCGCTTGGCCAGAAACTTGGGCTATTGTGATAAACGACCCCAACTGTTTTGATGAACGTTCGCCCGTCACAATCTGTTTCAACACAACCAGCAGTGTTTTTGATTGGTAATACGTTTCGCGTGCCCCGGCCAACATTGCACCAAAGAAGCCTTTTTTGCGCAATTCGGTTTTGCTGCCATCGGCAACTAGTCCCCAACGTTCGGCGGGCGTCAATTCAACGTTCACCAGTTTCGTATCGCGCAAAATCACGACGTTTGCAGTGCTGTTTGATGCCAATTCCTTGGCAATAATCAATTCGCCCCAGTTGGTGATTTTTTCGCCATCAATACGCATAATGACATCGCCAGGTTTAACCCCAGCATTAAATGCGACAGATTCTTGAATAACCTGGCCAACGACGGGCAACTGAACATTTTTCGGACGTGCCATAAACATACCCGAATAAATTGCCCACGCCAGGAAAAAATTCATCGTAACGCCCGCGGCAACAATCAAAAACTGTTTCCAAGCAGGTGCCGACAGGTAATGTCCATGCTTTTTCTTGGTATCCAGTTTGGCATATTCGCCACGATTGAACATCATATCCTGGCCATATATGGAAACGTATCCGCCCAGGGGCAGACACGCTATTTGCCATTGTGTTCCGTGTCGGTCATGCCACTTGACAATTGCTGGGCCAAATCCGATGGAAAATTTATCGACACGAACACCGGCCCAACGCGCCGCGAAAAAGTGTCCCAATTCGTGGATAAAAACCACAACCCCCAGAACAACTAACAATGCGATAACGGCTAAAATAATATGCATGCCAACAACCCCCAGTAACCCTTACATTGTAACCAGCCAAACCAAAACCAGTGCATAAATCCATCCATCAAAGCGGTCCAAAATTCCGCCATGTCCCGGCAAGACGTGACCAAAATCTTTTATCCCCAGGCGACGTTTTACCCAACTGGCGGTCAGGTCACCATATTGGCTAAGCAGGGCAACACTGATACCAATCCACATCAGTTGTGGCATAAACATATCTGTTCCCAGTAAACCATACATAATAGACATAAATGTCCCGCATAAAATGCCTGCAATCTGGCCGGCCCAGGTTTTGTGTTCTGACAAGCGTTCCCACATCTTGTCACCACCGAATAACCGGCCAAAGAACCATGCGCCAATATCGGCCCCGCTGATAATTAACAGCAGTAACAACATAATCCACGGACGTGCGCCAACCGAACTGGCTGCTGCCAACACAACGAATAACCATACCAAAAATCCACCGCATACCAGCCAATTTTTATTCTGCATCAGTTGATCATGTGGTGTGCGGATGGTTGCCAAAATCATTTCAACAATCATTCCCAGTGCGACCAAGATTGTTAAATACCGAACGGTATGGAATCCGAAATATTCGCCAATCGCGGCAGCACCAGCAACCAATGCTATCGCGCCACCGACAATGATTCTTTGTGTTGTGTTTGACATGACGGGTATCCCTAAGTTTTTTTACGTTTTTTATTTCTTTTTACCAGAATAGTTTGCTTTTTTTCCGCCACCAAATCTGCGGTTACGGTGCGCGTATTCGTCCAATGTGCGTTGCCACATTTTTTCGCTTTTTACCAAATCAGGCCAATGTTCTGGGACAAACATCAATTCGGCATACGCCAATTTCCATAACAAGAAATTAGAAATTCTGAATTCATTGCTGGTACGAACCATCAAATCAATTGGCAACAATTCGCCTGTGTCCAGGAATGTTTCAAATGTTTCGCGTGTAACTGGTTCGCCGTTTTCAATTGCGGCATTGACTGCGGCAACGATTTCGTCTTGGCCACCATAATTCAGTGCAAACACAACCGTGCCACCAGTGTTTTCAGCTGACGATTGTTCCAGTTTGTCGCACATATTTGCCAGTCGTTTTGGCAGGCGGTCGCGCGACCCAATCACGCGATAGCGCAGATTCTTTTCCAGCGCATGTTTCATATTTTTGTGCAATTCGGTATAGAACAAATCCATCAAGAAATCGACTTCTTCTTTGGTTCTGTTCCAGTTTTCGGTGGAAAACAGAAAAAAAGTAACGGTTGATACGCCACGTGCAATATACCAGTCCACCAGGTTTTCAAAGTTAGAAATACCAGCCTTGTGACCCATCAATGGTGGCAATCCGCGTGCCTCGGCCCAGCGGCGATTACCATCGCAAATAAATGCGATATGCTGGGGAATTTTGACGGTTTTTGTGACTGGTGCGGTTTTCTTTTTCAGGAATTTAAACATTTTTCTATCCGATATTTTATTGTTGTAATGAATTTTGGTCTTTGTGTTTTGCTAATGATCCCCCATCGTTATGCCCTAGACAGACATAATGTCTGCTTCTTTTTGTTTTGCTAACGCGTCAACTTGGCCGGCACGCATATCAAACACTTTTTGCAAATCATCTTCGTATTTGCGTTGGTCGTCTTCGGAAATTTCTTTATCGGTGACGGCGCGTTTGATTTTGCCCATCGCGTCCTGGCGGATATTACGCATAGAAATCTTGGCTTCTTCGGCGTATTTACCGGCAACCTTGGTCAGTTCGCGACGGCGTTCTTCGGTCAATGGTGGCAAGTTCAGACGAATAACGCCGCCTGCCGTGTTTGGATTCAGACCCAAACCCGAATCGCGAATTGCTTTTTCAACCGCGCCCGCGTTATTGATGTCCCATACGGTAACGCTTAGTGTCTGGTTGTCTGGGGTTGCGACGGTCGCGACCTGGTTCAACGGCATATCAGAACCATATACTGGTACACGCACACCGTCCAACAGGTGTACAGACGCACGCCCCGTGCGCAAACCAGCATATTCGCCTGACAAAACGTCCAGTGTTTGCTGGGTTTTCTGTTCCACTTCTGATTTCAATGCTTGATAATCCATATTAAATCTCCTTCTTGTGTAAAAAGGTTAGCAAATTGATTTGACATTTGGCAAGAAGAAATATAAAATAAGGCTTCGCATGGGGTTGTAGCTCAGTTGGTAGAGCACTTGCATGGCATGCAAGGGGTCGTCGGTTCGAGTCCGATCAGCTCCACCAGGAATACAGGGACTAATGGTGACGTAGTCCCGACTTGTGTGGGCATGTTTAAAAAAGCTGTCATTTTACTAAACAATAAATGTAATTTTAATTGTTACCATTGCTATGTTAGGAATGGTAGTTCTGAACTCCCGTTAGATTCGTTTATTTCATTCTATAACAAAACGTTAAAACCAAACGGTATTAAAGACGTTCATTTTATTGGCGGTGAGCCTTTTTTGTATTCACAATTTGAGCAACTAGCCAGTTTTCTGTCGGCTAATAGAGACGTCAGGACGTGTTTCACAACAAATGGAAGTATTTTGACGGAGAAATTGATAAATAATTTAAAAAAAATATCTCCTCATCTAATTAAGGTAAGTTTGTTATCTTTAAATCCGGAAGTTTACGAAAGGCGATTGAGGATAAATATAAACACGAATTTTATAACATAAAAATATCTGATATAAAAAAGTGTCAAAATTGTAGATTCTTAAATTTATGTAACACGGGTTGTCGGGTGGATGCATACTATTATATGGGGGACTTTAAAGAAGTTGATCCAATTTGTTGTAATTTGATGCCATTAATAGAAAAAGAAATTATCCCAATTCTACCAAAGGAGTTGTCAGAATTTTATAAAAAATTAATAGAAGAAAAAGGCGAATACCCAGAACAGTATGATATTGACAAACTAGTAAAAAACAAAACTCTCTGATTTTCAGAGAGTTTTTACAGATCAATAATCTGTGCAGTGACCCTTAAGTACCATCCTGAACTCCTCTGTTTTTGTAAGTTCTGATTGAGATTTTATGCGTTATTCACGTTAATGTCAAGAGTTATAATTCAACATCCCAGGTCGTACCCGTCGGGAAATCCCGTAAAATAATATGTTTTTCTAATAATTCGCTGCGTATTGCATCTGCGCCTACATAATCACGTTTAGACTTCAAATGCGCGCGTTCAGTTATTTTTGCAGATATTTCTGATTTTGTGACGTTATTTTTAGACAAGACTTTTTCACGCACGGCCTGTATATATTCCGTTGGGTTTTTCTGTAGTATGTTGAATATAGCCATTAATTCTTTTATTTTTATAGCTAACTGTATAGATTTTATATCATGTAAAAGGTTTAAATATTTAAATATGACAGCAAATGCAGCAGATGTGTTAAAATTGTCGTCCATGGCTGCCATGAAATCTGAAACTAATTCAGAGGAATCAAAATCGTTGTTAGCTGTTGCGGTGGCCATAACTGAATACATCTTATAAATCTGTGCGGCTGCGTCTGTAAAGAACGTATCTGTTACATCGATATCAGACGAATATGTATTGCGCAATAATGCGAAACGAATAGTATCTGTATCATACCGTGCAAGCATGTCGTGCAACGTTATTCCATTGCCAAGAGACTTGCTCATTTTTTGTCCGTTGATTTTTACTAGCCCGCTATGAATCCAAAAATTTGCAAATTTCTTGCCCGTTAGCGCCTCTGTCTGGGCGATTTCATTTTCATGATGCGGAAATATTAAATCACGACCGCCACCATGAATATCAATTTGTTCCCCCAAATTAGCCAAATTCATCGCGCTGCATTCAATGTGCCATCCAGGACGTCCTTTGCCCCATGGAGAGTCCCAAGAAATTTCACCGGGTTTCGCAGACTTCCAAAGCGCAAAATCAGCAGAATCAATTTTTCCAGGTTCTAAATCTTTGCGGACAGCTATCTCGTTTTCGTGTACTTGGATGTGAGACAGTTTACCGTATCCTGGAAATGATTTTACGCTGAAATAAACATTGCCACATTCTGCCGCATACGCATGGCCTTTATCAATCAAGTGTCTAACAAAGTCAATAATTTCAGTAATGTTTTGTGTTGCACGCGGTTCAATGGTAGGACGTGTATTGCCAAGTGCATCCATTTCTGAATTAGTTTTATTGATAAATTTTTCCGCAAACATAATCGGGTCTTCACCAACCATCGCTGCATTCGCGATGATTTTATCATCGACATCGGTGTAGTTACGAACATAGGTTACATCGTATCCCCGATATTCAAAGTACTTTGTAATCATATCAAAAATGACTGACTGATATGCGTGACCAATATGTGCATCACCAGACACAGTGATGCCACATGCGTACATAGCAACTTTTCCTTCGCGCAATGGCCGAAACTCTTCTTTTTTATGGGTCAAAACATTGTATATCTTAATCGGTGATAACATACTGAGTATCCTCTCGTTCGTTTGAATTATAAAACAAACAACCGGATAAATCCAGTGATAAAAATGTACTAGTGTAGTTGAATCTTGTGAGCCGATGTAAAAAAAATTGCTTGCATTCTGCAGGATTTGGTGGTAGCCTACCACGAAACGTTGGAGTATGGCGGATGTAGCTCAGTTGGTTAGAGCACTGGTTTGTGGTACCAGGTGTCGCCGGTTCGAATCCGGTTATCCGCCCCATTTAATAAAAAACGTCAACCAAACGGTTGGCGTTTTTTATTAAACTGGTTGTATCTCACCGGATTCGAACCGGCGAATAAAGCCGTTCGAACCGTAGCAAAAAGGCGGAAACACGCCGGTCCACCGTAGTTTTAACGAAGGTGGATTTTGCAAGGTGGCGAAGCAATAAGGTTATCCGCCCCATTATAAAAATACCGACCGAAAGGTCGGTATTTTTATAATCTGGGTGGGTCCGGATTCAAACCGCGGTTCGCTTACGAGTAAGCACGGCAAAAAATTATTTCCCGGACAAAATATCGCCAGACTTTATATATTCGGCGTCGGTTGATTTTAATTTTTTCTGGGCTAGTTTTGCGTATTTTTTTGCGTTCTTGGTGTTGCCAATCATATTATGGTATTCGGCGGTTGCCCATGCCGCACGCCCAGGGTCATCGTCGCCATATGCACGCGCCAACACCCAGTATGTTAGCGGCGCAGCATCGGTCAGTATAGCGCGTTTGCACAGTTCAATAGCACGCGTGGTATCATTGGGTTTGCGTCGTTCGGTTAATACCAGTGCTAATGCAGTTTGAATCTGGGGGGCGTTGCCCGCCAGTTTTAACGATTGTTCGTATGCGACGATGCTGTCGTCATAATGACCAAATTGATATTGGATGTCGCCCAACAATTCATAGAAATATGGATTTTGTTCGTCGCGTGAAATCAGGGTTTGGGTTCCACGCTGGGCTGTGGCCAGGTCGCCCGCTTGCATTGCGGCGATGGCGCGTGCGTATATTGCGGCGTCACGTTTGTCGCGCGATGGATACAGTTCATTGACTCGCGTCGGCGTGTCCAGATATCCAATCAACTTGGCTCGCACCAGTTCAAATTTTGCGTCGCGTGTGGTGTTCTGTTTTTTTGGCGTATAGTTCATTTTTGCAATGCGGTCACGGACGTTTTTTAATCGTTCCGCTGTCAAAGGGTGATTGACTCGTGTTGGGTTTATACGTGATTCCATTACACCGGTCTGTTCCTGCATTTGTTCAAATACAGTAATAAATCCGTTTGGATTTTGTTCGGCACGCACCATCAAATCCAGTCCCAGGTTATCGGCAATGCGTTCTTCGTCACGGGAAAATGCCAGCATGGATTGCGTGGCGATACCACTGGAACCCGCTACGACGCCTGCACCCAGACTGGGGTTTCCGCCCGCCACCATCAGGCCGATACCTAAAGCCTGAATCAGCATTGCGCGACGCATTTCTGCGGTCATACGTGATGACATTTGGGCCATGTGGCCACCAATCGTATGTCCAAGTTCGTGTGCAACAACAGCCTGCAATGCGTCGGGGGTTTTTATTTGCATCAACAGACCCGTATAAATATATACGTCGTCACCGCCCATAACAAACGCATTAAAATCATCATCGCGCACAATATGCACACGCAGGCGTTTTGCCGGAATATCAGCGGCAGTGGCAATCGGTGTGACCAATTCAGTCAGATATCGTTCAATTTCTGTGTCGTTTATTAGTGACGCTGTGTGCCCAGGCGTTGTCAATAAGGCGCATAATAAAAATGCAAATAGTCTACGCACTGATTTGTGCCCCCCGGTCAAATATAAACATTAGATCACGTGCCCATGTGTCAGTGGTGGCCTGGTCACGGGCGGCATTTGCCGCCATGCGGAACAGGTCGCGATGTTCGCGCCAATCAGCAAAGTGATAGTTTATCCAACCGCTTTGACGTGTTCCAACCAATTCACCTGTGCCACGCATCATTAAATCTTGTTCTGCGATTGCAAACCCGTCGTCGGTTGCGCACAATACGTCCAAGCGTTGCATTCCGTGTTCCGTTGTTTTCCCAAATAACAGCACGCAATACGATTGGGTATTGCCGCGTCCGACACGACCGCGCAACTGGTGCAGGGCGGCCAATCCGAAACGTTCGGCGTTTTCAATCACCATAATTGTTGCGCGTGGGACGTCAATGCCAACCTCTATGACAGTGGTGGCAACCAGCAATGACATATCAGAATTATCATCGGCAAATTTTGCCATTGTGGCATCACGCTGCTTTTTATCCATTTGACCATGAACCAGGCCGGCAGTTGGAAAAAATCTCTTTAAGTCTTCATATCGTGCGGTAGCGGCGGCCGCGGGTGCGTCTTCGCTATCTTCGACCAAGGGACAAACCCAAAACACCTTGGCCCCGGTGGCAATTTGTGCCGATATGCGTGCAACCAGGTCGCCAATACGTGAAATCGGCAGTTTTGTTGTCTTGATGGCCAGACGGCCTGCAGGCTTTTCATTTATGACAGATACGTCCATGTCACCATATATTGTCATAGACAACGTTCGTGGAATTGGTGTCGCCGACAATGCCACCAAATCTGGGTTCGTGCCTTTGGCACGCAGGGCCTCGCGCTGGGTGACACCAAAACGGTGTTGTTCGTCCACAATGACCAATCCCAAATCGCGATATTCAACATCGTCTGAAAACAGTGCATGCGTTCCGATAACCAGTCGCGTGCGCCCCGAACGTAATGATATCAGTTTTTCACGCCGCGCCGCGCCTTTGTCCCGACCGGTCAATATGTCGCACACAATGCCGATTTTATCGCACATAGGTTTCAATTTATTATAGTGTTGCAACGCCAACGCATCTGTCGGGGCCAGCATTGCCGTCTGGCCGCCCATTTCTGCCATGCGTACCGCCGCCGCCATGGCAACGATGGTTTTTCCACTGCCGACATCACCCTGAACCAGTCGCATCATTGGCACTGGAGCCGCCATATCGGCAAAAATTTCATCAATTGTGCGCTGTTGTGCGCCAGTCAATGCAAATGGTAATATCGCACGGAATTTATCCATCAAATTATGTTTTATTGGGCGCACCACGCGACGATTGTGCGGGTCACGACGATTACGGCGACTGATTGCGATGGCGGTCTGGTGCGCCAGTAATTCCCAATACGCCAACTTTACAATATATTTGGCATTTGGCATTAAATCATCGTTGGATTCTGGGTAATGCACATGCGCAACCGCGTCAAAGAATTCGCGCACGTTTTCATCCGTCTCGCCCGACAATTTGTCGGGCAGGGCGGTAAAAATCTGGTCCCGAACAGCGGCAAATGTTTTCTGGGTCAACCCCTCGCCAGATGGGTAAATCGCCTGGATTGACGGGATGCGTGCGGCATTTTCCATGGGTTCGATAAAGTCCGGATGATTGATTGTGGGGCGTGCGGATTTTTCCAGTTTCCCGCTGACCATGCGCCACGCACCAATCGGCAATTTTTCCAACCAGTAATCCAAGAAATGCGTATTAAAAAACTGTAACGTGACCGTGCCGCCCGTGCGGTCATTGCAAATAATCTGGGTCGGAATACGCCGCCCGCGAAATGTGCGACCACGACGGTGGGATTTTACCTGTAACGGGATTGTCAGTGTTTCGCCCGGCGTTGCGTCCGCCACGCATTCGGTAACGCCGCGTGCGCGAATGTATGCCGGGATATGCAGCATAAAATCCAGCACGCGCCGTCCGCCCAATACATCGTCAAAACGCGCGGCCAGAACGGGGCCCACACCCTTGACGAATTGCAGGTCGGTTTTCAAAAAATCCAACAGTTCCGCATTCATATATTAAACGGTAGCCGAATTTGCCCCATTTGGCAATTACAAATTACAGAAAATCGCCCCAGGTGGGGCGGTTTTTTATCCAATCAATTTTTCCCAAAAAGATTGTTTTTTTGGTTGCTTTTTACGCTTGCGACGTGGGGCATTCATTGTTGTTTTTCGTGCCTCGGTGTGCTGGGCGTTTTTCTTTTTTGCATCTGTTGATGGCGTGTGCGCATCTAACAGGTCTTCGGTCTTGGCAGCCTCGGGCGCGACGCGTTGAATTGAATATTGTTCAATACTCATCATGCTGTCGTCGCCAACAATCACTATTTCGGTTTCAAATTCTGATTCCATCGCAGCCAATTCAGAGCGTTTGTTATTCAACAGGTAAATTGCCACATCGGTCGGAACCGTCATAATGATTTTCTGTGCGCTTTTTGCCAGCAGTTTTTCTTGCAGATGGCGGAACATAATCAACGCTGCCGTCTGGATAGATGGCACAACGCCGGCACCCAAACAGTGCGGACACTGGACATACGATGTTTCAATAAAACTGCTGCGCAGGCGTTGACGCGACAACATCAACACACCAAATGCGTTGATTTTTGCAACCTGGGTGCGGGCGCGGTCACGCTTCATAACCTCGCGCATTTTCATTTCCAGTTTGCGGTTGTTGCGTTCTTCTTCCATATCAATAAAGTCAATCGCGACAATACCAGCCAAATCGCGCAGGCGCAGTTGCAATGCGATTTCTTCGGCTGCCTCTAAATTAGTATTCAGGGCGGTTTGTTCAATATCTTTTTCTTTTATCGCACGTGACGAATTGACGTCAATCGTGACCATCGCTTCGGTCTGGTTTATAACCAGCGACCCGCCCGATGGCAATTGAACGTATGGGCCATGCAATCCTTCCAGTTGTTTTTCAACACCAGCCTTGACCATCAATGGGACGGCAACGTCTTTGTATTGAACCAACTGTTTGCGTGGTGCGCGACCGTACATTTGCTGGAAATACATTTTCGCAGCATCGTATGCTTCTTCGCCCTGGACGACCAAGACGTCATCTTTGTCCGCCAAGAAATCGCGAACGACCCGACGCAATAATGAATCTTCGGTATGAATTGTGACAGGCGCAACAGATTCCAGCGTTGTTTTGCGGATTTCATTCCACAGATTTACCAGATAATCGTAATCAGCCGCGATTGATGTGGCATCGGCCCCCATCGCCGCCGTGCGCAGAACGACCGTCATTCCCTTGGGAATCTTTAAGCCATGCAAGATGTCGCGCAGACGGGCGCGTTCAGATTTATCGGAAATCTTTTTTGAAATGCCATAACTGTTGCGTTTGCGCGAATTCGGCATCAGAACTGCAAAACGTCCCGCCAATGACAGATACGTCGTCATTGACGCACCTTTTTGGCCACGTTCTTCCTTGACGCCCTGAATCAACAAAATTTGTTTTGGCTTTATAACATCTTGAATCTTGAATTCGCGTGCACGTTTGGCAAATTCCTTGTTATCTTCACCGGCACTGTGGTCGTCGTATTCTGCAATTTCATCGTTTTCATCATCTGGGTCGTCATCGTCGTCAACGATATTGGCATGTGCTAATTCCAACAGTTTCTTTTTCTGTTCGGGTGACACCTGGTAATAGTCCGGATGAATTTCTGAAAACGGCAAGAAACCATTTTTACCTGTGCCATAGTCTACGAATGCCGCTTGTAATGACGGTTCTACACGAATAACCTTGGCCAGATAAATGTTCCCTTTTATCTGAGGTTTTGTTGTTGTTTCAACATCAAAATCAGAAACACGATTGGTTGCTGTATCCACCACCACCACACGGGTTTCTTCCGGGTGGACAGCGTCCACATAGATTTTCTTTGACATTTAGTAATCCTTTTGTTGCGGGTTCGTATGCAACGGATACATTTCGTCCCCGTGGGGCGGTCCAGCCCATGCCAAGGGAAACAGCCACATAAACCAGTGGCAAAATCCAAAATGTATAAAATAGTGATAATACAAACACTTGCTATACCCCATTGTCATACGACAAGTCCCAGTCTAGCATGCCCAACCCCGTTATGGCAAGGTATTTATTTTTTGCGTGTTTTAATATGTTTGATTTTCGCAGGAATCTGGGAAATTTTTTCGCGCGCTTCGTCGGCCCAGCGTTTCATACGCGCCCGCAACCAGCGTTCATATATGAAAAACAGTCCCCCAACGCCAATCAGTGGTAACACATAATAAATAATGCGGTATGCCAACAGGGCACCGAAAATATTGGCTTTATCTACGGTGTCAGGCAACGCCAGCATAAAGACCGTTTCAAACACGCCGATGCCACCTGGAACCTGGCTGAATACGCCAGTGGTTTGGGCAATTACGAATAGGCCGATATACGTCCCAAATGGGATATGAACAAACGGAATCAGACAGAAATACAGCACCAATCCAGCCAAAACACTGTCTGTAATACCCAGCATCATTTGCAACCAGGCCATCTTGGTTGATGGAATCTGGAACTTTATTTGGCCGATTTTAATGCTTTTACCATGGAACAGTAATGTCATTGCAAAATACGCCAGTAACGCCGCTGCACAGAATATAAACAGCGCATTCAATCCAACGGCCGCCCCAGTCGACGCCGTGAATATATCGCGTGGAACCAGGAAATACCCAATCAACACAATTGCTGCACACCCCAAGAAATATGTAAAACCAGAAATGGTCAGCATTTTTACAATGTCACCACCTCGGATACGCCACCGGGTATACAGGCGATATCGTATTGCACCCCCGCTGACTACGGCGTGACCAGCGTTGTTGCTGATTGCGAATCCCAGCATTCCGGCCAGCATCCATTTCCACCATGTGACCTTTTTACTTTCGCCGACATAATTCAAGGCCAGGAAATCATATAATGACAATGCGAAATATCCCGCCAGACATGCGCAGCATGCCCCAACCAGATTCATCAACGGAATCGCCGTAATAGCACGAATAATATCATAAAATGTGTAATTGCGCAGTTGCCACCATAACATCCCAGCGGCCAGGATAAAAAAGAAAATTCCCGAGTAACTGATAACCTTTTTAATCACGCGTTTTGCTTGTGCCGACATAAAACTTCCTTTAACAAACACCCAGCATAACAACATAGGCGCGAAAATGCAAATGTAAAAAATATTGCAATCTGGGCGGGGTAATATATACTGATTACACAATAACTATATAACAAAAGGCAAAAAATGATACGTCCATCGTTGCGCAAGCCAAATCAGATGCGTCCTGTATCCATGGAAACAGGCGTCAACAAATGGGCCGAGGGGTCGTGCCTGATAAAAATTGGCGGAACCCAGGTGTTATGCACAGCATCGATGGATTTGAATCAGCCGTTATGGAAACGTGTCCAAAACAAAACCGGTGGTTGGGTAACTGCGGAATATTCAATGTTACCACGTGCATGTGGCACACGTAAAAATCGTGATGCCATTATCAAGGATCATCGTAGTGCGGAAATTTCGCGTCTGATTGGGCGGGCTTTTCGTAGTGTTGTTGATATGGATACGTTGGGGCGGCACACGATTACAATTGACTGTGATGTGATTCAGGCCGACGGCGGGACGCGTTGTGCGTCAATTACGGGTGGTTTTGTCGCGTTATGTTTGGCTGTGCGGCACCTGATGCAGGCAGGTCGTATATCCCAGAATCCAATCCGTGAACATATTGCCGCAATATCGGCGGGATTGTTCCACGAGGAATTAGTGCTGGACTTGGATTATGACGAAGATTGTGTGGCTGAATTGGATTCTAATTTTGTTGTTGCTGAATCCGGCCGGTTTGTAGAGATTCAAGCAACCGGGGAACAGCACCCATTTGATGCGGCACAAATTACCGAACTGATGAATATGGCTGCAGTTGGTTGCCAGAAGTTGATAGAACTGCAAAAACAAGTATTAGAATAAAAAACGCGCCAATGGCGCGTTTTTTATTACCTTGTTTTTTGTGGTTTGGCAAATGAATAATCCATTTTCAGATGATTTGGATTATATGTGCCGTTCATGATTGCTAATGTGTCTTCAACAATAACCAATTCTTCGTTGGTTGCAATCATGAATACTTTGACACGGCTGTCAGGTGTGCTGATAACAGCTTCGTCAACGCCCTTGCGCGCCAGGGACGCGGCGTTCTTTTCTTTGTCCAGTTTGATACCCAGTTCTTCCAATCCGGCACAGAACTTTTCACGCAGGTAGTCGTCATTTTCGCCAACGCCCGCGGTGAATACCAGCGCGTCTGTGTGACCTAATTCTGCCATAAACGCACCAATGTATTTTTTTACATTGTGTACTTCTGTATCTATGGCCAGGCGACATTTATCATCAGAATCCTTGTTCTGTTCGACGTCGCGGCGGTCGGCGTAGCATTCAGTCAATCCCATCAGACCAGAGTCTTTGTTCAAATGCTTTTGCATTTGGTCTGGGGTCAATTTCAATGTATTCATAACATACAGAACAACACCTGGGTCTAAATCACCGGGACGTGTTCCCATGGTCAGACCCGCCAATGGTGTCATGCCCAATGATGTGTCAACAGAAACACCGTTCTTGATTGCGCTTGCTGATGCGCCTGAGCCGATGTGTAATGTAATCAGATTGCATTGGTCTGCGGGTTTGCCCAGCATCGCTGCTGCGCGTTTTGATACATACATGTGTGATGTCCCGTGAAAGCCGTAACGGCGAACGCCCAGTTCTTTATACCACGCAGTTGGCACGGCATAACGATATGCGTAATCTGGCATAGTCTGATGAAACGCGGTGTCAAATACGGCAACCTGTTTCGCGTTTGGCAACAACTGTTTGGCAGTCACAATGCCCATCAGTGCAGGCGGATTGTGTAATGGTGCAATAGATGACAGTTCATCAATAGTTTTCATAACAGCGTCATTGATTTCAACCGATGATGAGAATTTGTCGCCCCCCATAACAACGCGGTGACCGACGCCATTTATTTCGTTCAGGTCAATTGATGCTTCGCGCAGCATGAACAGAACAACGTTTAACGCCTCGTCATGATTTTTCATAAAGGTGTCTTTACGTTGTTTTGTGCCGTCCGGATATTTTTGTGTTACAAAAGAATCCGGCAGACCGATTTTTTCAACATTGCCGCCAACAACGGCCGTCTTGGAATTCGCGTCAAAAACCTGGTATTTTAACGACGAAGACCCACAGTTTAATGCAAGTATGTACATTTGTTTCCTCTTTTCTATGTGGGTCAGCATAGCAAAGTATTTTTATGTTTTCAACAGTAAACTAGGTATTTTATGCGCCATGCGTTTGCGGTGATAGGGGTAGACATGCCATCTTGGGGATTGGACACCCAAAATGCGTCGTTCCCGATAATCAGTTGCACCGTGATACCATCATTGGTCTGGCGGGTATTCGGGGCGGGATTGGCACGTGTGCCAATACCAAATGCAGAAACTGTGTCGCCTGCACAGTATCCGGCGTCATCTGCGCGGCATACCAGCACAGCGCACGAAAAAATCGGTGTGCGGGTCGTGTTAAACGTATATGTTGAACTGACGCCTGTTGGAATCGGCATTTCGCGTGATGAAATCAGTGTTGGTGCGGTTACGCCCATACGGTCAAACAACGCGTTCCAAAAATCATCAGAAACCGTTGTTATATCAAATGATGCGTTCGCAATCGCGTCGGCGCGTGCCAGTGTAACGCCGCCTAGTGTTTCGCCATCGTGCACACGCAATGTCTTGGTTTCTGTATCCATGGTTATTTCCCCAGCCAGTCCTGTAAAATTGTCATTTTGTGCGGTGGTGCCTCGGCGAATTTGCAAAATTCGTGCCATTATCAAATCCTTTGGTTAAATAGAGATTGTTTTTTAACAAAAAACACCGCCAATTGGCGGTGCAGTCATGTGGCGTATTATATCATAAAATACCCCAAAAAGCAAGTGTGTTATGGCGCATACTGATACCTGTTCAAATATTGCTGGAATAATGCGCCAGATTTTTGGTCAAATTTCTTTTGTTTTTTTGACGCACTGCCAGGACGCCACGAATATAGACGCCCGGTGCGTGAATCGCGCCCAGATTCCAAGAAGTCCCAATACGCCATCAATTCGCGATACTTATCCTGATGATTATCGTCCCAGTTGGAGATTTCGTCATCACGTTTTTGGATTCGTGTGTTCATTTCGTCAATGATTTGAGTTGCTTCGTCAAATTGTTGGATTGGTTCGCTCAGTTGCGCAGTGTTTGTGCTGGCGGCGTTATAGTCGGCCTCGGCCGTGTTAAATGCGGCTTCGTATGCAGGGCGATTGGCAATTGCCACTTGGACGTCAGGAATTGCTTGTTGTTGACGTGCAGTCAAGTTTACAGCGGTTTGTTGCAATGTTGCAGATGTCATCTGCATTCCGGCAATCTGCTGTTGCAAACTGGTGCGTTGTGTGTCCGCTTCTTGTGGGGACATGCCATTGAACGTATCAGGGTTATTCAGCGCGTTTTGCATTTGTTGTATGGTCGCCTGAATCTGTTGTAACTGTTGTTGGACTGTATTCAAATCGTTTGTGATTTCGGCATATTCGGTCAGTTTTTTGTCCGTATCGTTTAATTGCGTGCGTGCCGCGTCCAGTGCGTTTTTCTTTTGTTCTTCAATAGTCTGGGCGTTTTGCAAGTCTTGCCGTTTTTGGGCGACGGTCGCCGCAGTTATGCCCGTTTGATTGATTGTGTTTTGTGCATCTTGGATTATCTGGTTATCCTGAGTGTTGCGCATATTTGTTTCATTGACTGTATCGTTCAGGTCGTTCGTGTTCTTGGTCAGTGCGTCTTGGTGCGCTGTCTGCATACGCTTGGTATCGTGACCACCGAATTTGCTGCCGTTTAATTTGATTGCATTTCCTGCGATTGTGATTCCGTATCCAATACCCATAAACGCCGCTTTGATACTTTTATCCATTGCTGTGGTAACGAATTGAACACCTTCGTTTTTATTCCACGACAGTCCCTTGTCCGAAAATATAGATAATTTTTCCTTGCCCAATGCGTCCATAATCTTGCTGGTGGTGTAACCGTATTTGATGACAGACAATACTTCCATCGCGGTTTTTGCCTCGTCCGTCTTGCCATCGCGCACTGCCATCATAATCAATTCAGATATAATCGCGCGCATCTGACGGCCGTTTTTTAGTGCCCCTGCAAATGCCTTGGGCATTGTTTCTTTTAATTGCCCTATTGCCTTGGCGAACCAATCGAAATGCTTGGTCGCGGTTGGCGATTTGTATCGCAGGTTTTCTTTGATTTTACCTGCGTTTTCCAATACCTTGCCCAGACCATCTGTTGGTTTGATTTTTGCGCCATCTAATGCCTTGACAATCAATTTTGCAGGACTAGACATATACAGACGGTCGCCACGCAATTTGACATACTTGTCCATATAATCAGCCCATGTGTCGCTGGTATTTTTGGACAATTGTTGCCACGGGGTCAATTCGTCTTGGCGTTTAGGCGGAACATAGTCATCAGATTCCTTGTCGTCATAATTTACCTTGGTCTTGGCGGTGGCGATATGCTTGGAAATTTTGCCGCCATCGTAATTTTTGAAGACGTCCAGAACCTTGGCCTTGTTGTTCAGCGTATCCAACAGGTCGCGATGATTCCGCTTGAAATAATCCAATTTTTGCGGGTCAATTGCCGCGTCGTCAAATCCTTTTTCAATATCGTTGAAATCCAGTGGCGCATTGATACCAATCGCGGTCTGAAAATCCGGCTGGTTGGAATAGAACGTCAGATATTGGGCAATTTGTTTGATTTTATTCTGGAATTTTGGCGATGCGTTGTATTCTTTTTTGCTGATGCCGTCTATTAAATCAGAATACGAGAAATCGTCGTTCGTCAGCCCCCATTGCTTGAAATAGATTTCCAGGCTGTTGCGTTTTGATAACAAAAATGATTTGAACGCACCCTGAATCTGTGCTTCTGCATCTGGGCTGGCGGTGCTGTTTGAAAACAGGTGGGTCAGCGCATCACCAAAATATTCATTCAGGAAATTGTTCGCGTCTTTGTTTTCTTTGAACGAACCTTGGTCGGCGGCCATACCACGAAATGCATTCTGAAACGCATTGAACAATTTTTTCCATTCGTCGTCGCCAAGTTCCCACAAGCCCCCAATCTCGGTCGGGTCAGGCATGGGGTTGCCCATCAGATTCTTTTTCCAATCCTTCATATTGCCGCGAAAATCGTCGTTCTTGGCATATTCGTCGTATTTGGCGCGAACCTCGGCCGGCATGTGGTTAAACCGCATCTGCATATAATACTGTAACAAAAAGTCGTTCATCTTTACAGCCATAGGCACATCCTTTGTATCCAATACATATATAATTATAGTGTTTTTTGAAAAAAAATCAATATACAGGCCCGTAAAACATAGTGTATAATGCCCCCGCAGCAAGAGAAAGGATACACCCACCACATGGCGAACAAATATTCGGTTCGAAATTTTTTGACGTGCATATATGGATACACATTCTTTAACGCAACAATGCTGTTGGCACCGGTCTATGCCGTGTTTATGCAGTCCCGCGGGGTCAGTGACTTTGGCATATCTGTCCTGCTGATGTTATGGTCAGGCGGAGTTCTGGTGACGCAATTCCCGGTGGCACACCTGGCGCGACGTTTTGGGGCAAAAAATGTGCTGTTTAGCGGCCAGGTATTAAAGGCGGCGGCGTTCATCTTGTGGATTTTGTGGCCAACATTTTCTGGTTTTGCAATCGGAATGTTGTTGTGGGGAATGCACGGGGCGATTTATAACGTTGTGTCCGAAGATGTTTTGTATGATGAATTGCGTGCGCGGACAAACACATTGGCGTATGAACGAATCTTGGGACAGCGCAAGAATGTTGCCGCCATCGGTACGGCGGTGTCGTCGTCGGGGTCGCTGTTGTGGACGTGGGGGTATGAATGGATAACTGCACTGTCAATTGTATCGCTGGTGCTATCAATGTTGTTTATATCGCAGATGAATCTGATTCAGAAATATCGTGGAATTGCCGATAACGGATGTTCGGTTATAAAATCTATATGTGGGGCTGTGTCAGTAATGCGTGCGACGCCCATGATTGTGACTATGTTGGTGCTGTGTGTGTTGGTGACGAATTTTGCATATTTGAACGATTATCTGGCACTGATAGGATACGATATTGGGGTGCCCGCGTCATACATTGGGGCGGTGCCTTTCTTTATTATGGGGTGCCAAGTTATTGGTCAGGCATTTGCTCATAAATTCGTTGGTATGTCACCAATGATAATGTATACGATGATAATTGTCGCAGGTGCTTTGTTTGGACTGTTTGCGCTGGATTACACGATTTGGGGCCTGGTGGCGTTGGGGGCAGGGTATGTGATTTGTGCGGTGATAAAAATTTTGTTATACGCACGATTCCAGAACTTAATCCCATCGCAAAACCGGATGGAAGTTTTATCGTTTTACAGCATTGCGGACCAGACGTCATATATGATTATCTGTTTAGTAATTGGTCTGGGTTCTATGCTGGGCAGTTGGCGCAACAGCATTGCGATTTTAGCGGTGCTGTTGGTGTCGCTGGGCGGATGGGCGATGATATTTGCTCGTCGTCGTGCGGCGCGTCGTGCGACGATGCCAAATCCCACGCCAAACACCACTGTGCGTCCGTATGGTGGTGAAATAGCCTAGAATTTTGTTCCTGTGAATTTGTTTGATGATTTCTGATATGCTGGATATATGGGAAGGCAATTTCGTGATTTTATGCTAAAAAGTATCCCATACCTGTTGTCAATTGCAGGTGGGGTGGTGCTGTTTATCGTGACCAAGGATAATCTTGCCGACAAAGAACTGGCTGATTTAGTGACGAATATTGCGGCGTCATTGTTGTCGATACCATTGGTGTTTTTGCTGTATGACTATTCAAATTCGCGGATTTCCAGTCGCCTCAGCACTACATTGACCGCTAATATGACTGACAAGATAAATGTCCTGGTGTTGAATATTATAATGCAGTTACGTAAATCCGTTGGGTTGCGTGGGCGTGCGACATTGGAATCACTGAACCGGATGGACGGATTATCTGCGACGGCAATCGCACGCAAGATAGATCTAACACCGTCGACCATAGAAGTCTTGCGCTCATATCATATAGAATTGGAGGGGGTGGTCTATGCCGCCGCCCAGTCAAATTTGTTGTCCGCCCCGCAAATTCAGACGCTGGCGGGCCTGGGGCGCGAATTGCTACATATGGTTAACGAAACCAGATATCGTAATAATAAAATGGTGATTGCGCACCATGTAGAAAACATTGTGACGCATGTGACCGATTGGCTGGATGCAGATGCAGGTGGTGCGATTGATTTTGAACGCCTGTTGGCGTCGGCACAAATCCGCGCAACAAAAAATAAATAAAAATGTGATTTTTACTTGATTTTTATTTTAGATTATGTCAAAATTTGCCCCGAACCTTGAACAGAGGGCACCACGCCCCGGATTCAGGTTCCGTTTTTGGGGACATAGCTCAGTTGGTAGAGCAAATGACTTTTAATCATTGGGTCCAGGGTTCGAGTCCCTGTGTCCCCACCAGAAAAATTCAACGGTCGCATTAGCGGCCGTTTAATTTTTCCGGGGCACAGGGACGAAGAACCCGGGGGAAGGGTTCGAACCGCAGGGCAAAGGCGGAATAACGCCGGTCGCCGAATGGCGATTGCCCAAGGTCGGCGCAGCCAATCCCTGTGTCCCCACCAAAAATTCAAACGCCGCTTGTCGGCGTTTTAATTTTTGCCGGACACGGGACGAAGAACCCGAAGAAGGGGTTCGACAATGAGTAAACGCGCACGTCAATTTGACGGGCGCGTTGTCACGAATGCCCCGCAGTCTCATGCAGCGCGTGGGCGAGGGAGCCGCAATCATATTTTATATTATCGTTGCTTTTGTGTGCGCAACTGGTTATTCAAATTATTGAATTTCATTGTTGTATATTGTCTCAGCATGTCTGGGGTTTCTGACACCAGGCGCATTATTTCATGCGGGTATGCGACAGACCCATCGCCGGCCAGGGCCGGGGTCACGGTTCTGAAATTTTTTTCTTGGAAAATATCATCATCAAAATACAGGTGCATACAATCATACATCAGTCGCATGCTGGCCGCGTCGCCCTGCATTTGCATCATCATTGACATAAACGGCATACTCGCAATTTTCGGACCAATTATTTTGGACATCGCCACCTTTTGCGATTTGATTGCCACAGCATTATTCACGCGCCGCGTAAATTCTGCGGCGTTCATGGTTGGTTCAACCCCGTATTGTTGGGCATAAATCATAACTGTTTTCGGGTCATGCAAATCGTCTAATACTGGCGCATTGCGGTTCAGTTTTTGCAACGTCTGGGTGTAATTCGCGTATACCTGTTTGCCATTTGGTACATTGTCTGATAACAATACATAGTACTGAAACGTATTGAATAAATCGACATAGCACCACAGTTCATTACACTGAGAAAACAAAATCATATTGTGAAATGGTGTTGGGGCGGGCGTGCCTTCTATGAATGCGTCAATCGGATTCAGTGGGCAAAACGGCACAACAGGGTAATTATACTGTATGTTATTCACGGAATTACCCGTGCGTTCAACCATCAAACCAGACGCCAGGTATTTGAAATCTACATTTTGTGACATTGCATAGTTGAATGCAATCTTGGCCATGCCGGTCTGAAATGCAGTATTTTCCAAATCAAAATTATACGATACAATTTGCGGTGCTGTTGGTAATTTTGATATATCGCAACGCAATTCACGACTTAAATCAGGGCACGATACAACCTTGCCATTTTTGATATTTGCGCTGTATTCCCGACCATTATATGAAACAGTGCCCGTGCATGGTGGCATTGATTTAGTATTGTTGGTCTTGGAAAAATTGTCTATGCGACTGATAATCGGATTAAATGTCTTGGTAAACGGCGCATCAATGTATTTGCTGATATAATTGTTGCATTCAGGACAACAAATATCCTCGGATTCCAACAGGCCGCCCAGCGCGTTTTGTATAACGTGCTCGCTGCTGCGGGTGGTGATTTCCTTGTTACAGTAAATACAATATTGTCTGTGTTCCATACCGAATATTGTAATACAAAGTTTCGTTTTGTCAAGATGGATAAAGGTTTTTATCTTGCTGTTTTTTATGTTATAATCCGGCAAAAGGAAACGCATATGCCGGAGTTTATAAATTTAACGCCTGAAAATATCGCGGACGAACACCTGTGCGGTATTTTACGGCGGTAAATTCCAGACCGTAAATTTGTTGACAGCGGACGCGTTGGCGCGCATACTGGGAAATAATACCCAAGGGGGATGTAAGAAATGAGAAAACTGGCAATTTTGTGTTCTGTGGGCGTGTTGGCGTCATGTGGTGCGATTGGCGTCGGCAGTAATCATGAAACCAATATTTGTAACAATTCTGATGAAATGATAACGGTGTCCGCGGACAGTGGAATCTATAAAATCAAACCAGAACAAAGTATGAAAATATATTCGGTAAATGAAATGACAATCACCAGCAAGAATACAGATTGTCCGTCACCAACCGTGCCGCGTAATCTGAATACGGGCGCGGTCGTGTTGGACGTATTTCCCGGATTCCTATTGGGAATAATACCAGTATTTATTGATGCGGTGACCAATAATTTATACAGAATGCCAGAATCCTATTCGTATTCATGCATGTAACCCCCGCCCGTAATGGGCGTTTTAGTTTTTATCGACCAGGCCGATAAGAAATGGAGAGCTTAAATGAAGGAAATTGAAATCTTGGTTCAGGTTTTTGCAGACGAGCAGACAGTGTTGCAAAAATTATCATCTTTTGAATTTGTCGGTAATAAACATACTGTTGATACATATTATTATGACCCATTGCGCACAGATTTGTGTCCAGATCATGGCGGGCGTTTGTGTGCTTGCTTTCGTACGCGCCAGAAAGACGGTATAAATTACATTACGTATAAAAAAGACCATTTTGATGGTGATACTTGGTTGTATTCGGAAGAATTGGAAACAACTGTTGGTGATATGACCATATTGACCGGCATAATCAATGCATTGGGATTGCGTGAATTGGTAAAAATTGACAATTTGAAACGCACATATCGGGCCGGCGATTATATGATTGAGTTTGAAACAGTGACGAATCTTGGCTTGTTTTTAGAGGTAGAATATTGCACCGCAGATGATGTGGACGTTGCGCATATCAAATCACAAATACAATCATTCATAGATGCGCTGGGGTTCTCTGTGTCGCCAGAGTTAAATGCGGGAAAGCCCGAACTGATGTTGCGCAAACAGCAGGGACTTTGAAATATTTTTTCTATATCCTGGCACAAAACCCGCCCGAAATGGGCGGGTTTATCGTGAATTGGATTGGCGTTGAATATATGCGCGGCAGATTCTGTGAAATTTAAATCGGGCCGTTCGCGCACAAATTTGTTCAGCGCGTTTGTAATATACTTTTCCATCGCGTGCCCAGGCGTGACACCAGAAACCGACGCACACCATTTGGTCGCGTGGAAACAATCTGGTTATCTATGTATTTTTTACAAAATTCTTGAAAGAATTTATCCAATTTGTCCGTGTTGCGCAGATATATGCCGGGCAACACGATTGACAACCCCAGAAACGTGCCGCCACGCCCGTCACAGTCCAGAAATGGCGTGTTTTTGTCCGGATACATCAGATAACTGTATACAACGTCCCCATTGGCCAGGGCGATACATATTCTCGAAAAACCTGAGTTGCTGTGGTGTGCAATCTATACAGTCAAACCCATGTGGCATACCATACATAACAAATGATATTTTGTATTTGTTTCTGGTGCTAACGCGTATTCCTCACTCTCCACAAATTGCACTGTGTGTCGTGTAATAAATAAACGTTGCAAAGACGTCTGCACTCGGTATCATATATAATATGGCTGAATATATTGATGCGCATTGTCATTATGTTGCCCAGCCCCCAGTTGGCGCGGTGTGTGGTTTTGTATATAATTCTGCGCGTGCGTCTGATTGGGCGGTGGCAATCGCTGCGCACGGGCCGGGGGCGTATGCCACAATCGGAATTCACCCGTGGTATGTGGCGGATGTGCCACCAGATTGGGGTGCGCAAATGGAACGGTTGTTGTGTGAAAATCCTGGTTTAATGATTGGTGAAATTGGCCTGGACGCGTCGCGGGGCGATGTGATGGGACAAATGCCGACCTTTGTCCGCCAGATTGAAATGGCCAACCGTTTTGGGCGTGTGGCGCATATTCACTGTGTGCGTGCGTGGGACAAGATGTTGCATGTTTTTGCCGGTGCAAAAATGCGCCAGCCGGTTGTTTTTCACGGGTTTAACGGCAACTCGGAAATTGTTGCGTCACTGTTGCGGCGCTCTGACGCCTATTTTTCGTTCGGGCCACGGGTTGCGCCACGGGCGGCGTCTGGCGTGCCGGTGGAACGCGTTTTGGTTGAATCTGATGCAGACGCGCCAAATGCGGCGTGTGAAATTCTGCCCCGGATTACAGAACAAATCGCAGAAATTTATGGACTGGCCCCCACAGACGCGTGCAAAATAATATACGATAACACAACAAGGATTCTTGAAAATGGCAGATAGACTGGCCAGAATAAAATTATTACTGGGCGACGAAAATGTTAAAAAATTACAGAACGCAACCGTTATGGTTGTTGGGTGTGGGGCGGTCGGCTCTTTCGCAATAGAGGCCCTGGCACGCAGTGGCGTCGGACACCTGGTCGTCGTTGATTTTGACAAAATAGAAGAATCAAACATCAATCGCCAGTTATTTGCACTGACGTCAACCGTCGGCACGCCAAAGGTATCGGTCGCCGCCGCCCGTGTGCGCGATATAAATCCAGACGCGGTGGTTGATACGTTTGATATGTTCTTTGATGACGCGCACGCCCCCGATGTTTTTCCTGATTTTGTGATTGATGCGATTGATTCTGTGCCGTCCAAGATTGCGTTGGCCGCCTGGTGTCAGGCGCGTAATATTCCATTTATATCCAGTATGGGCGCGGCGCGTAAAACTGACCCTACACAAATCAAAATTACAAGGCTATCAAAAACAACAGTGTGTCCATTGGCGGCCAAGATTCGCCGACTGATACGCGCGGCGCACATACCTGATTATCCCGTCGTCTATTCGACCGAGGCGGCAAACCCTAACGTCGCACCAAATCATACTTTTGGTTCAATGGTAACAATTACAGGTACATTTGGACTGATATGCGCAAATTATGTAATCAGACACATAGTTGATATGCACGAATAATGCGGCAATGTGTCCTGGTATGTTGCATTGTGTGCCATAGATTGCAGGGCTAAGAACGTTTTCCTAAGTCGTATAAACGGATTGCGATACATAATAAAGTTCGGTATAATTGTCGTGTCTGGATACAGACAATATTAAACCTGTTCAAAGGAGAAAAAACAGATGAGAGGACTGACAAACTATGTGTTGAAACCGTTGACATTTATTGGTGCCCTGAATTGGGGACTGATTGGTATATTCGGTTTTGATTTGGTTGCATGGATTTTCGGACCGGCCACCATTGCCAGCAGTATCATATACAGTCTTGTTGGTATTGCAGCATTGATTTGGTTGATTTGGATTTTTATTGACCAGCCCGCGACCAGCGAACGCTGATGTGGCGCAACAGTTTTCATGTCATTCTCGCCCCTGGCAAAACGCGTTGGGGCGTTTTTGTTGTATGAAATGGTATAAGTATTATCAGGCCAGATAATTATTTTTCTTTCATATGCATCAGTGCATTTGCGACAATTGTTTTTTCTGTTTTTTTAAGTTTCCACGTATCTAGTGCATGTTGAAATAATTCTGGTTTGCGTTCTTCAAATTCGTCTGGCATCATATCGCCTTTGATAGAATTGCATATCTGATGTGCCGGAAACAGGTTGTCACGATAATCTGTGCCACCGTGCGTGCGTGGGATATAGTGGTCAATAGACATTTTTTGATTTTTCAGGATTGGTTGACCACAAATGCTGCAATAAATGTCATCTCCCCCCAACAGCAGTTCAAATTTCAACGTAATCGTGATTTTGTGTGTTCCAGTGCGTTCCATGATGATTCCAAAGTTTAAGATTGTGAAATTTGTCTTATAATCATGTGGTCAGCATAGACTAAAAAAATATATTTTGTCAATCGGTTTATTACCAGTTCCTGCCCCGGTTTCTGTGTGTGGGGGTAAAATTTAAAATACAAAATTCGCAAGATAACAATATTTTGCAACAAGTCAATCTTTCGCAGGAGATACGCCAGAAGACACAAAATGGGTCACGCTGGTTACGGTTTTAATGGCGCTACTTGGAATCTGTCAGGTGTTGGAACAACATGGCGACCATATTTTAAATTCTAAACCATTTGCGTAAAAGGGTGATATGGGCGTTGTATTTTGTTGCGCTAGTAGGCTTTGTGATAGGCAACAATCTGCACAAACTTGTATTGAATGCGGTGAAGTAGCCATGCCTAGCGACAGGGTAAATTACCAGCTTGGTTGCGACGTATTGCAGCCTCAAGTTCGCGTAAAGACCGACACGCGGCAAAATACAACATAACAAAGTCTGTGCGATGGTTGGGCAAAATATCGTCAAAATGCGTATATTTCATAGACAATCCTTTTAAGGTTGTCGTATTTGGCATAATCTTTCGCCACTTGTCCAGTCATTTGTTCAAAAATATGACATACGGATTATATGGAAGTGCAACTGAAAAACGCAGATGCGGATATATCATCGGCACAGATAGTCCTGTTTGTTCGGCTGATAGACTTTCCAGAAGGATATCCTAAACCACTGCAAGGCTACTATGTAGAAATCTGGGGTGTGACGTATAAAGTAATGAACATCACACACCAGGATCAAGAAAATTGGTATTACACGAACAATGACACACGCAAGACAAGACATCAGAGAACAGATCGCAGAAAACCTAAGAGCAGAATTTGCAAATGTTTTCACATCACGTGCAAAGGTATTGTTCGACCAAGACATGCCTGCGGTGTTAGTTTATACAACCAATGAAACGATACAAAAAGAACGATGGGATTTTGATGGGTTCGGGAATTTGTTTCGTGATTTAGAAATTGCGATAGAGGTAGTGGACATCGGTAAAGACGATTTGGATAACAAATTGGATGGCCTGGCAGAACCCATTGAAAGGTTATTTGATGAACGGGAAATGCCAAATAGGAAGAACGCAGTATTGAGATTCAAAAGCACAGAAACGGATATGAATATCGTAGGCAATAACATATACGGTGCAATCAAATTGGCATTCGGTCTGACATACCAAACGGAAACCACAAATGAGTATTGAACAGGGAAGAGATATTTCGGAATTATTTCGGTATGATGAAAAACGGTAATGATTGGGTTCCGCATCAGTATGAACCACTGATAGACAAGACATTGTTTGATATTGTTCAAGATGTTTTAAAGGGCAAAAAGAAACAGAATTTCACTATGGGTGGTCCAGATAAAGATTTCATATTCCGCGGGTTGCTAAGATGCGGTCATTGTGGTGGTTGTATCACATCTGAATACCATATATCAAAAAGCGGTAAAAGACATAACTATCTTAAATGTAACAATCATGGTACCAGTAAATCAAATTGTCCACAATGCGTAGTCAGAGAAGAAGATATATTGCAGCAACTCAGTGATCAGATCTTTTCTCAAATCCATGTTAATGAGGATTTTATAAATGCGGTTAAATCCGGGGTCAAAGAACATATTTTGCAAGAGAATAGGGTTAATCGTGCATCTAAACAATCAATAGCATTACAAATACAAAGTGTAAGGAACAGAGAATCAAAGTTAATGGATTTGTATTTAAATGGTAAATGCACACAAGCATTATATGAAAAAAAGTCTGCGGAGTTTGAAGAAGAGATAAAAAAACTGGAAGCTGGACTCGAACAAAATAGCGATGTGTCAAAAGATGTTACAACTGCATTAAATCACATAATTGATGTTGCAGGACAGGCAGCGACGATCATGAATGGTTCGATAAATTCAAAAAAACGTGAATTTTTGAAAACTATATTATCGAACGGTGTGCTGACAGACAAAAGTGCTTGTTTTTACTTGAAAAAAACCTTCGACAAATTGCTTTTTGCGAAGGGTTGTAAACTGTGGCTCGGGCAACTGGACTCGAACCAGTGACATACGGATTAACAGTCCGTTTTTATTGACTTTAATAAAATTTAATATTTTGAAATAATCCTTGATATTCTGCGGTGTTTGCGCTATTGTCTGTTTAATAAGAATTAACCAAAATCGGTAGCAAAAAACGCCGTTGGTAGCAAATAGGT
The DNA here is from genome assembly GCA_900550495.1 of uncultured Rickettsiales bacterium. Lineage (GTDB taxonomy): Bacteria > Pseudomonadota > Alphaproteobacteria > Rs-D84 > Rs-D84 > Enterousia. The sequence continues at coordinate 100,259 of URSJ01000001.1, forward strand.
AGCAAAAAAGATGAAAATAGAGAAATCAAAAGGGATTACTGCTGGAGAGAAAAAGGTGGCTCAAATATGCGAAAAGAGCTTTTTGTCGTTATGGAGCTATCCCAATTTGTTTTATAAAACAAACAAAGAATTATGTGACGTTTTGATTGTTTTTGGAGATATTGTTTTTCTTATATCAGAAAAAACTTCTGAGTTTAAGCCAGAAGATAAAGATTTGGCCATAGAATGGGGGAGATTTAAAAGAAATATAATAGAAAAATCATATCGTCAGCTATATGGGGCCGAAAAATGGTTAAAATCTTTCCCAACTAAAATTTATATGGATGCAGCTTGTACTAAACCCTTTCCTTTAAACATAAGCAAGAATACAAAATTTATAAAAATATCCGTGATAAACGGACTGGATAAAATAAATAAAATTAGAGATTCAGCAGAAGAAACTGGAATAGAAATTCCTGCAGATATGCAATTGCTTACAATGAGAATTGATAACTATATACATTTATTAGATGACTATACTTTCCCAATTCTTTTTGAACAGTTAGATACAGCTTCAGATTTAATATCATATTTTATAAAAAAAGAAAATTTATTACAGAGTGGCAAACTGCTTTTTATTCCGCCAGAAAGCGACTTATTAGTTATGTTCTTATCTAATTTTGATAATAATACAGGAGAACATTGTTTTATTCCGAATTATGAACGATTTGATACGATTGTAATAGATAATCCTGAAGATCCTTATACATTTTTTTCGAGAAGAGAAGATGTTAAGAGGCAGGGGTTGGCCAATAGAAATAGCTATTTATGGGATTCGATTGTAGAAAATTATAACCATACTCTAATGGACGATAAACTAATTGGCGACGTAAGTTTTGAAGATAAAGTTAAGATTTCAAGAATTATGTCACAGGAAAATCGCTATTTTAGGAGAATTTTATCGGAAAAATTGCTGACCGGTTATAGCACGTTTAAAAGTTCAATTGAAAGGCGAGTTATGCTTATGCAGTCTCCAACAGATAAAGAACTGGCATATGCATGTATAATGTTGAGAAAAAATCCGGATGAAACAAAAGAAGATTATAAGAAGAAGGCATCTGTTTTAATTGAGCTGTATGCCAAAACAATAAAAATGAGATTTCCGCATTATAAAAAGATTCTTTGTTTCACAAAAACATTTCCCGTTACAGCTAGAGAAAATATTTATTTTTTCTTATTCGAGTCTGAATTGTCAGATATGGATAAAAAATATGTCAAAGAATGCGAAGTTCGCTATGGCATAGGTAGAACATTTACTCCCGTTATGTTTAGACATTCTCCAGAATATCCACAAAAACAAGAAGACTTAACGGTTAGTTTTTCAAAAAAAATACCTGTTAATTCCAAGTGTCCATGCGGAAGCGGTAGGAAGTATAAAAAATGTTGCGGGAGATTATCGTAGACATGCAAAATAACCGCTTTAACTTCACCGAAAAGGCCTTGGCAATACTACCAGTGCCGACCGACAAACGGCCCGTCGTATATTATGATGATGGTCAGGCGGGGCTTTGTGTAATTTCAACCTATGGTGGAACCAAGACGTATTATTTCTATATAAAATATCAAGGCGTGCCAAAGCGGGTTAAAATCGGGCGGGTGGGCGTGACCAAATTGGTTGATGCGCGTATCAAGGCGCGCGAATTAAAAACGCTTGCAGACCGTGGTCAAGACCCATCGGCAGAAAGAAATGATACTTTGCATGACATGACCTTAAAGCAATTCTTTGACGACATATATTTTCCACGTTATTCCCAGGTGTATAAGCGTCCCAAATCCCAGGCCAAGGACGAGTCCATGTTTCGGAACTATCTGGCGCCTGTGCATCACCGTAAAATGACAAGTATTACACGCGCCGACCTGGAACAAATCCATAAAGATCTGAACAGCAGAATCAGCCCATATACCGCCAATCGTGCGCTGGGACTGGTCAAGCATATGTATAACAAGGCGTTGGATTGGGGCTATCCTGCGCGCCACGGCAACCCAGCAATGGGCATTAAGATGTTTCGTGAAAAGTCACGTGAACGCTTCCTGATGCCAGATGAACTAAACCGCTTTTTTACGGCACTGGCGGAAGAGTCAAACGAACAGTTCAAGAATTATGTGTTGTTATCCTTATTTATCGGGCAACGTCGTCAAAATATGCTGGAAATGCGCTGGTCTAATATTGATTTAACGTTAGGAACTGCGCTATTTCCGGACTCAAAAAACGGCGAACCGCAACGCATTCCACTGATTACCCAAGCCATAGAAATATTAAAAAATATGCGGCAACATGCAACCGATGATTGGGTATTCCCCAGCAATGGTGGCAGTAAAAGTGGCCATGTGGAAGACTTTCATCGTCCTTGGTACGCTCTTTTAAAGCGCGCTCATATAGAAGACCTACGTTTTCATGACTTGCGTCGAACATTTGCCAGTTATCAGGCCATTAATGGTGCATCGTCCTTTGTCCTGGGCAAGGCACTGGGTGATAAAACCGATGCCGCGGTAAAGGTCTATGCCAGATTGAACGATGACCCGGTGCGTCAATCCATCCAATCCGCCGCAAATATGATGCTGGGGTATGCTGGGCAAAAAACGGACAAAAACGCGTAATTTTATGCAAAATAACGAAAAAGTGTGAAAATTAGTAAAACATTCGTTAAAAAAAGTGTTGAGTTTTTTCAAATATTCGTTGAGTTTTGTGTTAAAAAACTGTTTTTCTGGTAATATCTAGGAAAAATATTGACAACTTGGGAACTATCTGGTAATATCTGGGAAAATAAATATAAAACAGGAGTTCCCAGATGCCCAGCAATCGTGATATTGTAATCACCCCAGAAATGCTGAATAATATTGCCGAAATTGACCGTTTCACAGCCAGTTGGTCTGGCGGCATTGGTCGCCCCACCGCGGCGGAATTAAATGTTATGCGGCGTGTGGCAACCATTGAATCCGTTGGTTCTTCTAATCGTATAGAGGGTAACAAGATGACCGATGCCCAGATAGAGGAACTGTTTAGCCACATAAATCAGCAGTCATTCATCACCCGGGACGAGCAAGAGGTCGCAGGATATTCCGACCTGTTAAACACGATTTTTGAGAACTATAATGATATTCCGCTGACAGAAAATTATATCAAGCAGTTGCATAAAACCCTGTTGAATTATTCCGACAAAGATGAACGGCATCGCGGCGAATACAAGAAAGACAGCAACCGTGTGGCAGCCTTTGATGCGAACGGTAATGAAATTGGCTCTATATTTGAAACGGCAACGCCATTTGATACCCCGCGCCTGATGGAGGATATTGTTAAATGGACGAACAATACATTGGACGACCGGTTCTTTCATCCGCTGATAACAATCGGGGTGTTTGTAGTGCATTTCTTGTCAATTCACCCATTTACAGATGGTAATGGCCGTCTGTCACGCGCTTTGACGGTGTTGTTGATGCTGAAATCGGGCTATGAATATATGCCATACGCATCAATGGAATCTATCATAGAGGCCAGCAAGGACGCATACTATCGCGCACTGCGTGGCACACAAAAGACCATCTGGACTGATAAAGTTAATTACGAACCTTGGCTGACATTCTTTATCGGGTCGCTGGTAAAACAGAAGCGTCATCTGGAGACCAAGATTCAGAAATTGCAGACCGTGGCCACCAAGAAATTATCTGGCACTGCGCTGGCGATATTAAACCTGTTTGCAACGAAATCAGAAATGACAATGCCAGAAATTATGGCGCAAATTGACAAGAACCCAGAAACCATTCGCAAAGCCGTGCAAACCCTAGTCAAATCCGGAAAATTATCCAAACAAGGCACCACCAAGGGAGCGGTGTATGCGATATCATAAATAATCATAATACATTACTAGTACAGATTTTTACGACGTCAAACATGCTGCGAACCACTGCTCACCCAAAGGCCTAAAATAATAGAAACTTACAACAAACTCCAATGAATATAATTTATGTTAATACATCAACATTTTTAAACGATTCTGTATGAGCTCATCATTCTCATTATAAAAATCATCATGATTCCAAGCCACATCTGGCTCTTCTATTTTTTCAGGTAAAATTCCCTTTTCCTTTAAATATTTGATTATTATCAACTCTGGGAAATTATCTACCATACCTGTCCAAACTTGTTTGGCATTTTGCTGTATTAGCAATCGTATTTCATTACATATATCTATAGTCTTTCTAACAGAAAAGCCTGCTTCATAAAAGCATTGTGACATAATTTTAATAAAATGTTCTATCCCTCTCGCATTTTCAGGACTGTTTATATTTTCAATCTGCCCATACCCCAACTCTTTTACTGGAAGCGAATTCTTATCAAAAATCCCCCTCATAATAAATGCATAGTCTTCTTGCGAAATTGGGTTCAATATTTTCTTTGACTGCACAAATTTTTGAATATATCCTTCACCCGTATTAATTTCACATTTAGGGTGCCCATAATAAGCTTCACAAATACTGTCCATAAAGTCCAATTTTGTTGTAAGAAGTACAAACAAACCATCTATATCAAAGAAGTGTTTTATCGTTTCCAATGATTTTACCGCATAATCAGGACGGCACCTATCTATTTCATCAACGACCAAAACAACCTTGCTACCGGTGTCAGCAATCATTTTTTGTAGAGAATGCTTAAAATCACTCAAATCTTGTTTGTCTTGCTTTGGATTCGGTAACACATCGCCTATATTGATACCACTAAAAGCTTTTGCACCAAATTTAATTAAATTATTGGTAACCTGTATTGCTTTTTTCGTTATATCGTCCAGAATCTCTTTTGCGGGATTTAATTGCTGAATTATCTGACTAACAATTACAGGGAACGGATTTGCAACATAATCATTTTCCCATAGATTCAAATATACCGATTTCATTGGAATATCGCTGTCATATCTACACTTTTTTAAATATTCACAAAATCTGGTTATAAAATAAGTTTTCCCAACACCATAACCGCCTTCTAAGACCAATACATAAGGAGTATGTAAAGCCAAAATATCTTTTTTTAATTTTTCAGCAAATAGCTTTATTCCAGGTCTTACCTCATCATCAGGAAACGGGTTTTCTCTGTATTGATTTAATTTTTCCTCTGATAAATTGTAAATATTTGACAAATCCATAAAATCTCCTTGATATATGGCATATATAGAGTTTCCGAAATAAAATTCAAGTCTAAATAGTCTATATATAAATTGTTACCTGAATAAAACCAAGAATCACATCAGTTTGGATAGCCAAAAAGCTGATGAGAAGGACTAAAATCAGTCGTGAATCAATATACAATCATATGAATATGTATAAATTAAACCGCTTACTTTATTTTGTTTTTACAGAATTAGTTTGAGGCGCTCGTGGTTTCTTGGCTTTTGTTTTAATTGCTTGTTTAACAACAATTAATTGTTGTGCCTTTACCTGTCCAAACATCCCAGCAGATTCTTGCTTCCAAAAATCATCGCTGGTTATATCATCTGTTAAACAGTCCCCAACCTGAAAATGCCCATGCGGAAACTTTTTCATACAAAATTCAATCGCACGATAGTCAATATCAACACCATAAATATCTTCTTCATCTATCCATTTATAGATATTTAATGCCGCTGCCAACAAGTTCCCTGTTCCACAACATGGGTCAATTAAATTAAAATCACGGATAAACTCTGCATGCTCTGGCCCCATAGATGCAATTTCTGCCTTGGTTTTGCATTTAATATACTGGGGATATAACCGCTTTGCCATTGACAAAGCAAGTTTCTTTGGAGTATGAAAAGCCCCCGCCGCCTGACATTCTGCTTTGGTTAAACTCAGGTCACAGGCAGAATTGTTGCAATTATAAGATGTCCGCTGTCTTGTCATTACTTTTTGGCATCTGCAACTGTTTTTTCAATAATTTTTTGCTCGGCCGGTGTTATATCAAAATATTCATAAAATCGCTTATCTGTCCATGGTTGTGAATAATCATTCATGAATGGTAGCCATTGGCTAGGCATATGTATATCTTGATGCATTTTCAATAACAAATATTGAAAAAATACAGTTTTTGTAGAATTTATAAAATTAGTTGCCTCAATTAATTCATCAAATTTTATACTATATGGTAGCAAAGCACCGACTGGGCGACTATGTTGATTCTTTTGTATTGATTCTGTCCAATCTTTTCCATTTATCATACCATCTTGAACCAAGAAAGTTTGATAAAGCCCAATATAAGATTTTCTACCCCCATTTCCAGCTCTACCATTATCTTGTATTTCATTAACTTTTACTCTAATTCCATTCCTTTGTTCAACATCTATCTTTTGTTTTATCGTTGTATGCTCCATTGATTGGTTGATTATTTTTAATAAAATTTTAGTTAGAAGAGAATCTTGAAAGAAACCTTCCAACGAACAGCTTGTGTTCTTCCCCAGTTCATAAATACCCAAATCCATAGTAAATATTGCATCAAATATTCTGCCAACTTCAGTTGATTTATACACAGTTATACTTTCTATTTTCCCATCTAAATCGTCTTTATATCTTTTATAGTCTGTTCCTTGTTTATATTGCCGTAAAGGGTCTTGTAGCCATCTGACCGGTTGCAAACTTACACCATGCCCACCATTATCAACAATCATTTCGACCATTGATTTCAAAATTGGTAAGTGCAAATTGCCATAGGGGGGATTCATTATGAAAGACTTAAATTTCATAATCGTTTCCTTATTGTTTTCTAAAAATTTTGGGATGTTTGTGCTGTAAACTACAGAACAGTTCGGTCGCAGTAATTTCATAATTTCTGCTTCGCTGAAACTATCTGTGATATACATTTTTGTTGTATCATCGGTCAGCCAATAACCACCACATACAACAATATCAAAATTGCGATTATTTCGCATTTTGATGGCTAATTCTTGTGGCACTGGGCGACTGCCATCTTTTTTATAAATCCACAGCAGATTCAAAACCTCTGTTGGAATTATATTGCCATTTTTATCAAAACACTTGGTAACCTTGTTATTACAGAAACTTATTATTTGTTCCCTGCTACCTGCATCGCATGCTCGCAAAATTTCCAGAACATACCTGTAATCGATTCCTATGCCCATAAACTTACGGAATAATTGTCTTTCTGGGAATTTTTCTGCAATATTACGGCGACCAAATCGTTCTGCAAAATCATCAAACCCATTTGGCATACCAGATACCAAGAAATATGCCGGCAAATAGCGAACAACTGCATTTATAAATGCACGAACCTTTCTTTGATTACTTTCGCCATCACCATGGGATTTCTCACCAGAAATACTAACATATCTGCCATTTTCAACATATTTCCAGCGAATTGTTGATGGTGTTAACCCAGATTCATCAATATAAATATCATCCCATGTTCCGTCACCACCCAGATATGACCAAACATTTACCAATCCATTATTTGCACCAACTGGCATATCTCGTTGTTGAATATCATTACGATTTATATTGGTCAAACGGTCATCTTCTATTCCGCCCCATGGAATATAACCATATTTTACCAAATCATCTTTTAACTTTTCTATATGTGCTGCTAAATCTGGTTTTAACGGTTCTGATGGCAATGGGTCATCACCAGGTTTGGTTATTGGTTCTTCTGGCTGTTCATCATAATCATCACCACGTTCTGTTAACTGTAATTGCAACTGATGTGGTTTTTGTAAATCAGTTAATTTAACATTTGATAAATCAATCTTTTCCGCCAGTTTAACCAAATCAAAATCAATAGAATCGGTAATTTTTTCAATATCCCAACTGGATGTAAATGTATTAAATATCTCTTCAAATGTATAATTTTGCCGTGTTAATGTATGGTCGCGGATTTGTATTGTTGATAATGCACGTTCATATTCAGCCTTGTAATTACTGTCACATGCACGAACAAGCAAATGATTTTTGATAAATGTATCAATAAGTTGCAGTGTTCGCCCCTTATTATAATCAATAACATAGGCTTCTTTTTTTGTTCCATTTGGCGTTTTACTGCGAAATGCCGCCTGAATATAACTTTCTGGTGATGTCATGTCTGAAATCATTATGACTGCATGACAATCTGGGAAAGACACCGCTTGTAACCCCTTGCCGAGTGTCACCAACAAATGAATTTTATCTTTTTCTGTTTTGCAGTCACGATTCCAGTCCTTGAACCGCTTTTCGTTATCTTCTATATAATCTTCATCATCTTTATCTTTTGTGCTGGCTTTAACACATTTAATTGCCAAATGTTCATCACGTGCCAATTCATTTATGGCATTTGCAACTAAATCACAATATCGTTTCCGCGGTGGAACAACAATTATTGCATTTTGTATATCCAATTCGCCACTGCGTATATGTAATTTGCCACCATAAAATGTTGCTTTTACCCACTTTTTTACCTGTCCTTTGGCGTCATCAGAGTCAAAAAATTCACCAAATGTACTGTCCGTTTTAAAGAATTCATTTTCTGGAGTGACATAAACCAGTTCTGGATTTTTTAATCTAAATTTGTCTTTATCTGGTGCTTTGGCATAATCTTCTGCCTCGTCCAACACACTGTATACATATGAATTACTATCATTATAGTTTTCATTAGATTTTAATCTAAATGGTGTTCCGGTTATATCTATTTGAATTGTTGGATTCAATATACCAATCGTTCTTTGTGCACGGTCAGTCATACGGGCAAAATGTGCTTCATCAAAGAATACCGCAACACAATCTTCTTTATTAACATTTGGAAACTTTGCCCTAATGCCATCCAACCCCTTGCCATCAAACCACTGCTTACTGGCAAAAAATAGGCATTTATTGTTTTCTAGGTCTTCTTTGCTAGGTTTTACATCAGAATCATACATAAACAGTTTAAATTTACATGACTGGTCAAATTTATAATAATCTTCACGAACTGCCTGCTTTGCATCCAGTTTTGCTGATATAAAGAAAGCATATTTCTTATTTGGATACTTTTCAAATAAATGATTCAGCATTTCAAATGAAACAACCGTTTTACCAAATCGTGGCATTGCAAATAATCCAAACTTAGATTTTTTGGCATCCACAGCTTGTTTAAACTTATCAAAGGCCTCTTGCTGTCTAACTCTTAATTGATATTTGCCGCCCAATGGTGAACCTGTTTCAATATGGTTCAAAACACGTTCTATTTCATCTGTTGATGTATTAAACCATTCTGTCGCAATCTGTTTACAACCAATATTTCGTAAAATCTTGTGTATATCCTTATCCAGTGATTTTTCCTTGTTATCTGGATTTGGAAAATCAACAGACCGATAATTAATATCGGTTATGTCACTCATGCTGATTCTGGCACCATCTTTGGCTGATTTACCTAATTCTTCTTTTATTCTGGCAGTGGCAGCACTTTCTGTGGACATACCAAAATATTTGATGGCGGTTGGGTCAACCTCGCCAACACAATATGTCTCACCCGGAACAATTTCATTAAACTGCCGCTTGGTTGTATACCAGTAAATAATCATTGTTTTGGACATAATTACCCGCTCAATAGAGTTTATCTATTTTGATGAAGGTAATAATGGTTAAGCTTCTTTGTTATAAAAAGTATTGGATTTCCTAGTAAGGATATATTATCATTTAAGCGTTCGTTTAATGAGTTAAATTATTCCTCATCAGAAACCTATCCAAAGTAGCTGCAGTTACATGCAATTTTTTATAAATTTTACGTTTAGAAAATCCATTATCTAGCCAGTTACAAATATCTTTTTTGTGCTTATCTAATTTGTATTGAGAATTTTTTATCCCCAGCTGTCGTCCTAATTTAATACCCATAGCTTTTTTGCACGCAAGTGCTTCACGAGTTCTCATGGATACCATTTCTCGCTCGATTTCTGCAGCCAACCCAAAGGCAAAGGCCAGTACTTTGGATTGAATATTATCGCCAAGTTCATAATTATCTTTAACCGTATAAACCTTGGCTCCAATTTTCATACATTGTTCCAGTATCCGCATTATCATAAATAGTTTGCGTCCAAGTCTGGACAATTCACTGCACAAAATAACATCATTTGGTTGTATTTTTCGCAACAAACCACCCAACGCACGATTTTCAGGCTCTTTTGTCCCAGATATACCGTCATCTTCAATATATTTATCTATATGCAACCCCAAGGATGTTGCTTTTGCTTCTATGCCCAATTTTTGGTTGGCACAATCTTGTTTGTCTGTACTGACCCGTATGTATCCATAAACCATATTTACCCCCGTTATTAATCATCGGTAAATATACCAGTTGCCGTTTCGCGGTCCTGCATATTGGGATTAAAACCATATTTATTGCCAACGCCCAGACGTTCAGCGGTAATTTCACGGGCAATATCGGCAATGCGTATCTTTTCGCATATGCCGCGCCATTTGGTGACCAAGCGTTCAAATCTGTCTGTTTTTATGGTTTGAACGTGTAATTTGACCAGGTAATTTTGCCGGCGGGTTTGCCAATGCTCTAACTTATTATGTTTGCGCCGGACAGATTCATTTGATTGCTCTATCTTTGTAATTTCTTGCTCGCATTTACGGATTTCGAACATGTACCAATGTTCGGCCTGATAAGACCTGTTTATTTTATCAATATATCGGTCCAGCAATTCTTGGGCAGATTTATGCGTCATAACGCCTGTTGACATCATGCGCTGGTCATCCGCCTCCATATCCTGCCACTCTTTCTTGGATTTACATTGTCCCAGCGCAATATCGGCCAATTTACGGTCGTATTCTTTGTGCCGACAGTCGATAAAGTGACGGCCAGATTCCAGCGTGCGCTGGCGATGCTCGCGCTGGGCTTTGGCCAAGTTATCATGCAGTGTTTGTTCTGTTGGTTGTTGGGGCGTTGGCTGCATAAATTGGCAATATTCTTGGTAAATGCTGTTTTGTTGGGCGAGTGTCATCATTTCCTCCCGCGGTATAGGGGTTGATATGAATATTTAATTTAAAACGGTATTGTTGGCCAGCCAGGCGTCAATGTCCGCCTTGCGATAGCGGATGCGATTACCCCAACGCACAAATGGTATTGGGTTCTTGCCATAATGCCGCCAAGTGTTCAATGTCCCAACGGTTGTGCCAAGGTATGCGGCGGCTTGGGCTTGTGTTAATAGTATTGAATCGTTTATCATAAAATTACCTCTTGGTTGCTGTGTATAACCAATATGAAGTAGTGAATGACAATTCTCAATTGTATAACGGGCGAAAAAAACAATAAAAAAAGCGAAAAATCGTATATTGTTTTTCGCTTTTCTTATATTAATTTTCACTTTTTTATTTTCGATTCTCTTTTATAATGTCTGTTACATAACCTCTTACTGTAGTAAAAGGTATCTCCATTCCCAATTTATTTGACACCCATTCTACGCAACTAATAATTATTAACTTTTGTTGGCAGCCTGGATTTGCATTCATAAAATCCATACAAAACAATTTTAATGCGCCTAATTCTTCTTCTGATAATGATTTTCTACGACCTCTGAGCTTTTGTTTTGATAGTTCGATTGCGGTATCGTATAGAAAAATATTGTCCAACTCTTGTACAACTGTTGTTTTGCTATGTTTTATTGGGAATTCTCGTAATAAATCTTCTAGAGATATAAATAAATTTGAATAATAATGTTCATTTTCAGAATTGCCATCTGGGTCTTCTAATGTATTGAAATCCCAATTAATGAAGTCAAATATTATCTCTTCTGTGTCAATGCGTTCGAAAGCAATTTCATTATTATCAATAATCACAGAATTGTCTTTAACATATCTTGGTAATCCATATAGAGCGATTTTTTGTTCTCGAAGTAACACGAACAATTTATGATAAAAAACCTCCATATACTCATAAAAGATGTTGGTATTTTCCTCATTTTCTTCAAAATTATCAGTTAGCGGAGTACCGTCAATTGCATTTAAATGCGGTAAAATAAATTCATAAAAGTATAGAAGCATATCATCTAAAGGGCCATCTTCAAAATATTGCATGCTAGTTGCAGTATATTTATCTAAAATCTCTACAACAGAATATTCTGGGAATCTATCAAATGCTATCCACATTAGTCCTTCTCGAAGAGAGCAGAAATTGCCAAGCTTTTGTGGCTTTAATATATATTTTGTCATATTGAATCTCTAATTATCGTCATAAAAATGATAGTCAATAATTCTTAACAATCCAAGCATTTAGTTAGTATAAATACACGCCATCGGTAGCAAATAGGTAGCAAAAAGAAAATCAATAAAAACAGGGCTTCGGGTGGAAACCCTGGAATCCTTGGCTCGGGCAGCTGGACTCGAACCAGCGACATACGGATTAACAGTCCGTTGTTCTACCGACTGAACTATGCCCGAATAGCCC
>URSJ01000002.1 GCA_900550495.1 uncultured Rickettsiales bacterium
ACGCGCGCACCAAACACAACGCGATTACCTGACAAAGAGTCAATATCAATAATCGCCGCATTTTCAATTACCCCTTCGATAAACTGGATACGTTTGTCAATTTGGCGTTGTTTTTCCTTGGCCGCGCTGTAATCCGCATTTTCCGACAAGTCGCCTAGCGAACGCGCCCACTGGACAGTTTTCAATATATCTGGTCTTTGGACTTCTTTTAAATCTTTCAGTTCTTTTAACAGCGCGTCAAACCCAGCGCGCGAAATCGGTCTTTTTTCCATTTTGCGTATTCCTTGAATCTGTAATAGTATCCAGAATTATACGCTTTCATTTTAATTTTGCAATTATCAAATCAACAGGCTATAATTTCCAGGTTATGTTAAGAACTGCTATTTTGACCAAATTCCTAATGCGTCGTTTTTTTTCTGGCGTTGGGCTTGTTATGCTGGTCGTGTGTGGAATTATTTTCGCGGTGACATTTGTAGAACGCCTGCCGTCAAATCCAACGGCACTGGCCGCAATGGCAGAATCATGGGTACGATTGTTGGAATACGTGCCCCTGTTTTTACCACTGGCTGTATTTATGGGAACATTACTGGCATCATATAATCTGACCAAATCCAGCGAGAGCGTGATTGTATCCAGCGCAGGTCTGTCGCCATATCAGACAGCGCGTCCATTCTTGGTTGGTGCGACATTGATTGGTGTATTTGCTACAACTGTTATAAATCCTTATTCTGTTGAACTTAGCAATAAAAACATTACATCAGACCATCTGAAATTGATTGATGGTGCAATCTGGCTGCGCGAGTCATCTGACAACGGATACATTACGATGAAGGCCAAAACGATGCATAAATCTGGCAATGGCTTGGATTTCAAGAATGCAACAATTTATGTCCAGAACGAATCATTTAAACTGACCGCCCTGGTAGAGGCACAAACCGTTACCCTGGACGATGATGGCATGTCTGCAAAATCTGCGCACGTATGGGACGCAAACGGTATCGAAAAAAAGCATGATTGGTCAGTCAAAACGCGCCTGACACCACGCACGGTTCTGGATCGCTATCTGCAACCAGACCAGATTTCTTTTTGGCAACTGCCGTCGTTTATACGTAAAATGAATTCAATCGGTGCGCCGGTGCGTGGACACTTGGTGCAATTTTGGACTCTGCTGTTCTTGCCACTGTCATTGATTGCAATGGCAACATTGGGCGTCGCCTTTTCTCAGACGCGCCAACGTCGCAACTACAGTTTTGGGACAAAATTCGCACTGGGGGTTGTGACGTGTTTCGCATTGTATTTTTTAACAAACATGTTTAACGCATTGGGATCAACCGGCGCATTACCTGCAATACTGGCAATTGTCGCCCCCCAGTTAATAATAATTGCGGCAGCGGCCACATTTATTACCAGTTTTGATACCATTTAACCCAAAGGGGGAATTTATATGCCACTGAATAACAGACGTAAAAATTCAACACGTAAAAAAATTATTATCTGGGGATTGATAATTGTTCTGGTGGTGCTGATGACAATATCATTTCCCGCCCCACAGAACGTAACAGAAATCGTATTGTATCCATGAATTATATAGAGATTTTTTTAGAAGCCCTGGCCGCAGAAAAAGGACGCAGCGCAAAAACACTGGAAAGTTATGGCTTTGATTTGCGTGCCGCCGACGCTGCATTGCCGGGTGGCCTGATGACGGCGACGGGTGATGACATACAAAACTATTTGGCGTCCCTGCCTGATTGCGCCTCGTCGGTTGCGCGTCATGCCAGTGCACTGCGTGGATTTTATAAATTTTTAATGCTGGAAAAAATTATCAGCGAAAACCCAACCGCAAATCTGGAACTGCCGAAACGGTCACGCCCATTACCGAAATTTTTATCTGTGGACGAAATAGAATTACTGATTTCATCAGCTGGCGATATAAAAAATGCAACCCGTCTGCGTGCAATGATTGAATTGGTCTATGCGTCAGGATTGCGCGTATCAGAACTGTGCGAATTACCACTGACGGCGATTCTGGGCGATAAATTATTGATTCATGGCAAAGGGGCCAAAGAACGCATTGTCCCAATGCACGCAGGCGCAATCGCTGCATTGCAAAAATGGCTGGCCGTGCGCGATGATGAAAAATCAAAATATGTGTTTCCTGGTGGTGGCGCATCCGGCCACATAACCCGTGATGGATTTTTCAAGATACTGAAAAAATGTGCTGTTTTGGCCGGTATTGATGCGCATCGCGTATCACCACACGTATTAAGACATTCGTTTGCGTCGCATTTGTTGGCCGGTGGTGCAAACCTGCGCGCGATACAAACAATGCTGGGCCACGAAGATATTTCAACAACACAAATTTACACCCACGTAATGCCTGAACAATTACGCGAAACGGTCGTTATGCATCACCCACTGGGACATGCGAAATCAATGGACGATATAAAATGATACGAAAATGTGATCATACAGGCTGCACCAAGGCCGGTACGTGTCGCGCACCTAAATCGCGTGACCTGCGCGAGTATTGGTGGTTTTGCCAGGAACATGCCGCAGAATACAACAAAAACTGGAATTTCTATGCCGATATGACCCCAGACGAGATAGAGGCTGATTGGGAACGTCAAACATTTGGCGCACCGCTAAAAGACAAAGAAACCGCCAACAAAGACGAAGCGGACTATGTAAAATTCCTGAACGATTTTATCACCGGTCGCAGTGCGTTTGACCATGTTGCGCCAAAACCGCGCGTCAGTGCCACAATCAGCAATGCCTTGCGTACACTGGGTCTGCCGCCGACGGCCACCCTGCGCGAGGCCAGTGCAAAATACCGCGCATTGGCAAAAAAATACCACCCAGATACAGGTGGCAGCGCAAACGCCAGCGAATTTACAAAAATCAATACCGCATACCAAACACTGAAAAAACACTTTGGAAAAAAATAGACTTTATTACGAATAAATTAGAATGGTGCAGATGGTGTGTAAGGCGAAGTGCACAACCAGTTACATGAGCCGCCGCCCCGCGTACCAGATGCGCCATTATAACTTTATTTGAATGAATTAGAATGGTGGTAGATACGCTAAAACCCGCCAACGTAGTGTACAGACGCTACATGAGTTGGCGGGTTTTAGCGGAGATACCCCATTATAATTTATTCAGGTATGCGATAGCGTCCATGGCCGCACTGCACCCAGTCCCGACAGCAGTTGCGATTTGCATTTTCATATCAGATTCAACATCACCAGCGACAAAAATACCAGTAGGCAAATCGCCAGGACGCAGACGTCCCATACCGTCACGTGCGACATCTTCGGTCAAGAAATCTGTGTTGGCTTCGTGGCCGATAGCAACAAACAGACCATCTGTGACGATTTTTTCGTCGGCTGCGGTTGTCACAACCAGGCGGTCATCATCGGTTGCAGCAATCTGTGTCAAATCCGTATTGAACAGACATTCTATGTTTTCACGTTCTGCAACGCGACTGCGCAGAATTTCTTCGGCACGGGTAAATGCCCCCTTGCGATAAACGATTTTCACATTTTTGGCAATATCGGCCAGATACAAAGCATCATTCAATGCGCTGTTTCCGCCCCCCATGACCATAACATCTTTGCCGTAATAGAAAAATCCGTCACATGTTGCGCAATATGATACGCCACGCCCGAACAATTCACGTGCACCGATGATTTCCAGTTTTCTGGGCGACGCCCCCGTTGCGATAATGACAGATTTACCGACATATTTTTTGCCATTGCTGGCCGTCAAATTAAATGCCCCAACGGCATCACCAGCGATTTCCCGAACCGATGTCGCGACAAATTCCGCCCCGAACGAAGCAGCCTGATTTTTCATAAATTCAGCCAGTTCTGCGCCAGACCCCGCCCAACCCGGATAATTTTCTAATTTATCAATCCCTGCCATTTGACCGCCCAGCGTATCCCCCCCCAGGACAATCGTCTTTTTCCCACCGCGTGCGCAATACAACGCCGCTGTCAATCCGGCCGGTCCAGAACCCATAATAATTACATCATACATAACAATATCGTTCATAACAGACTCTCTTTCTTTGCTTTCGTTTGGCCCAGCATAGCACAACGACACATTTCATGCAATTCAAAGATTTGATTGATTTTTTTATCGGTTAAAGTTACAATATACATCATGATAATACAAAGTTATGTATTTTTCAGTCGCACATCATCCCCGTTGGGGGAATAATTTTCACATATTTAATTACATAAAATAATTGCGATTTACATCGCACGACCTTATTATAATCACATATAAACACAAGGATTTGTAAAATGTTGGATATTAGATTTATCCGTGAAAATCCAGACTTGGTAAAAAACGCATGCCAGGTCAAAGGGTTTGACGATAATGTTAATGAAATTTTGGCACTGGACGCACGTGTTCGCGAATTAAAGACCACGACACAATCTATGACCGCTGAAAAAAACAAGATTACACGCGAAATTCCAACTGCGTCTGACAAGGCACCGTTGATTGCGCGCAGCAAAGAAATCGCAAACGAAATCGCCGCCGATATGGCGGAATTGGCCGACAAAGAAGCGGTGCTGAACGATTTAATGCACCGCGTTCCGCAAATTCCAGACGCGTCTGCCCCGATTGGCCCCGACGACAGTTTTAATACCGAGATTCGTCGTGTTGGCACACCGCGCGAATTTGATTTTGCGCCACGGGCCCAGTGGGACCTGTTGGATATGAACGGCTGGTGGTTGCCTGAAAAAATCGGCAAGATTTGTGGCACACGCACATACGCCCTGGTGGGCGAAGCGGCCGAATTACAACTGGCGATTGAAACATATGTTATTCAAAAATTGATTGCCAAGGGATTCACGTTTATTGAATGCCCATCTATCACAAAGCCCCAGACAATTTTTGACGCGGGCCATTTTATGGGTTCTGACCTGGCGGTGATGGATAATGATGTGTTTATGCTGGCCGGAACCGACCGTTGTCTGACCGGGACCGCAGAAATCATTTTGAATTCGCTGCACAGTGGCGAAATTCTGAACGAACGCGATTTACCAATTAAATACGCCGGATTTTCGCCGTGTTTCCGCAAAGAGGCCGGTGCCGCCGGTCGCGACACACGCGGACTTGCCCGGTTTCACCAGTTTAACAAGGTGGAACAATACATCTATTGCACACCAGCGCAATCAAACGAAATGCACGAACACATTTTGAATAATCTGTGCGAGGTCATAGAAGATTTAGAATTGCCATACCGTGTGATTGCAAATTCTACGGGCGATATGGGATTTAACAAGGTAAAAATGAACGATATAGAAGCGTGGGTTCCGTCGGAAAACGCATACAAAGAACTGGGCAGCTGTTCGTCAATCGGTCAATTCCAAGCACGCCGCACCAACACACGCTATCGCGACAAAAACGGCGATGTGCAATTTGTTGCGACGCTGAACAACACGGGTATTGCTGTGCCACGTGCATTAGTTCCAATTCTGGAAAATCATCAAAATGCCGACGGCAGTGTAAATATCCCAAAAAAATTGCAACCATTGATGGGTGGTCGCACCAAGATCGGTGGCAAACATTAAAAAACGGGGCGTTGCCCCGTTTTTTTATCGCATACTGTATCACAACACGCCTTTGTCATGGTAATAATTATTATATAATTTTTTTGTATATTTCTTGAAAATTCAAAAATATGGTATAATCTAGCGTTTACGGAAAAATTATAAGGCATACAGATGAAAATTCGCAATATTGCAATCATTGCACACGTTGACCACGGCAAAACAACCCTGGTTGACAATATGTTAAAACAGGCCGGCACGTTCCGCGCCAACGAACGGGTCGAAGAACGCGTTATGGACAGTGGCGACATTGAACGTGAACGTGGCATTACCATATCGGCCAAACCCACATCAATCCAGTGGCACGATTATAAAATCAATATCGTTGACACACCGGGACACGCAGACTTTGGCGGCGAAGTGGAACGCATCTTGTCTATGGTTGACGGTGTGGTTTTGCTGGTTGACGCGTCCGAAGGGCCCCTGCCCCAGACCAAGTTTGTTTTGTCCAAGGCATTAAAATTGGGCCTGCGTCCGATTGTCTGCATAAACAAGGTTGACCGTTCTGACGCCCGTCCTGACGAAGTGCTGAGTGAAACATTTGACCTGTTTGATAAATTAGGCGCAACAGATGCCCAGTTGGATTTCCCGTATCTGTATGCCGTCGGTCGCGATGGTTGGGCGGTGCGTGATTTAAATGACGAACACAAAGATTTAACCCCACTGTTCCAGTTGATTGTTGACCACGTTCCGGCCCCTGATTGCAATGGCACACGTTGCCAACTGGACGCGCCATTTTCTATGTTGGCCACAACATTAGAAGCGGACCCGTATGTTGGTCGTATTCTGACAGGAAAAATTGAATCTGGAACCGTGCGTGTCGGCCAAAGCGTCAAGGCTATAAATATGAAGGGCGAATTTATTGAAAACGCCAAGATTACAAAAATCATTGAACATCACGGTGTTGAAAAAATTTCACGTGACAGCGCATCGGCCGGCGACATTGTCGTTATTGCCGGATTTTCCAAGGCAACTGTGTCCGACACCCTGTGTGACCCATCTGTTACAGAACCAATTCCGGCCATGCCAATTGACCCACCAACCCTGACAATGACATTTTTCGTGAACACATCGCCATTGGCTGGCAAATCTGGTAAAAAATTGACGTCGCGTATGATTGGCGAACGCTTGTTCAAAGAAGCGGAAACAAATATCGCCCTGCGCGTCACACAAAGCGAAAATAACGAAGCATTTGAAGTATCAGGTCGTGGCGAATTACAATTAGGGATTCTGATTGAAACAATGCGCCGCGAAGGTTTTGAATTATCTGTATCACGTCCACGCGTTGTTATGCACGATGGCGAAAACGGCGAAAAACTGGAACCTATTGAAGAAGTTGTGATTGACGTTGACGATGAATTTTCTGGCGTCGTTATTGAAAAGATGACCAAGCGCAAAGCGACAATCACAGAAATGAAAGCGTCTGGCGCAGGCAAAACCCGTATCGTATTTTCGGCACCATCACGTGGGCTAATTGGGTATTTGTCTGAATTCCGCACAGACACCCGTGGCACAGGCATTATGAACCGCGTGTTTGATAAATACGCCCCATATCGTGGCCCGATTATGCAATATCGTCCGGGCGTGCTGGTATCAATGGAAAACGGCGTAACGGCGACGTATGCGTTGTTTAATCTGCAACCACGCGGAACGCTGTTTGTTGGCCCCCAGACCGAGGTTTATTCTGGTATGATTATCGGCGAACACAGCAAAGAAAACGATTTGGAAGTGAACCCAGTCAAGGGCAAAGAACTGACCAATATGCGC
The DNA here is from genome assembly GCA_900550495.1 of uncultured Rickettsiales bacterium. Classification (GTDB taxonomy): domain Bacteria; phylum Pseudomonadota; class Alphaproteobacteria; order Rs-D84; family Rs-D84; genus Enterousia. Next base: position 7,392 of record URSJ01000002.1, read on the forward strand.
AGTGTGACCGCCGATGAAAAACTGTTCTTGGCCCCACCGCGCAAAATGTCACTGGAAGAATCACTGTCATACATTTTAGATGATGAACTGGTCGAAGTGACGCCTGCGACAATTCGTCTGCGCAAAAAAGAATTGGACAGCAACATTCGTAAAAAGACGCGTAAAAACGTTGAAATGTAAAACATACAGCGTCCACTATTTGGACGCTGTTTTTTATTGAATCACACACGAACTCCATTTAATATATGATAATATACAGGAGTGTGATTATGGCATTACCCACAATATCAAAAACCAGAAAATTTATATCCACTGCATTGACTTGTTGGATACCAATAAAATCATACAGACGTGCATTTCGTGGCATATTACAGTTGGGTGTTAAAAATTATTTTCATGTATTACACAATGACCGCAACACTATATTCCCCGTTGAATTGGCCGTTGGTGCTATAATGAAAGACGAAGGCGCATATTTGAAAGAATGGCTAGATTTTCATATTTTGGTCGGGGTTGGAAAATTCTATTTATACGACAACGGTTCAACCGATAATACAACTGAAATTTTGAAACCATATATTGACCAAGGCATCGTTGAATACCATTATTTTCCAGGGAAACGTATGCAAGCGCCCGCATATGTTGAAATATTAAATAATCATTCAAATGATTCACGCTGGCTGGCACTGATTGACTTGGACGAGTTTCTTGTACCGGTAAATCATAAAACAGTACCAGAATTTTTACACACAATGCCCCAGAATTTTGCCCAGTTGGCTGTGACATGGGTAATGTACGGTTCGTCTGGACATATTGAAAAACCAGATGGTCTGGTAATTGAAAATTACAAATATCGTGCCATACGTCAAAGTGGAATTAAATCTATTATAAATCCACGCTTGTTCTTGAAATTGCACAGTTTGCACGCCAATCTGGTTGGTGGATTTACAATTGATAACAACGGCAAAAAACTGGGGCGCATCAATCAAACTAATAACCCACCACCGTACAACCAATTACGTTGCAATCACTATTATACAAAATCTTTCAACGAATACATGGCAAAGTTCAATCGTGGCACCGCCACAGGACAAAGCAGTGCTTATCGTGGGCCTGATAAATTTCGCCAGTATGATTTGAACGAAGTTTATGATACGATTATGGATAAATACATAGAGCAGTTAAAAAAATAATGACACGACGTCTTTTTCTTTTCGCGGGCTATAACGCCCATGGGTTAATTGATGAATCTCTGATTTTTTATATTCGGGCATTGTCCAAATGTGGCGATGTGATTTTGTGCATGGATTCTGATTGCAGTGATTCAGAACTGAAAAAAATCACACCATATGTTTTGCACGCGACCGCGCAACGTCACAGCGAATATGATTTTGGCTCATACAAACGCGCATACTTGTACGCGGTAGACACGGGGATTCTGGATAAATACGATTTCGTGTATATGGTCAATGATTCCGTGTATGGCCCAATGATGGACATAGAACCATCACTGCGTAAAATGGAACAATTAAACTGTGATGTATTTGGTCTGGCATACAACAGGGCATCGTCGCGCCCACACATTCAATCGTGGTTTATTGGTATGCGCAAAAATGTATTTTTATCCCCATGGTACGATGAATTTATGCGCGCTATTACCCATCAGCCGGACAAAGGGTCAATTACATACCTGTACGAACAAGGGTTCAGCGAAATGCTGCGCGCGCACAACGTTAAATTTAATTGTTTATACAGTTGCCCAGGGCGCAGTGTGTATAACAACGTTGCCGCCCTGTTCCGTCGCGGTATGCCATTTATGAAAAAGGTTGCATTTAATCGTTGCAATGGCGCACTGGGTAACCGCATTTTATACATTTTGAATCATGTATCGCCCGCGACACGTAATATGATTTTGACATCGGCCCAACAACAATATGGCGACGAATATATACGCTGGCTGTTGACACGCAATCCAATAAAAATTTGGTATCGTCATATCAAACATGCATTACGCAAAATATTTATCGAAGGATTATAAATGAAAAAAACACATCAAAAAAAATCAGACATTCGCATTGCTGCCGTAACGATGGCTCGTAATGATGAATTTTTCTTGAACCGCTGGATTAAATATTATGGCGGACAAATTGGGTCTGAAAATTTATACATTTATTTGGACGGACTGGACCAGAAAATCCCATCGGGTCATGCAAACGCCAATATCACAAAACTGCCCCATCGTGACGAAGAACGTCAACGCGGTGACAAAACGCGCATATTGCTGTTATCTGATTTGGCAAAAAAATTATTTGCCGATGGCTATGATATTGTTATCGGTTGTGACTGTGATGAATTTTTAATTGTTGACCATGACCTCAAAACAACATTGCCACAATATTTATCTGGTATAAAAAATCGCATAACAGTATCTGGATTGGGTCTGGACGTTGGAATGGATTTGGAATCTGAAAAACCGTTGGATATGAATGCACCATTTTTGACCCAGCGCAAATACGCGGTTCTGTCCACGCGTTATACAAAACCAGTTGTCTTGTTCCGCCCCCGCACCTGGGGCAGTGGTTTCCACAGTGTCAAGGGAACAAATTTCCACATTGATAAAAACCTGTACTTGTTGCATTTTGGCGGCGTGGATTTAGATATGATAAAAAATAAAATCGGCGACCGCACTGCATCGTGGGGCGCACACCTGAAAAAGCGCGCCCGCACAATTGATATTATCACGCACGCAAAAAACAAGAATCGGTCAATGCGTACCGCGCGCATATTGCAGACATTCCTGCGTCCGATTTATGATTTGAACAAACCTGCAATGCTGGGATTAAAATGGGTCACGACAATTCCAAGGCGTTTTGAAAAAACCAGAATCTAACGTGCGCCAACTATTTGCCGTTTTGGATAAACGCATAAATACGTTTTTGATATTTGCGTGCGCGACGATTTTGTGGTGCGTCACACACACCAAAATTTACCAATCGTTTAAACGCACGTCGTGCCGCCAATATATCAGACCGCTTGTCCAACCCACATCGCACACGCATCGCCGTGATTATAAATGGCCATAAAAATTCACGTGCATAGTATTTCTGAACATCTGGTGACGAATCCTGATAAACGTTGTATGCGTATTCCAGCCCGACACACAGCGATTCAATCATTCGCAATGATTTAGAACTGTTCAATATAGACGTCGGATTTGGGGTGTAAAAATACAACACAGAATCTAATATCACAGTCCTTGGATTGCGCGCGATAATCGCAGACCACCACGGAAAATCTTCCATAATAATTCCACGAATAAAGGGCACATCTGCAATCAAACTGCGTCGATACAGGCACAAAACCGGAAAGCAATGACGGCGTACCGGCCGGCACACGCGCCACGTGTGATTGCGTTCTGTGCAATGAAACAGAATATCATCTGTCACACAGCCCAATATATTACGTCCATCATACCGTCGTGAAAATTCTCCTGGGATAACGTCTGACACATCTATTCCGCGTTGCATCAATCGGCGCAAACGTCGGTGTGATTTTTCATTATATTTAAACGACACCATATCCGCCCCATGACAAATTGCCATATTATGCGTTATTTCCAACGTCTGGGGGTGAATAAAATCATCACTGTCCAAGAATAAAACAAAATCCCCACGCGCTGCGGCCACACCAACATTTCGCGCATCAGACAAACCGCCATTATCCTTGTGTATGACACGAAATCGCGAATCACGCCGCGCATACTTCGCCAGTATTTTTGCGCTGTTGTCTGGACTGCCATCATTGACACAAATCGCTTCCCAATCTGAAAAGGTTTGATTCAATACGCTATCCAGACATCTGGACAAATATTTTTCAACGTTATATACCGGTATTATTACCGAAATAACAGGCTTATTTTGCATTGCAACACCCACATTTTATAAATTTTGCGATTTTACATTTTATTTTATGCGCCCATGCAAATGGCGGATTGTCCAGTGCGCCACATGCACGTAATTGAACAAAATATTTTCTGGCAATTTCTATGTCTGCCTGGTTGTCCAAATATTTAATTTTGCGGTATGCCCATTTAATAAAGTACCAACGGAATTTGCGCGACCACATATCCATCTGGTATGGAGTAGCCTTGTCCCTGTATAATTCATACGACGCGCGAATACCGGTGCACAGACTTTGCATAATCTTTAACTGTTTGGACGACAAAACAATTCCGCCAAAATTCGGGACATAGAAATATAACGGCAATGGCGCGATAGTCACACGCGGTTTTTTCAACATCACTTCGGACCACCACGGAAAATCTTCAAACAAGATTCCCTTGATAAACGGCGTATCTGCAATTAATTCGCGACGATACAGATTTTTCCATACCTGGCAATGTTTAATCAACCACTTGCGTTTCGGGTTAAACGCGTTGTGCGCACGTTCGGTTGCATATCTGTATACATCATCAGTTACCAGTGTTTTTATACGCGCCACATCATATTTTTTATGCATACGTTCTGGTACCACAGAATCTGTATCCATACGCAACATATGTCGCACCATCAACTGGGGTCGATAAATTCGGTCATATGTAAATGACACAATATCCGAACCATCACGCATTGCCAAATAGTGAGTAATTTCCATTGTCTGGGGATGAATAAAATCATCACTGTCCAGATACAAAATATATTTACCTGTGGCGACCGCCATGCCGGCATTACGCGCATCAGACAGGCCACCATTTTCCTTGTTCACAATTTTAAATCTGGAATCACGCGCAGCGTATTCAGACAAAATGACGGCAGAACCATCTGGACTGCCGTCATTGACACAAATCGCTTCCCAATCTTGAAATGTCTGATTTAAAACACTGTCCAGACATCTGCGTAAATACTTTTCTACATTGTATATCGGTATTATTACAGAAATTGCGGGCATCATATTTTCCTTTGTTTTTTTATTTATTCATGTGATTTATCATTTCATCGGCAACACTGCCCGGAATAGGATTTTTGGCCCATGGGCTGTTATATGCAGTTTTTTGAAAAAACGCACCCGATGTATATTTATCAAACAATTTTTTACTGTATGGTTCGTTTGCGATTGACCACCAGACCGCATGCGTTGGGTCTTGGTCAATATGTGGCATTGCATCAAAATATTTTTTTGCAATCGGGTCATGCTGAACCAATGCCTTGAACATCAACTGGTGCATAAAATAGTCAAATTCGCGTGGTTCGGTCAACCAGAAATTCAATATCGTTTGTCGCCAGGCGGCCAACAGATATGACCCACGACGCGCACGAATAAAACAGTTCTGAATAAAACTGTATGGACTGCCCACGTTATGACCCGCCATATAAACAAAGAAATCCTGATTTATAATTTCATCTGGGATTGGCGCAGTTGCAAAGGCTGTTGAATCCAACCAAATACCACCATGCTCATATAATAATTCCACACGACAAATATCCGCAAAGTGCGCATGCTTTATCTGGCCCGCTTTGCGTTTTGCAACGATTTCAGGTGGCAGCGTAATGTAATCCCAAACGGTGTTTTCGTCCAACACAACCAATTCTTGTTTGCAGTTTTTACGAATACTGCGAAAACATGCCTTGACCAACGGTGGTGCTTTGTCTTCGCCCTGCAACCACAATGTCCAAATTTTTTCATTTTTGTCATCGTGAATTGGCGCAGTTTCTGGAATCGTTCCCTGTGCTGGCACATACCGCGCCATATACCGCGGAATCGCCGTCGCTGCAACATCACAACGATGCTGACGGCGCACGTCACGCGACCGCCACAGCGGATTTAACACGTGCGCACGCAACACAATATCAGCCAATGCAAACGTTCTGGATAATTTCATTACACACCCCTGATTTTAATTACTTTATTCTGTTTCTGGCACGTCCATATCGTCATCAACAGGCCCTGTTGTCATTTCTTCGGCAATGCCAGACGCGCGTGCCATAATTTTATCCAACAAATCTTTTTGGGCATCTGGGTGATCTTTCAGCCACTGACGGGCATTTGCCTCGCCCTGCCCCATGCGTTCACTGTTATATGAATAGAAACTCCCTGCCTTTTCAATCAAATCGTATTTCACGCCCATATCCAAGATTTCACTGATGCGCGAAATCCCTTCGCCATACATAATTTTGAAATCAACTGTGCGGAACGGTGGTGCAACCTTGTTTTTCACGACTTTGACCCGGGTTTCATTACCGATAACGTTTTCTTTATCTTTGATTTGCCCTGTGCGGCGAATATCCAAACGAACCGACGCATAGAACTTTAACGCATTACCGCCTGATGTCGTTTCTGGATTACCAAACATAACACCAATTTTCATACGAATCTGATTGATGAAAATCAGCAACGTATTACTGCGCGAAACCGAACCAGCCAGTTTTTTCAAACTCTGTGACATTAAACGCGCCGTCGTGCCAACAAAGGAATCACCAATATTCCCTTCCAGTTCTGCCTTGGGCACCAGGGCCGCGACCGAATCAATAACAACAACATCGACCGCCCCAGATTTAATCAGTGTATCTGCGATTTCCAATGCCTGTTCGCCCGAATCAGGCTGAGATATAATCAGGTTTGCAACATCAACGCCTAACTTTTTTGCATACGATGGGTCCAGCGCATTTTCTGCATCAATATACGCACACGTGCCACCTTTCTTTTGCGCCTCTGCCACAGCGTGCAATGCCAACGTTGTTTTACCAGAACTTTCTGGGCCATATATTTCAACGATACGTCCACGTGGATAACCGCCGATTCCCAATGCAATATCCAGTCCCAATGAACCAGACGAAATCGCCTCTATATTCTGTTGCGAGCCGTCGCCCATTTTCATAATGGCTTCTTTGCCAAACTGTTTTTGAATTTGTGCCAGCGCAGATTCCAATGCCGGATTTTTTGCCGGTGCGCTCGCGTCTTTTACTGCTTCTTTCTTTGCCATACAAAATCCCCTTTTCTTATAGTAAAATCATACACGGAATTATGATGTGGCGCAATGAAAATAAAACAGTGACAAAGATTATTTTTTGGCAATCAGCATCATCGCAGACAACACGCCAATCAGCGCAGTCACAACCCAAACTGCAGATGTTCCGCCAAACACGGTAATACAAATCGCCCCCAGCATAGGCGCAACAACGTTTGGTAAATTCACACTGGTGCGAAATACACCATAGAAACGCGTCTGTTCTGATTTCTTGGTATTATCAAAGAACAATAAATCGTGCACCGATTCCATCAATGCGCCCGAAATTTGCCATGCGATAAATATAACCAGCAACGGGTATCCTGTAACAAATGTTGCCAACGCAGACAACGCCGCAAACGATAAAAATCCGGCCAACAACCAAATTCGCTTTCCAAATCGACGCACCAAACGCCCCATAATCTCGGACAATAACAGATACGGTATAATTCCCAGGGTCAAAACCCACCCCAGTGCCTCGTTCGTGAAACCATTTTCAATAACGACGATAGGTACATACAAATATCGCATCGCACGCAATGAATAATATCCAAAATTTACAATATAGGCGCGCGTCATTCCTGTCTTTTTGAAAAATGCAATTGTATTGCGCATCAACGCGCGTGCCGTGCGACGCGGACTGACTGGTTTTATCTGTTTATCTTGTTGCACAACACGAAAATATTTAAACGTCGCCCATCCGGCCAGATATATTACCGCAGACGCAAAGAACGCGGCCCGATTTCCTGCGGCACTTGATATGGCGACCGCAACCATTGGCGCAAAAAACGCCCCTATATTCAGCCACAGATGATACCGCGAATTCAACCGCGCCATACCAATCCCACGCGAAAAATCCGACATAAACAGCGGTATCAGCATCGTCGTCAGCGTAATCGCAATCCCGGTTGTATAGTCTAGTATAATAAACGTGCCGGGGCGTATAGAAAAACTCATCATCGCATAACACACCGCCAACATCAGCATTGCAAAATAAAATACACGCACCTTGGAAAACTGGCGAAACAGTTCATTTGCGAACAGCCCAACAACCATACAAAACGCCGCATACAGCGCGACATACACACCGACAACGGCCGATGAACGAAATATTTCCAACAAGACCAGCGAATATACCGCATTATAAATACCATCAGCAAACCCTGTGAACAACCCCAGGTTTGCAAAAGAAAAACCACTGACAGAATTTCTAACTGATAAATATTTATCTTTGGCCATAACGGACAGATTTTATCATAAAAAGGTAAAAATTCAAAATGCCACAGGCTTATTTTCTGAAACTTATTTTTCCAATCGCGTCGCGCCCAAAATAATTATTCAATTTTTCTGTGATTTCGGCAGTCATATATGACAACTGTAATGTAAATGCCGGACTGATTGGGCGGATTGCAACGTTATAACGTCCGTCACGCATTTTTTTTATTGCTGCAACCTGCGCCACAGATGAAATTTCCGGCCCCATAATTTCCGACCAATGTGCAACTAAATCAGCATCAGATGCACGCACGCCAAAATTTCGCATCAGACCACCAAGTGCGCCCGCAATAGTTTGCGGACGACACACGCGTTTTGAAAATTTATCTGGTTGGTTTGACATACGTATATTCTTTGGGCATCAAGATAAACATTTCGCCTTGGGCATGTTGACCATGAGCAAACTTATAGGCCTCGTCCCCTTTGCCAAAGAATATGTCAGCACGAATCCAACCACGAATTGCACTGCCTGTATCCTGGGCAATCATCAACCGACGGAAACGTCGTCCATCAGACAAGTTCGTGCTGATATACACCGGCATTCCTAATGTATAAATACTGTCGTCCATGGCGATTGAACGAATCTTGGACAGTGGTGTGCCCAATTTTCCAATTACATCTGGTGGTACAGATTCATAGAAATACACATAGCGTGGATTTTTATAAATCACATCACGTGCCAGCGTCGGGTTCTTTTTCAAATACGACCAAACCGCATCAGCCGAATACCCATTATCTGGACGAATACCACGACTGCGCAATTCTTCGCCAATAGATTTAAACGGCATATCATTGACCGCAGCAAAGTTTAATTTCACCATTTTTCCATCGTCCAGTTGCAACATGCCGCTGCCCTGAATCTGAATATTTTGGACATCAACAATATTTGCCCAATACAGAACGCGACCAATTTGCTTTTCTACGATGTCTTTTTTGGCAACGCCCTTGTAGGCACGACCATCGGTTGGCACGCCCATCAACGGTTCATTGCACGCAGCGGTCTTGGTTCTGCATGCCGGTATAATTGGGGAATAGTATCCCGTGTATGTCCCGCGGTCTGTGCCATTATCGTTATAAACCTTGTATGGTTGAAAGTTAGATTCAAACCATGCACGCACAGTTGCTGTATCCGCCGATGCCGACGGCAACATTCTGCACTTTTCTGCGAACAGTTCGCGGTCTGGAATTACACGACCCGTGTATTGAATCTTTGCCTTGCACGAATTACGGAACGCCTGCAAAGCGTAACGAACATCATCATCGCGCCACCCCGGCAGTTCACTGTATGAAACCCGACGCAGATTTGATGGCACGACAGAATTATCACCGGTATGCGTTGGTGTCGACAAATCACATGCCGCTAACGCGATTACACCACACATAACGGCCAACCACTTTGTTATGCTGAAAAATTTCCCATCCGCCATTTTTTGTTGCCTCTCCCACTTGTAAAATAATTTTATGATGCTATATTATCATAAAACACGGGGTCAAGTCCAGAACGGGTTTTATCCCCACAGTATCACAGGAGTAAAACATAATGGCAAAATTTAAAATCATTTCCCAGTTTTTAAAAGACATCTCGTTTGAGAGTCCAAACGTCCCAGAATTGTTCTTTAAACAGGACAACGGCCAGGCGAAATTGGAAATCAACATTGATATCCAGATAAAGGGCGCAGAAAACAACCTGTTTATGGTCGACCTGGTGACCAAGGTTCATTCAAAACTGGACGCGGGCGATAAATCAATATTCTTGATTGAATCTACATATTCTGGCCTGGTTCAAATGGACGAAGAAAATGATGAAGAAACGAAAAAGCGCACATTGCTGATTGATGTTCCGACCCTGTTATTCCCGGCGGTTCGCAGTCTGATTGTTCGCCTGACATCTGAATCTGGTTTCCCAACATTTGCGATGCAGCCGGTTGATTTCGCCGAACTGTATGCCCAGAAACAGGCACAAAACGCTGCAGCAAATGCGAAATAATCTACCTTGATTCATAAAAAAATGCGCCAAATCGGCGCATTTTTATTTTGAATAACGTTGCCACCAGATTGCCAATGCCGGCACCAAGAAAAATACAACCCCCAGCATTTGCCATAATGCAATCCCGCTTATCATTGAAAAGAACATCATCATCGGCGAAACGCCCGTCACCACAACCAGTGTGAACAGGAACCCCGGCACGAACAATGCCAACGCACCAACCACCAGCCCTAAAATTATATTTATCAAAAATGCACGAAACAATGTCGCCTGGCGCACATATAATTTCATATCTTGGATTTCATAAACTTCTTGTTTCATATTATTCCCCTTGTGTGTTTATTTATTCTATCATATTATGCATAATTTCAAAAACTGAATTTACTCATATTCGCATGAGCCAGTGCAATAGCGATGGCGTCACTCTCGTCTGGGGTTTTGGGACGCGCCGCCGGCAACAAGATACGCACCATTTTATACACCTGGTCTTTGTCGGCATGCCCGGCCGATGTTAGTGCCTTTTTAATCTTGTTCGGTTCGTATTCGTATATCGGAATATCACGTGATGCAACCGCGACAATTGCCGCCGCACGTGCATGCCCCAGCGCAAGTGTTGTTTGTGGATTTTTATTCACAAATGTAATTTCAATACTGCACACATCTGGGGTAAATGTATCCACCAATTTCGAAACACCACGAAAAATATTTGCCAATCGCATCGGCATTGCGACACGCGTCGGCGGCAGAATAACCCCGCTGGCAATATATTTTCGGTTTTGCCCCTGGGTATCAATTATGGCCCACCCGGTATGCAACAGTCCTGGGTCAATCCCCAAAATTCGTGTCATATTAAACGTCCCTTTGTGTAATAATTATACCATAAAAAAGACCGGTTTTCGCCGGTCTTTTTTATATTTTTTACGCGCTGCGTTATGCCGCCGCAGTGAACACTTTTTGAACATCGTCATTATCGTCCAATGCGTCCACCAGTTTTTCTAATTTGGCATACGCTTCGTCGTCCAGGTCAACCGGCATATTCGGAACCCAGGTCAATTCTGCATTATCTGGTTCGCCCAGCGCATCATTCAACGCCTTTTGCACGGTCATAAAATCGTCCGGTTTGGTTGTGATAATGAAACCTTCGTCCGACGTTTCCAGGTTGTCCGCACCCGTATCCATGATAATTTCCATCATTTCATCTTCGGTTTTTCCGATGGATGCCGGATACATAATCTGACCTGCGCGTGTGAACATAAACACAACAGACCCCTCTTCGCCCATATTACCACCGTTTTTCGCAAATATGTTGCGGATTTCCGGCACAGTGCGACGCGGGTTGTCGGTCAACGCCTCTACAATAACGGGAACAGCGTTCGGGCCATAGCCTTCATAGCGCACGGCAACATAGTTTTCAGTATTGCTGCCCGACGCCTTGTCAATCGCGCGTTTAATGTTATCGTTCGGCATAGAATTCTTGCGTGCTTGTAATATAGCCAAACGCAAACGCGGATTATTGTCCGGATTTTTATCGCCCAGTTTGGCCGCCATCGTTATTTCACGCGCCAGTTTTGTGAACAAACCGCTGCGTGCGGCGTCCACGGCACCCTTTTTATGCTGAATATTGTGCCATTTGCTGTGTCCACTCATATTTGACCTTTTACTTTAATTAGATTAGAATTACCACAAAAGGATAACAAATGATTGGCAAATTGCAAGGGGTTGTTGATTATATTGGCGACGGCTTCGTGATTTTGATGGCGGGCCCTGTCGGCTACAAGGTTTTTACCCCAGATGCGCTGTCCCCACGCGAAACAGTCGCGTTATGGATTGAAACTGTCGTGCGCGAAGATTCAATCCGCCTGTTCGGGTTCAGAACGCTGGCGGCGCAAAACCTGTTCGTGCAACTGACGGGCGTATCTGGTGTCGGGCCCAAGGGTGCATTGTCCATACTGAACACATTACCAACCGACGCGCTGATGTCCGCCATTGCAACGGGCGATGCCAAAACAATCACTGCCGCGCCTGGCGTCGGGAAAAAGGTGGCCGAAAAAATCATCATTGAACTAAAAAGCAAGGTTGCCAATTCTGCATTTGAATTTACCACAACCGATGGTGGCGCGTTGGGCTCTGCCCTGCCCGATTTACTGGCGGCGTTGGAATCATTGGGCTATCGCCGTCTGGACATTGTTGAAATGGCGCAAAAACTGGTTGCCGCAAATCCAGGGCTAGATGTTGCGCACCTGGTCCCATTGGCACTGAAAGAAATATCTGGAAATAAATAATGAATAATAACGATACAATTTTTGTCCTGTCGTCGGGGCACGGGAAAAGTGGCGTTGCCGTTGTGCGAATTGCAGGCGATAATCTGCGCGATTTGTTTGCGCGATTACTGGGGCGCAATAATTTTGATGTGCGTCACGCGTATTTTACAAATCTGGCCGATAATGCCGGCGATTTGATTGACCAGGTAATTTTAGTTTTCTTTGCCGCACCACATTCGTTCACCGGCACAGACGTTATTGAAATCCACTCGCATGGGGCGCCAGCGGTGATAAATAAAATATTTGATTTTCTGTCCACAACCGGTGCGCGTATGGCATCACGTGGCGAATTTTCACGTCGCGCGTTTTATAACGGCAAAATGGATTTAACAGATATTGATGGTCTGGCCGCATTGCTGGACGCCCAGACCGAACGTCAACGTCGCGCCGCACTGAAATCTATGATGGGTCGCGACAGTCGGATTTATGACGCCTGGCGGTCCCAGATGATTGAAATCGCCGCATACGCCGCCGCTATTTTGGATTACGCAGATGACGAATTGCCAACAAACATTGGCGAAAAAATTCGCGACAAAGCGCAAATTTTATACAACGAAATAAACAATGCAATTTCGCGCTATGCGGCGTCACGCGCTATCCGCAGCGGATTCAACATCACATTGGCCGGCAACACAAACGCAGGTAAATCATCATTGTTTAATCACCTGGTTGGGGAAAATCGTGCGATTGTATCTGATACACCTGGCACCACACGCGATGTTGTGTCGTGTACCCTGGATATTGACGGATACATGGTAAACATTTCTGATACCGCCGGCCTGCGCGACACAGACGACGAAATTGAACAAATTGGGATTCAGCGCACAAATGACGAAATAAAAAATGCCGATTTGGTTTTGCATGTAATTGACGGTCAAAGTTCAGAATTTAAAGTTCAAAATTCAAATAATGAAATTATCGTTGTAAATAAATCTGACCTGTGCGATTGCAAAAATAAAAGCAATGCGATTTATGTATCAGCCAAGACGGGCGACGGAATTGATAACCTGATGATTGCAATCCGTAAAAAGATTGATGAATTAGTTGGAAATTCAGAATCACAAATCACGGTCAATGCACGCACGCGCGCCCTGATGATGGACGCACAAAACGAATTGCGCAATGCAATCACCGCTGGTGATAATTATGATATATTTTCAGAACATGTTCGCCGCGCCGCCGACGCAATCGGTAAAATCCTGGGCACAATCAGTGCCGCCGACGTAATGGACGCAACATTTTCACAACTGTGTCTGGGGAAATAAAAACCGCCCATTGGGCGGTCTAAATATAAAGCAAACGGTTCATTGTGCCGACTGCGTGGGTTTAATGCGGCGTAGTGTACAAGACGTACATGAGCCACATTAAACCCGCGCAATGCGGACCGATGACGGTTTACTCTTTGCGGATGGGGTATTTGCCGTCAATCAAATTCTGCCGCACAACATGATGTTTCACTTTCTGTGTGCTGGTCATTGGCAGTTCGTCGGTCGTCATGGCAAAGTGCGTTACCCATTTATATGACGCAACCTTTTTATTCGCCAGGGCAACCGCCGCAGCCAATTTTTCCAGCGTCATATCTTTGTCCACACTGAATACGCCATAAGTCACCGTTTTATCCTTGACGCGGTGTTCAAACACGGCAACGTTTTTCACGCCTGGGATTTTTATAAACAATCCTTCCAGTTCATCAGGATAAACGTTTTTACCACTGTCCAAAACAATCACTTGTTTTTTGCGGCCGGCGAAATGCAATTCGCCATTTTTATCCATAGATACCATATCGCCTGTGTTAAAGAATCCACGCTCGTCAAACACCTGTTCGTTGACTGTCGGATTATCCAGGTATCCACCAAACACCTGGTGCCCACGCAACCACAGAACGCCAACGCCATCTTCGTTTTTATCGCGAATTTCACATTCGTTATTTGATGTTGGCGCACCAAACGCAAACGGGAAACGACGCTTGGTCGGCTTGGAAATACATATTGGCCCAACGGTTTCGGTAAGTCCGTATCCCTGGATAAATGTCAGCCCCAGGCGTTCATAGAACTTTTCCACCTCGGGCTTGGTGGCGGCACCACCTGCAATCAGCAAACGCGCACGTCCACCGAATATCGCCAGAACCGGTTCTTGAACCTTGCGCACCAGGAATCCCAGACCAATTTTTTCCAACGTCTTGCCGTATTTCAATACGAACGACGCCATCCACCACATTTTCTTTTCCTTTAACGCATCAATGATACGGTTTCTGATAACCTCAAACAATCTGGGAACGGCCGGAATAATCTGTGGTTTGTATTTCTTGAAATCCGCCATAATTTCCTTTGGATTTACGGTCGGTTGCAACAGCATACCAGACCCATAATGCATAGTTGCCAAAATTTCAACCGCAAAACCAAAGATGTGATACATTGGCAAGAAACCATACATAATATCACCCGCACTAATCCATTCGCGCATATCTTCCAATGAATTCGCGCATTCAATCAGGTTAAAGTGTGTCAATGGCACCACCTTGGGCGTGCCAGTTGACCCCGATGTAAATGACAGCGTTGCAATCTCGGTTGATTCAACCGGTGCCGCGGTCAGCTCTGGATTCGGCTTGCCGTCTTTTTTCGTAATGTCATAAAAATTAAACTTGTCCGTTTTATAGAAAAACGACTTTTCCGCGCAAATCATTTTGCATTTTGTGATTTCCGCCATATTGTCATATTCAAACGGTGTCAGATTTGTATCCAGCAGCAATACGCGACCACCCAGATACCAAATTGCAAACATAGTAATTGGAAACTGGGGGATATTGTGTGCCAAAACACCGACAACATCACCGCGTCCGATTCCCGTCGCGTTCAATGACGCTGCACGCGCACGTACCATTTCTGAAAATTCAGAAAACGTGATGTTTTCGCGCACCAAAATCAGATAATCAGGCCATGTTGCAACCGCCCTTTCTAGCAATTGATACATATTCATCGTAAAAAATTCCTTGTTTTTTTTATATTGGACTGACAGTATTATATATCCAAAGGAAAAGATTGCAAATATGAAAATTCTAACACTGAATATAAACTCTATTCGCGCCCACGCCGAGAGCTTTATTGACATCCTGCGTGCGGGCGAATACGACACAATCCTGGTCCAGGAATTAAAGGTTGAAACCGCTGGCTTTCCACATAACCTATTTGATGAATACGGATATAACGTCAAAGTTTTTGGCCAAAAAAGCTGGAACGGTGTCGCAACATTTTCTAAATATTCCATCGAAGATGTGACAATGGGGCTGCCCACGTATCCAGATATGAACGCACGATTTTTGGAATGTGTGGTTGATGGGCGCGTGCGATTGATAAACGTGTATATGCCTAATGGCGACACGGTGTCTTCGCCAAAGTTTCCGTATAAACTGGAATGGATGGCGGCATTTACAAAATATATCTCCCAATATTTGAATTCGCCAGAACCTGTTATTATCGGCGGCGACTTTAACGTTGCACTGGCCGACATTGACGTATGGAAACCGGCAAACTATGTTGATATTGCAATTGCCGCACCCGCTGCACGCGCTGCGATGCAGGCATGGATTGACAGCGGCTGGACCGATGTTTGGCGCGTGCAACATCCTGGTACCGTCGGCTTTACATGGTTCGGATACCGCGGTGGCGACACCGTTGGTAAAAATATGGGATTGCGATTAGATTATTTTTTGGCGAATCCCGCAGCAATGCAATTGATTAAACATTGCGAAATAGACATCGCACCACGTATGGCAGCCAAGCCAACCGATCATTGTGGTTTAATGTTGTCGCTGAAATAAAAAACGACATCAATCATTTTTACGTGCCAGGTCGTCCCAGGCCTGGTATTTTTTATCGCCTGTTTCGCGATATTCATATGCCGCGCCGCCCGCCGAATACATATTTACCAAACTGGTTGTTTTTTCAACTGCCGCCGCTATCATTTCCGCAGTGGTTGCTGCATCATATTCAATCGGACGCACATCGCCATTTTTTAATTGCAAGAACACCATCACAGGTGTTTTTGATTTTTCTGTTGTGCGAATCTTGAATCCCCCAGATTGTAGCATATATGCCTCTAGCGGTAATTGTGGCATATTCCCCTGGGCCAGTTGTGATTTGTTTGGTGCCGTCCCAGTCTTTATATCCAGAACGCCCCCGTCCCAAATTCGGTCTGCGCGCGCACGAACATTACGCCCCGCGATATTTACCACGCCACCTGTTTCTATTTCTGCATCTGGGCAGGCCATCAAATATCCAATCGCCACAGGCGCGATTTCCATAAAACGTTTATGCCAGAAATGAAATATTATACTGTCCCCGCCCAGCACGGCACGTGCCCGCGCATCCATATCGGCAACCAATGCTGCGACGGTTTTGCCAGGTTTTATATCTTCCAGTGCCGCATGCACCAACATTCCAAACGCGCGTGCGTCAGGTGGCAACCAATAATCATCACACGGCTGCAAACGCAAGATATGCCGCGCATAGAAAGCATACGGATTATGTATCAATGTTTCTAATTCGGTCACATACACATCTGACCAATCAGCCGGTGGCATCGGTGCGCGATAATCCAGTGGCCGCGCCGGCACAACATCACGCCCACGCACAGCGTTCAATATATCATCGGCCGCCGTCCGGTCAAACGCGCCACCACGCACCGCCACACGCGACAAGAAACGTGATTCTGTCGTTTGGACACCACCGGATACGCGGCTGCGCGTCCAATAAACATCTGACCCACACGACAAATTCATAAAGTCCAAAGATTGCAACGATACTTTTCTATCGGCCGACGGCAACCCAATTTGGCGTGCAATTCTCGTTGGCAACCACGCGTTTTCATATCCACGCGCAGGAAACATACCCTCGTTCAGTGCAGACAAAATAACAACATCAGCAGTCTGCATACGTGATTCAATCGTCCCCAACACGACGACGCGTGCAGTGTCATTCGCCACACCGCGCACCGTAACCGATGAAATCGCATCAGCCAAGAACGCCCGCGCATCGGCAACTGTTGGCACAATCTCTGCATCACGCATACACGCCGAAATGTTCTGTATTGCCGACCAAATTTGCAATGAAGCCGCATCTGACACATCAAACATCGGCGCAAACATATCGCGATTTTCATCAACCATACGAATTATTGTTTCCATCAAATTCCCGTGCGAGGCCGCATACATTTTATCAAATGTCACACTATCTCCACGTTCAATCCAATCATCAAACACGTTCAATATCGCACGCCCCGCCGGCGTCATTGTGCCGGGCACACCACCAGAAAAGTCCGCGTCAATCCCACGCGACGCCAAACAATACGCAACCCGCTGATTCCCGGCGGCATCCGGCGTTATAACCAACACAGATTTATTTTCTGACACCGCGCGTGCCGCAATTTCAGCGATAACGGCGGCCTCTTCACTTTCGCGGGCGCATTCAATTAAATGACAATGACTAATCGCTGCGCCATTATCTGAACGCGCGGGATTATTTCCAAACGCGTAATTTAAAAAGTCAATTGGTGATGGACCAACATCAATCGGTTGCACATCTCCAGGTGTCATTCCCAACGACAACAGAAACTTATATTCTGCATTGTATGGATTTGTGTCACGCGATAAATCGTCCGGCGCACCCATAATTTTACCAGACAGAATCACACGACCATTTTCACGCGCCGCCACCGCACGCATTAAATCCGCAGTTGCAGGCACACTGGCCGTTGAAGCACAAACAACAACCAATTCGTATTTATCCAGCGCATCACCCCACCCGCGAATATCAGCATTTCGCGCCGCAGTCTGGGTCGGACGCGCGGCAAAACATGCCGGCAACGTGCGCGTTAAAATATTCAGTAAATTTGCCTTGCGCTGAAAATGTCGCGCATACGCGTCACCAACCAACGCATTCCAATCAATCGCACTGGCGTCCACCCCTTCGTTTTCCAGGTAATCTGTCATACGCACCAAATCGTGCGCAACTGGCAAAGCCGCGGCCACACTTCCGATACTGGCGTCGGCTGACAATAATTTAGCCAGCATAACATAACGCGCCATATTTGGCACCGCGGTGGCATCTGTATCTGAAATAAAATCCGGGTCATCAAGCCCTTCGCCCAACGCAACCAAGTGTGGTAAAATTATTGCCCCCCCAGATTTCTGCGCCAGAGTTTTTTCAACCGTTCGCACAGCGCGACGGCTGGGCAAGAATATCAATGTACGTGACAATTCCGCGCCCGACGACGCCAGCAAATTCCACAACGCGTCTGACATTTTTGCCGGATTAGTTGCATAAAATATATTTTTATTTGATGCCAATTTGCGCCCTTATTGGTTCCAGCCCTGTTTTCTTTTCCGCCGATGTTTCCAAAATCTCTGCCATCATTGCAGGGTGATTTTCATGCGACAAAGAAGACTGATTTGCTTCGCGTACACGCTTATCTTTTTTGGTCAAAACGATTTGATATGCGACACCGTGCGCATCACAAAATTCCATCAGTTCTATATCAGACGGTCGCGCACCAATACGCGAATCAATCAAAATATATAACCGTGCCAGGTGTCGCGTCATCAAATATTCCTCTAATCGGCGCAACCAGCGCACAGTATCTGTGCGTGACGCCCGCGCATAACCATATCCCGGCAAATCAACAATCATCACCCGGTCGTCCAAATTAAACATATTTATCGATTGCGTGCGTCCCGGTGTATTTGATGTGCGTGCCACTGCCTGGCCAACAATCGCATTTATCAACGACGATTTGCCAACATTACTACGTCCAATAAATGCGTATTCAGGAAACATCGTTCGTGGCAAAGACGCAACGGTTTCAAAACTGCCCACGAATTTAATCATTTGTTTCCTCTTTGTTTAGCATGCGACGATATGCCTCTTTCTTGGAAATGCCGGCACGCGCCGCCAATGCAGACGCTGCCGATTTCGTAGAATTAGCAACAATGTCATTTACAATATCTGTGATTTCATCATCACTCATTTTGTGGTCTTGTGCAGGTGCAACCACAATTACAATTTCACCGCGTGGCGGCTCGATATTCACCAGTTCCGCAGGATATCCAATTATCGCTTCTTCGTGAATTTTTGTTATTTCGCGCACAATGGCAATTTGGCGGTCCGGCATTACCCGCGCCAGCGCGGCAATTGTTGTCATTATACGATTAGGACTTTCGTAATAAATAATAGTATGACGGATTTTGTTATCATCACGTAATTTCTTTTCATCAAAAAAACCACAAAATGTAAATCGGTCGGTCGGAAATCCAGACAGCACCAACGCAGCCACCCCAGCCGTAGGCCCCGGCACAACAAACACTGGCACCCCGGCCGTTCGCGCCGCACGCACCAAACGAAAGCCTGGATCTGATACTGCGGGCATACCCGCATCAGATACTGCCGCAATCGTCATACCATTTTGTAATTTTTCAACCAATTCTGGCACAACATCGCGTTCATTATGGTCGTGACAGGCAACCCGTGGGGTTTTAATATCAAAATGCGATGCCAGTTTTGCAAAAACGCGTGTATCTTCGGCCGCAATTAAATCCGCATTTTTCAGTGTTTCAATCGCACGTGGCGACATATCGGACAAATTTCCAATTGGCGTTCCAACAATATAAAGCCCTGATTGCATTCGTAATCCTTTTATAGTAAAATGATACAGAATACGAACGGGATTTTCAATGTTTATGAACAGATTTTTTAGTTTTTGCGCAATTGCAACAATTCTGGCCGGATGTGGTGGCGGTGGCATTACCAGTTCCAACAACTGGGGGGCTGAATACGGCAATGACGTTGCCGGTACGCCGTCATCAATGCAATACGGGAATTTTTCCGCGACCGACGGCAACATGCATCGCGTGGCAGTGTTATTGCCACTAAGTGGGCAAAACGCAAGTGCCGGCAAAACAATCCGCACATCGGTTGAAATGGCCGTTCTGCAAAGTGCACCACAGAATCTGTCAGTAACATTTTTTGATACCGCACGCAGCGACGCATTTGAAAACGCCGCATCTGAAAAACCAGATGTTATAATTGGCCCCGTTTTTGCAGGCGACGCACGTATGTTAAACGCGATAAAATCCGTCGACACACCTGCCCTGTCGTTCACATCTGATGCAACAGCAGTTGGCGACGGAGTTATGACAATGAACCTGATGCCCACCAACAGTGTCGAGGCTATTACCAAAGAAATGTCATCTGACAACGTGACTAAATTTGTAATTCTGGCACCAGACACAGAATCTGGACGTCTGATGGCGGGTACAGCGAAAAATGCGGCATCTATTTACGGGATAAAACTGGTTGGAATAATATATTACACACCAGGCAATTCTGAATCAATCAAGACCGCAGCAATACGCGCATCAATGAACGTGGCACGCACCGCAGCAAACACACGCGCCCGTGAAATATTATCTGATATTTTGACCAAAGAACGCCTGACTGCGATTGAAAAATCCTCTTTATCAATGCAATTAGATAAAATATCAAAATCAGACACGCTAGGCACAGTCCCATATGATGCGGTTTTATTCTTGGGTGCTGGTGATGACACGATGGCATTAGCATCTTTCTTGCGCTATTACAACGTGTCTGCGCGTGACGCGCGTTTTTATGGCACCACAATGTGGGACGGTTCAAATATAACATCTGACTTTACAATGTCTGGGGCAAAGTATGCAGCCTTGCCTGAAATAAATGAAAATTTTGCTAACCTTTATTCCCAGATATCTGGTACTGCACCGTCACATCTGGCGGCATTTGGATATGATGCTGCAAATATGGCAATAGGCATGATTTATTCTGATAAATCAGACGCCGCATACCTGTTGGACCCCAGCGGTTATATCGGGGTCAGTGGCTTGGTTCGCCTGCGTCCAAACGGGGACAGCCAACGCGCATTGCGTATATTAGAACTGGACGCCAGTGGCACCCCACGCATCGTGCGTGCCGCACCACAAAACTTTATAACACCGATTTACAACATTGAACAACGTCACATTATCCCGGCCTCTGAAATGGCACTGGAAACAGACGGTATAAATCCGATGAACTATATCCGTATCCCAGAACGCCTGAACAGAAAATATAAATCCAAGACTTTTGGCGCGAACATGACGCACACCGCCGCTGTGACACCACCAGTTGAAAATATAACTGTCCTGCCCGAAGATGACAGTGACCCAATTGAAAATCCAGACTTTCAACCGTCCAGCCTGGAAAGCGTCAACCGCACCTATATCGACAGCGTGGAAATAGAAGAGTAAGAAAAATAAAACCACCCACGTTCGTGGGTGGTTTTATTTTGGTGGGAATCAGCTTGCACTAATCGAGCAGAAAACAAACAGCAATTTACTGATTTAATACAACAGATGAAAAGGTCAAACAATTAAAGTTGCAAAAAATTATATACATAATATGATATTATCAAATACACAAGAGGTTCTTTTATGAAAAAAATTCTCATTTTTAGTATGTTATTTTTATGCGGATGTGCAACACCACATACAGGATTTGAGGTTGAACAATTACGGACAAATGAAATATTGGGTACAGGATATGAAAAACTAGATGGTAAATTATATCGTATATTTTGTGGTGGAAATGGCTATGCTAGTTATCAGTTTGTAAAAGATAATTGTATGCAAAATACCGCAAAGTTTGTAAATGATAATGGTTATCAATATTTTTCAATGTTAGCAAATACAGGTGATACAGAAAAAAGCACAGGCGGTTATGTTTCTAATGGTGTTTTTGTTCCCTATGAAATAGTAAAACACGCCCAATATTATACAATTATGTTTTTAACCAAAAATGAAACTAAAACAGCATCAAACTTTTATAAAGTTTCGGATTATTACACACCAGAAGAAAAAAAATAAAGATTAACCAATCCAAAACCGCCTCGGTATATTCGAATGGGACGTCCCCTTGTAAATCTAGGCCGTTTGAACACTGATAAAATTTGGCGTTTTTCAATATGCTTTCTTTGAATAATTAAAAGTATTGTAAAATCAAAAAAAACCGCCATTTGGCGGTTATTTTAGTGGTGGGAGTGGCTGGATTCGAACCAGCTCAGGCTTAAGCCAACAGATTTACAGTCTGCCCCGGCTCTCCAACTCCGGCGCACGCCCAATCTCTTGGTGCGGGCAGCGGGAAACCGAACGAACAAGAACACAATGAGTTGCGTTATTAGCAACGAATTGATGTTCGCATCGCGAGGTTACCCAACATACCGACGCACCCCTTATCCTTGGTGCGGGCAGCGGGAATCGAACCCGCATTTCAAGCTTGGAAGGCTTGCATACTAGCCTTTGTACTATGCCCGCAACAAATTGAAAGCCTGCTTATTATAAATCAAATTTCCTAAAACGCAAGCCTTTATTGCGAACTGTGTTTAATTCATAGGCGGGAAACAATCGCCACCACTTTTCGGACAGCACGCGAACGTTCCGCCCATATCGCGGAACAATTCATCGGCACAACAACCATACTTATTCGGCTTGGTGCCATCGGCGCACAGACCTGCCGCAATATTCGCATTTATTTCCGCCGCGATTTCTTCGTCTGTCTTGACAGGTGCATCGTCTTGAACTTCGGTATTTTCAACCGATTTCAGCACCATTGGCGTAAAGCACATACCGCCATCTGACGGGCAACAATTGAATCCCTGGTCGCCCATATCGGTATACGTTTCACCAGGACAACAACCATGCTCGTCCGGGGTATCACATGGTGCGCCAGGTGTGGCGATATTGTCAGGCTTTTTAGTATCATCGACTGCAACCGGTATGCGTGCGGCCGCAATAGTTTGCGCACCGCGACCGCCCGCCGCACGTTTAACACAATCGCGACGATACTTTATACGCATATCTGTCAATTGTTTTGATTCATCATCTGTTAAATCATCACGCGCGACCAGTGTATCTATCTGGGTTTTAATATTCGCACACGACATACGTGGCGCAACGTCCGCTGCATGTGCCACTGGGCGGCCAACACACACCAGCATCAAAATCACGACAAACAAATGCTTCATAACGCACTCCTTATTCTTCATTTACAATTTTTTCCAGTTTCAAAATAAAATCTATGGTTGGCTCAGAAACCTTTTGCAGAGTGTCAATTACCTGTTGCGCAGCAGCCCGCATTTTTACCTTTTTATATACATCAATAACATTTTCTACCCTGGATTCCGGCATGTATTCAACTGGTTCTAGCGCAGTTGTGATTTCTATTTCACGGGCAGCCAACGCACGATATTTATCCGCGTTTTCTGGGCACCCACGTTCAGCCATACGTGCATATGTGTTCGCGTTGTTCAAATGAGCATATGCGTTGCTATCTTCTTCGGGCATCAGTTGCTGCGCCAATAACTGTTCAATACGTCCACATGTTGCAACAGGCGCATCGTCCGCGTCATTATCATTTTCTTGTGCGAATGATTTTACATCTATTGCACGGCCCGCACAATTGTCGTTATAGATATCTTTTAATTCTTCCAACAAATCTGCATCTGTGGCAGCTTTTATTTTGTTTATAATTGCGTAACAATCCGACTCAGAAAACGCTATAATCCGGCCATCTGCATTTGGCACACGGTTATCATTCAACGTTGTCCCAACAAAGACACCGCATGTAAATAACCCAACCAGTGCCAACGCCCCTAAAACCTTGCGCGATGCAGGGACAGCGGTTTCATATTTTGTGGCTGATGTTTTTTTCATAAACTCTCTCCTCTTGATTGCTCTGGTTATTACTTTACAACCCCATCACGAATTGTGATAGTCCGGTCAGCACGCGCTGCCAGATTCATATCATGGGTCACAAACAACATTGCCATTTTATTTTTTCGCACCAATTCCAACAACAAATCAAACACCGCGGTTGCATGGGCGGGATCCAAACTGCCTGTTGGTTCATCTGCCAATAAAATTTCTGGATTGTTAGCCAACGCGCGCGCAACCGCGGTACGTTGCTGTTCACCCCCAGACATTTCCCCGGGCAAATGTGACGCACGATGTGCAACACTGGCCAATTGCAATAATTTCATTGCGCGTCCGTTTGCTGTGATTTCGTCTGTGCCCGCCGCCAACATTGGTAAAACAACATTTTCCAATGCCGTAAAATCAGACAACAGATTATGCCGCTGATACACAAAACCGATTTTGTTACGACGCATCATTGTGCGAGTGTCTTCGTCCATGCGGTTCGTTGCCGCCCCGTCCAGCAAAATGCTGCCACTGGTTGGTTTATCCAACAGACCAACACACTGTAATAACGTAGATTTTCCAGATCCCGACTGTCCAACCAATGCGATAATTTCACCACGGTGCAAATCAAAGCCGCCACCGCGCAAAATATGCAATGGCTGTCCACCTTCGATAAATGTCTTTTTAATATCGCGCACCGACAAAACGACGTCACCCTTTTTCACACGCGATAAAGAATTTAAAATATTTGCCATATGATTTGCCCTCACACTATTACTCATTTCGCAACACATCTACCGGGTCGGTTGATGCAGCCTTCCATGCCGGATAAATTGTCGCCAAGAACGCTAACGCAATCGCCAATACCGCAATTCCAATCACAGTCCCCGGCACCAATTTAGATGGCAGTTCAGACAGATAATACAATTCTGCCGGAAACAGGTCGCGCCCCGTTGCCCACTGGAAAAACTGGCGTATAGGCTCGATATAAATCGCAACAATAACACCCAACACCGTGCCAAAGAACGCGCCAATAACACCGATACTGGTGCCGGACAAAATAAATATTTTCATCATTGATTTACGCGACACACCAAACGTGCGCAGGACGGCTATATCCTTGTTCTTGTCCTTGACCAGCATTACCAACGACGACACAATATTAAATGCCGCAACAATGACAATCAGCATTAAAATCAAGAACATCACATTTGATTCAACCTGTAACGCACCGACAAAGCCACGATTTAATTCGCGCCAATCACGCACGACAAAACCATCTGGCAACAGACGCACCAACGCATCGCGCACGGCGGCTGTATCTTCGGGATTGCGCAGGAACAAATCAATATGCGTCACGGCATTACCAATATTTAAATATTTCTGGGCGGTTTCCAATGGCATGAATATATATCCCGAATCATATTCATACATTCCCATAAAGAACGATGACATAACAGGATATGACATTATGCGCGGCATAGAACCAAATGGTGTCGGCGTTGCCCCATTAGCAGATACCAACGATACCTTGTCCCCCATACCAATGCGCAGACTACGCGCCAGTGACGCCCCCGCAATCAATTCACCATCACGGATTTCAGATAATTGTTTGCCATAAATTTTTGTTCCTGCCTGGGTCTTGGCAGTCAGGTCTGTCATACGAATCCCGCGCACCATCGCCCCTGTATTATTACCACCGGCAGTGGCCATAACCTGGCCTTCGGCAATGGGAACGATGCCGGTTGCATTTGCAGACACAACCTTATTCTGTTTCATTTTATCAATCAGATAATCAAAATCACTGATTGCGCCATCCTGGTGATAAACAACAACATGACCGTTCATACCCACGATACGCGATAACAACGTTTCGTGAAATCCGCCCATAACCGACATTACAACAATCAGTGTTGCAACCCCCAGCGTAATGCCAATCAGCGACACCCATGAAATAACAGAGCCGAATCCGCGCTTTTTTGCGGCCAGGTATCTGAATGCGATTTTTCTTTCTAGTCTTGAAAATAACATTTAAACAACATCCCTTGCTTTATTCTTGGCGTAAAAATTTACGTAATGCGTCACCAACCAGTGGCGCAGACGCGCCACTTGGTGCAGCGTGTGCATCAACAATAGAAATCACACGCGGTGACATAAACACAACTAATTCTGCAAACGGTGATATCAGCGTTTCAGGTGTTGTCACGAACGAATGCGTCGGAATACCGATAATCACATAGTTATCACCAATGCTTGACGGAATGTTAAACGATGACAATTCGCCATTACTGGTTCGCAAAACGATTTTCGCATCAATTTTATCACGGCCGCCAAAATCGCCATACTTGCCCGTCGCACCAATAATCAAATCTGTTTCCAGGCGTTCTTCCTTGCTGCATTGCCCGATATCAAAACGCGATTGCCAACCGTTTGGAATTACAAACTGACCCTGGGATATCAAAACTACGTTTGCCTGTTGCGACAAGAATTCTTGCAATGTCTTGGTATTAATTTCCGGTCCCACAACCAGCGCACGCCCCACTACACCCGGTATTGACATCTTGATATTTTTATCACCAAATGCCGGCAACATATTCATCCAAACAATCGGATTGTCTGTGCGTGGGTACACGCGATACACATCAATGTCCCACGCCAACATATACTTCTTGGACGCGACATCAGCGATGATTCTGGAAACCTCGCGCTCGGTCTGATAGTTTCCCTCAAATACCAGCGTCTTGTCGTTCCAGTCCACCAACAGATTCCGCACATCGGCCCCACGCATTGCGTCAATCAATGCCATAATGATTGATTGATCCTTGGGCATTTTTACCAACCATTTTGCACGATGTGTTAAATGAATTTCACCGGCCTCGGCATCATAGGAATAATACGCACGCCCCATTTTTGCCATCAATTCAACCGTATCAGACAATTTACCAGAATTGATTGAGCCAGATACAGTTTCAATCATCTCTTCATCTTCGACAACAGAAATGTCTGTCCCGTCCAGCAATTTATCCAGCGCACGTTTTACCGTCAATTTTTTGAACTCATAATCCGACACCTGTAATTCAGGCAACGCGTCACCGGTATTCAGACGAATAATTTCAATTTTCTCTTCGGGAACGACAGAAACAACCGCCTGGTTATCCCAATTTACCTCGCACCGCTTTGGCAAATCCAGGGAAAAGCGACGTGCCGTATCTGTGGTCAGTGCCGCCTTTTTCGGGAAAATCGGCACCGAATTTTCATCAATGACCAAGTTATCTACAACCGTCACCGTATCATACTGGGGCATATCGGTCGCGGCATTTTTCTGGGTGCACGCCGCCAACAACGCTACCCCCAGCGTTATTGTCACGGCCCCACCAAATATTTTTTTCATTGTTTTCATCCGCCACATCTCCTTTGCCACGTTTTTATATGTTCATAATTTTTTCAAATTCTGCCAATGTCATTTCATAAATTGGTTTCTGTGTTGGTGTCGTTAAATCCTTGACCCGTTTGTAACTTTCTTCAAAGCGTTCAATCACCCCAACAATTTCCGGCGTCAGTTCATTGCGTCGCGTCGCCATCAGGCGGCGACCGTATTCCGCAACAAATTCCAACGTGTCGGCCGCAAAGAAACGCCCGACATAATTTTCCATCGCTATGCCACCCTTTTCTACACAGATTGCCGACATCATTTTTGTCATCTGGTTATAGAAGTTTGCCATCTTTATAAAATTAGCAACTGTTATTGCCATGATATTCTCTTTCTCCTTGTTATGCCTATTATAAAAACTATTGCCCCCCAAAGGCAAATAAATTATAATACAAAACATGAGAATAAAATATCTGGCATTGATGATGATATTGGCGGCGTGTTCGTCCCCCAATCGTGGCAGCATTGATAATGCGACGGTTTTGAATTGGGAAAACGAATCCGTCACAATGGAACAATTTGTCCGCGATCACAAGGCGTGCCTGGGAATTACCAAACCGTCATATATGCCGCGCAGCCGTATTGCCAAACTGTTGGCCCCGAACCAA
The DNA here is from genome assembly GCA_900550495.1 of uncultured Rickettsiales bacterium. GTDB lineage: Bacteria > Pseudomonadota > Alphaproteobacteria > Rs-D84 > Rs-D84 > Enterousia. The sequence continues at coordinate 35,771 of URSJ01000002.1, forward strand.
AGTGGCCAAATGCCGGACTGGGACGGTCTGTGGGTGACATTTCAATCAAATGAATATACCGACGCAGGCCAGCGGTCACTGATGTCGGTGCCACGAAATACAACATCTAAAACCGTCGGCGCATACCGCAGGTGTATGTTTAGACGCGGTTATTTGCTACGCGCCAGTTGATTTTAATTTTTATTTCCTCCCGCTTTTATCGCGGGGCTTTTTGTGATATAATTATAGCCATGAAACGAACAATCTGGTTTTGGCTGTATTTTATTGTCGCAATTTTGCTGGCGATATACTTTTCTGTGCGAATTATCATGACGACAATGGGACATACAACAATGTCGCGTGTGCGCAATATTTCTATATCTGCGGATATCCGGGACAAGGATTTATCCGCCCTGGTCGCGGCCGCCGCAGTTGCACCAGGAACAGACACTTTTTCCGTTAACCTGGACGCGCTGAACGCCCGCGTTGGCGCGGTGCCTGGCGTGCGTGCATCGGCTGTTAATCGCCGCGCCGACGGCAATTTGGTCGTGCGTGTAAAGTTATACCGGGCCGTTGCCCTGTGGACCGATGGCCAGAATTACTTTCCATTGTCGGCCGATGGCACAATCGTGAACCAACCGGACACCGAACGTAAATCCGGAACAGTATTATTTCGTGGCCCATTACCATCAGAAGTTGGCGAAATAACTGACGTGGCGCATAATTTGATTGGCGACCTGGATTACATGGAATGGATTGAAAATCGTCGCTGGAATTTAGTTACAACAGGTGGAATTACGGTCATGTTACCTGAAAAGACACCCGATGACGCAATTGCACAATTGATTGTTCTGGATAAAAATCACAAAATTTTATCCCGTGATATAAAAACGATTGATATGCGCGACACGGCGCGAATATTGGTAAAATAGACGAAATGAACCTGTTTGATTCGGCTTTTTTATGTCTGGACATTGGATCGACCGGTGTGCGCGGAATGGCACACCGTGTCCGTGGGGCCAAGATTGTAAAATCTGCAATTTCAACATCGGATTGTTTTGATACCGTGTTTGCACTGCGGTATGTAATTGACGATCTGGAACATCAAATCGGAACCAGTTTTGACACCGCATATATCACGGGGAATTTTGGCACGTCTATTTTTGAAATGACTGCAAAAAGCACCGCTTGGGGCGGCGAACACAAAATCACAACTGCCGATGTCCGTGCCCAGATTGCCCAGATAAACGCGCCTGACGGATACTTTCCGATGCATATTGTGCCATTGCGATACGATACGCCAACCGCACGCAATATGATTAGTCCAATTGGCTATACCGACAGACAATTGATATCAGCATTTGGTTCAATATTTTATACAAAATCACGATTGAACGAAGTATTGGGTTTTCTGCGTCGCGCCCATATCACACCCTGTGCATTTTATGACCCGCAATTTTTACTGAATACAACATTGCGACAAAAGAAACAAACGGTTATGTTCATTGACCTGGGCGGGGAATTTTCATCAGCGTCCATTTGGACCGACCGTGGCCCAGTCTGGCACTATAAAATTCCACTGGGTGGAACAAAAATAACAAACGACATTTCTGCAAAATTGCACATCGGTTTTGATGACGCTGAACGGATAAAGCGTGCAGTAGCCAGTTTTATCCCCAAAGAAATGGATAGATTTACCCCCGCCGATACCGCATACGAATTTTCACGTGGCGATGTCAGCGATATATTTATGCCAGCATGCGTTGATATTACCGCCGAAATAACAACCGCGGCCCATGACGCGATTATCAAATATCGCCCAACCAAGATTATATTGACCGGTGGTGGCGCACTGGCCGAGGGGGCGACCGAGTTCATTGAAAACACATTTTCAATTCCGACCGAATATATTTCCAATGACGCAATTGTTCGGGCGGCATGTGCGCACGTCTGGAATGCCGAGGCGACTCATCGTGGCGCGTACCTGGCGCGTCGTGACCGTATGCAACGTCGCATTGCATTTATAACAAAACTGTTCCGCAAACGCCCAGCACACCGCCGTCGTTTTATTCCAATTATGCCCAGCACACTGTGTTTTAATATGCGTCGTGCATCAACATATTCAATGTTTCGCGCAGGCGGAATATCAATGATACACGTTGACATTATGGACGGATTCTATGTTGACCGCGTGGCGGGTGGTATTCCAGAATTAAAGATGATACGTGCCCACACTGACGCACACCTGCACGTACACCTGATGACCGAGAGTCCGTCCGTCTGGGCCACCGACAGTGTTGCCGCCGGTGCCGACACGGTTATCATGTCAACAAATACGTCTGGTCTGCGTGCGGCTATTGCCAGTGTTCACGCGGCAGGGCGTCGTGCGGGTGTTGCCCTGAACCCAGAATCATCACCTGCGATATTAAAGCCAATTCTGCGTGATGTGGACGAAGTTATGGTTATGACCGTCGCCCCAGGTGCCGCCGGCCAAGAATTCCAAACAGATTGCCTGAAAAAGATTTCTGTTTTGGCCGCAACACGTAAAAAATACGGCCTGAAATTTATAATTTCAGTAGATGGTGGAATAAATGATAAAACCGCACAAATGTGCTGGGACGCCGGCGCAGATTTATTGGTCAGCGGCTCATATTTGGCACGCAGTCCGGATTTTCCCCTGGCAGTTCAGAGTTTATTAAAGCGATAAAAACGGGGCAAACGCCCCGTTTTTTGAACACCGCGTTTCATGAATTCTTGACGAATCCACTTTCTTAGGGATGTGGTTCGGGACCTTTATGCAAAAGTCCGCGCGTGTGCTCTTGCACGAATGTTTCCATCCGCATTTTTATTATTACGCGCCACATCCACGATTACCATAGGCGACATTTCCTATTTTATAACCAATCTGCGCCCTGCCCCGTATTCTGTCAGATAAATATGAATTGTATCCGTTGGCAAAATATCCGTTGCGACATCAGGCCATTCTATCAACGTAATATCATTTGCAATTGCATATGGCAACCCAATTTCCACCAATTCTGACGCATCATTTATGCGATACAGGTCAAAGTGTGATATTCCATCATAGTTTTGCACAATGGTAAATGTCGGACTGGGCACAACCGTATCCGCCCCACGCAGGGTCTGAATTATTGTGCGGGCAATCTCACTCTTGCCCATTCCCAGGTCGCCGTGCAACGCCACACACACCGGCGCACGCAAGGTTTTCGCAAATTCCCGCGCCCACGCGCGCGTTTCTTCCACACTGTTCAACAAATATTCTTTCATTTATTTTACCTATAAAATACCTCTCAGCAATTCTGCCACAGATGATGGATTTTTCAACACATCTTTTGCAGGTATATGAATTATTCTCAGTCCCAAATCCTGTAAATATTTATTTCGTATGGAATCATGTCGCTCTTTTAACTCGTGCGTCTTGTCATCAATTTCTATGACTGTTTTTATTTTTGCACAAAAGAAATCAACGATGTAATTCCCGATAACTTTTTGCCGGTCAAAATCCAGACCATTTATTTTCTTTGATTTAATTTCACGCCATAACAACGCTTCGGGCAGACTGCCAGATTTTCGTAAATCCTTGGCGCACTGAACTAACTTTTTGTTATACGGCAAATTAAATGAAACAACAGACTTGCTGGCAAGACCACCCCGGCCGTTGGCCACCCCTCCACCGGAGGGGAACTCGCCACGTTCCTGTTGCGGTCCAAGTTCTCCTCCTGTGGAGGAGTCCCCGCAGGGGGAGGTGGTCTTTTCTTTTAATATTTTTTTATTCACACTTACTCCACTAATAACAAATCATCTTCCAGTTTATGGATTGCATCACGCAATTCAGCCGCATCTTCAAATTCCAGATTTTCTGCCGCCGTGCGCATTTTCTTGTTCAAATCTTTTATCTGTTTGCGAATACTGTCTGCATCCATAACGCCGCCTGATTTATCATATACAAACCGACGCGCCTTGTCTGTTTTGTCAGTCTTGTCGCCAACCTGGGCAAATATAGCCTTGGACACAGTAGTTGGTGTAATGCCATGTGCGGTGTTATATGCCATCTGCTTTTCCCGACGACGCGCCGTTTCGGTCAACGCCGCATTCATTGAATCCGTAATTTTATCAGCATACAGAATCACACGACCATTTGCATTACGCGCCGCACGACCAATTGTCTGAATCAGTGAACGCGTTGAACGCAAGAAACCCTCTTTATCCGCATCCATAATCGCAACCAACTCACATTCTGGCACGTCCAGCCCTTCGCGCAACAAATTGATACCAACCAAGACATCATATTTACCCAATCGCAAATCACGCAATAATTCAATACGTTCCAGTGTCTCAATATCGCTGTGCAAGTATTTGGCCCGCACGCCATTTTCATTCAGGTAATCGGTCAATTGTTCGGCCATTTTCTTGGTCAGTGTTGTGACCAACACACGCCCCGATGTTTTCTTTATCTGGTCCAATAAATCATCAACCTGGTTTGCCGTCGGGCGCACATCACAGACTGGATCAAGCAGTCCCGTTGGACGAATAACCTGCTCGGCCACGATGCCACCAGATTGGTTTAATTCCCATTCGGCTGGCGTCGCCGAAACAAATATCGTTTGCGGCCGCAACACGTCCCACTCGTCAAATGTCAACGGCCGGTTATCAATACATGCCGGCAGCCGGAAACCATACTGTGACAATGTTTCTTTGCGTGCGCGGTCACCACGTGACATCGCCGAAATCTGTGGCACAGTAACGTGACTTTCGTCAATAAATAAAACGGCATCACGTGGCAGATATTCAAACAGTGTTGGTGGCGGCATACCAGGCGCACGCCCAGATAAGTAACGCGAATAGTTTTCAATTCCACGACACGTCCCGGTTGATTCCATCATTTCAATGTCAAAATTCACCCTTTCGCGCAGCCGCTGTTCTTCTATATACTTCATATTTTCATGAAAATATTTCAGACGTTCTTCTAAATCTGTTCTGATTTGACCGATTGCCTGTAACACGCTGGGCATAGGTGTTGCATAATGCGTATTTGGATAAATCGCAATTCTGTCCAGTTTATGCAACTTTGCACCTGTCAGTGTATCAAATTCCCAAATCTCTTCGATTTCATCGCCCCAAAACGACAGTTTCCATGCACGGTCTTGAGAATGCGACGGAAACACGTCCAACGTATCGCCACGGACGCGAAAATTACCACGTTCAAACGCCATGTCATTACGTTTATATTGAATATCCACCAAGGCACGCATGACGTCCGATTGGCCTATCTTGTCACCTGTGCGCAAGACCAGTTTCATACCAGAATACTGTTCTGGTGACCCCATACCATAAATTGACGATACAGACGATACAACAATAACATCGCGTTCTTCCAGCATAGCACGCGTCGCACTGTGCCGCATACGGTCCAATTGTTCATTGATAGACGCATCCTTGTCAATATATGTATCGGTGGTTGGCATATATGCCTCTGGCTGGTAATAATCATAATACGACACAAAGTATTCAACGTGATTGTGCGGAAAAAATGATTTCATTTCTGTATACAATTGCGCCGCCAAGATTTTATTCGGTGCCATAATCAACGCCGGTCGCGACAATTCTGCGATAACATTTGCCATCGTGAACGTTTTGCCAGAACCCGTCACCCCCAACAATACCTGGGAACGTCGCCCATCACGAACACCGGCCACCAATTCAGATATAGCCGCTGGCTGGTCCCCCATGGGGGCATAATTGCTTTCCAGTGAAAATATACTTTTTTTGTTCACACTATTATTCTAATCCATTATAATCAAATTACAAGGGCAGAGAGAAATGGCATTAAAACCCAGATATAAACGCAGAATTTTATGGACAGCTGTATTTATCACAACGGCTGGGGCATTGGCGTTGGTCATTGTTCCGCCAATGATAACGATAAACAACATGCGCCCAAAGATTGCCGCGGCCATATATCAACAGACCGGCATAAACGCCCAAATTGACGGCAATATTCATTTCAGCCTGCTGGGGCGTGTAACAATCGTTGCACATGATGTCACCGTGCCGATGGGCCATATCGACGCCGTTATGTTTTCTGTGCCAATAACAGACATATTTAACTTAGACAATGCGTCATTACAGGGCCGAATTGGGATTCATGGCGCAAAACTGAATATAGAATCGTTAGCGGCCCCCGATTTTAACAACGCCGTTGATATATATAATTCCGTCGTGACGTTTCATGACAAGGATTATGATATTGTGCGTGCACGTTTGACCAATGGTGGTCTGACGGGAACTGTCCGCACAAATGATCACAAATATGATTTTGAATTTTTAGACGACGAATTTGTAATAAAAAATCGTAATAACAAACTGGAAATTACGGGTATGTTATTTTCAGACGGAACGGCGCGTGGCCATCTGGACATAGATACACCAAACATAAACAAGTGGTTTGAATTCTCATACCCACGTATTGATGTGCCTGTAAAATTGAGTATGAATTTCGCATGGGACGGCGAATACGGTTTTGAATTTACCGATATAAAATCAGACCACTTTTCTGGTGATATAAAAATCTTGCCTGATGGTGCACGTGAAATCAATTTGACGGCCAATGACCTGGATTATGATTTTACATTTTTAACTAACCCATCAAATATATTTTATCGCACAACATTTAATTTAGACTTACACGGAAAATTAAAACTTGCCGGGCACGAATTCCAACATCTGAAAATAAATGCAATTGGCGATAAAAAATTGGTTCAAATATCAAACATTATTGCTGATGATGTTGCGGTCACAGGTGGCACAATTGATGCAAGTGGCGCATATAATGTTCTGGTAACAATGCCTGTGGACGGAATCCAGACAATGTGCTTATTTTCTGGCACACCGGAAAAATGGCAATGCTCAAAGTTTTCATATGGCGATATTTCCGGAACATTGTCAGTAGATAACGGGACATTTAACGCATCAATTCGCGCACCAGGCAAAATGCCAAACGCTGACAAATTAGTCCGCGCGGTGCGACGTCTGGGCAAAAACGGAAAACTGGAATTTCAATTCAATGACATAGCCGGCGTATTTAACATAACACCAAAATCCGTCGATGCATCATATTCATTTGCGCGTAATCAAACATTGCGTTGGGCGGTGCCAGACTTTAAATTCTTGCCTGATTTTATGCTAAATACCACAGGCGACATGAAATGGTCTGATGGCGCGATGGCGTTTATTCCGCGTGGCGCAAAATGGAAAATATCCATGACGGATAAAACATTTCTGCTCTCTGGCGATAATTTCAAGGACGTAATACCGAATGTTGACCTGCAATCATTAAACAACGCGCCATATACAGTATCCGGCACATACAGCGGCCGCAACATATCAAATATGGACGTCACAATCGGCACCCAAAAATTTAGTGGCAGCCTCAGTGGCCGCAACGTTACCCTGCGCACTGCATTATTAAACGCCGACGCATTTGCGAACCAGAATTATATTGATAATTATGATGAATTAGAATTTCTGACAGCCGCACCAATAACATTGCCATTTGAATTACCGGTGGATATTTCTTTAACAGCAGACACACTTATTTATAACGGTAATGAATACAAGAATTTTATATACGCCCTGAAATCAAACACCCAGACGTTTTCAATCACAGACGCGTCGCGTGGAAATCTGTTGGCCACATTGCGCAAGGACGCATCAAAATACGACATCGATATTCAATTAAATAAATTTGTAATCAATGGATATCTGTTATCACGCATAATGCCACTGAATATCCGCGACACAATGATTACAGCTGAAATTTCATTACAGACCAATGGTCACATCGCACACGATATATGGTATAACCTGGCCGGAGACATGGATTTGTCGTTTTACGGCGGATATATTATTGGATTAGGGTTTGATGAATTCTATGCGTCTGCAGACCAGATAAACACCTTTAATGCCGAATATGCATTAGCCGACGCATTGACCAGTGGCGAAACCGCAATAAAGAAAATGCGTATTGTTGGTAAATACACCAATGGTAATTTTATAACTGCGCAACCATTTACGTTGCAAATGCGCCACGTTGATGCGTATGGTGATTTTGATATTGAAAACGCGCATATGACTGTCATGTTAAATATGACAATGCGGGGAACGGCGCCAACCCCAGCACCAGTTCGCCTGACTATATCGCCAGACGGCACACGTAATTATTCATTGACTGAAATTATGACAAATTTCGATTCCAGTTTTATGCGCCAATTTATAAAAACACACGATAAATTTTAGTGTCGATTTTTCTGGGTCAAATGACGCCGAACATATTCAGCAGAAACCGATTGTCCATTTTTATCAGCCCAGTATTGATATTGTCCAACCCGAACGCAGTGCAATCCATCGGCCATAAATTTTATGCGGCGCACCGCTTGTAACAAGATTTTATCGCGCCCAATCAAATCAGCACGTCGCCCGAATAATATGCGGCGAACATAATGGACAATACCTGGCCCATCAGACGCGCTGCGTGGCACATACAAAACCCCGCCCCGTTTTACCAATCCAGTCATATCATATTGATGACGTCGCGTACGCAAGACGTGCGCCTGGTATTCCGTTAAATTCAATGTTGCGACCAGTTTATCTATATCCGCCTGCATTTTTTCCCACCGTTCCTGTGAAAGGATTATACATGTCTGAACCACAGATTTTAATAGGTTTGATTTCATACAAAAAATCAGCCCGCAAACGCGGGCTGAATAAACACAAACAATTATTTAGTTTTTTTTGCGAACCTGGATATGGTCTTCGCGCAGTTGTTGTTCTGTGACCGGCGACGGCGACCCCATCATTAAATCCTGGCCACGCTGGTTGGTTGGGAACAACACAACCTCGCGCAAATTCGGTTCGCGACGCATAATCTGAACCAATCGGTCAATACCGAACGCACACCCACCGTGCGGTGGCGCACCGTATTGGAACGCGGTATACATTCCACCGAACTTTTCTTTAACCGTTTCTTCGTCGTATCCCGTAATGTCAAAACATTTAACCATAATCTCTGGATTAAAGTTACGCAAACCACCACTGCAAATTTCGGCACCATTTAATACCATGTCAAACTGAGCTGCCTTGATTGACAATGGGTCGCGTGTATTCAATTCGTCCAATGTCGCCATCGGGAACGAGAACGGATTATGTGTAAACGCGATTCCTGTCGGTGATTCTGGGTCTGCTTCAAAGAATGGGAATTCTTCTATCCAGCACAGACGGAAATCATTTGGGTCAATCAAGCCTAAATCTTCGCCCAATTTATTGCGCAATTTGCCCGCCGCCTTGGCTGCATTATCTGCCACGTCACAGACAAAGAACAACGATGCGTTGTCGCCCGCGATTTCATGCAGTTTTGCGATACGGTCTGCGTCCAGTTTCTTGGCAACGGGGCCTTTGGCCTCGCCCGCAAAGACGATATAACCCAGTCCGCCCAAGCCTAATTCCTTGACCGCATAATCACCTAGTTTGTCAAACCAACTACGTGATTTATCCGCCGAATTCGGTGCCGGAATCGCGCGAACAACTGCGCCGCCTTCAATCGCATTTGCAAAGATTCCAAAATCAGACCCACGGAAAATGTCCGTCACATCAGATATGATAATCGGATTGCGCAAATCTGGTTTATCCGAACCATATTTCAACATCGCTTCATCAAATGGGATATGCGGAATATCCGGACATACATTTGCACCTGGGACGAATTCGCGAATAATCGCCGGCATCAATTCATTACCCACCGCCTGAATATCCGGCAAATCAACAAACGACATTTCCATATCCAACTGGTAAAATTCCAGCAAACGGTCTGCACGCAAATCTTCGTCACGGAAACACGGCGCAATTTGGAAATAGCGGTCAAATCCGGAAATCTGAATCAACTGTTTAAACTGTTGCGGTGCCTGGGGCAATGCATAGAACATACCGTGATGATTACGTGACGGCACGATAAAGTCACGTGCACCTTCTGGACTGGATACGGTCAAAATCGGCGTCTGGAATTCAGAAAATCCCATTTCCCACATTTTGTCGCGCATAAATTTAATCATACGATTGCGGAACAAAATATTTTGGTGCAATGATTCACGACGCAAATCAATATAGCGGTATTTTAAACGCAAATCTTCGGCCACAGTATCATCATCGCCAAACACCTGGAACGGCAAAACATTTGCACTGGTCAACACGTCCCATTTTGTGGCCTGAATTTCAATGGCGCCGGTTGGAATTTTATCATTGACCGCAGACGCGTCACGCGCAACAACCGTGCCAGTAATTTGAATCACAGATTCTGGACGCACGCGTTCCAGTGCCTCGTCCCCACCGTCAAACACACACTGGGTAATTCCATAATTATCGCGCAGGTCAATAAACAGCAATGACCCGTGGTCACGCTTGCGATGAACCCAGCCCGACAGCACAACAGTTTGCCCGACATTGGACGCATTTAATTCGCCACACGTATGCGTTCTGTATTTAGATTTTAATGATACCATTTTGGTCCCTTTTTGTTTTATTCCCCAGGTGCCAAAATAATGATTGATTGAATTCGGCACCCAAATGATTTTCACAGGGGCGCGGAATCCGCGCGGTGCCACCCTGAATTTATATCTTTGCCCGGGTTTTGATTATTCCGTGGTTGTCAGTCACATCAACACAATCGCGCCCATAAAAATTCAGCAATTATAAGATACACATCTTATATCTAATCTAATTACTGACGTAAATACTATAATGAAACTATACAAAAAGCAAGAATTATTAGTGATATTAAACTAAACCGCACCTTTTTAGATGTTCGTAGGCCCTTTCTATATCAACTTTAGACATAATAGCTTTTTTTCTATCATTCCACGAATGAACATAATCCGCAACATCATCTTCTGATTTTATGTTTTCATGAGTACAAACCCAATGAACCGTACCCAATAATTCCATTCCGAATGTGGTTTCATAACCATAAATTATCTTTTTTACTTTATCGACAGCATTAGAAAGATTAGGTCTTTGACTTATATATTTATTAACCTCTTCCAAAGCACCAGGAACAACATCAATATGGTGACGCTCATGTCCATCACCTATACCGGTAAGATAAGTTCCAGACATATCATATAACGCATTATTCAACTGAGGGAAATACGGACCATAGGTATGTTTTATATAACGATTTATTATATCCTGTCTATCAAGAACCAACCCTATAAAATAAGTCAGTTTCTGTGCTTCGATATTTCCAAGCTCGTACATTCTGTCCATAGCTGTATTATAGATGTAAACACACTTTATAAAAACCGCACGAAAATCATTTAACGAAACCTTTGTTGCGTGTTTTATTTCATTAAATCTTACACCAGGTTCAAAAACCAATACTTCGGCATCAACATCCGCTAAGTATTTAATAATTATTTTTTTTACATCTATCCAATCTAATCCACCATTTCCTGCCCCTAGCGGCGGAATGGCAATTGACTTTATCTTATACTCCATCAAAACACGTTTTAAATCCATCAAACCTTTCTCTATATAGTCCACATCGGATTTTCCACGCCAATGCTTCTTTGTAGGAAAATTTATGATATAATTAGGTTTCAATAGACCATTTTTTGTCACAAACATTTTTCCTGTAACCACCATACCTAAATTACAAGCACGCTTATATAATTTGTAATTTTCTGGATACTTTTCACGAAATTGCAGGGCAATCCCTTTACCCATAATACCAACACAATTGACGGTATTCACAACCGCCTCAACATCCGCTTTAAAAATATCACCATTTTGTATAAATTTCATCAAAAATACCAATCTGATCTTATCTCTATTGTAATATTTATGCCATGACCGTGCAATAAATTTTCTACAAGCTCTTTCTTTTCTTGGTTTTTAACTACAATCATACAGATTTTATCAATAGGAACTTGCGAAAGCACCAAAAATTCTGCCAATCTTGCTTCCTTGCGTTTCACATACCTCGGATCCATATCATTATTCAGAAAATATTTACAATAGCCACAAAAAGGAGAACTCGGTTTGGGGAAATGAGGTTCTCCGCAAATTAAATCCCAGCACACTTTATCCAGCTTTGTTAACTCATTATAAAAACTAGCATATGTAACTATAGCTTGATAATCAGTAAATACAAATTGCAGATCCCTAAGATTATCCACGGAAGATACAAGATATACAAAATTATCCTGATCAGTTTCTTCAGCTTCTGGAACATTATTATGAGTAATAGAATATAGCATAGGCGATCTCGGAGCAAAATAAAACGGGACATAGTCATGCAATGTCTTTCCTGTCTCCCCAACAAAAGTTACGGCTCGTTTACGCTGAATATTATCACAAGCTATATTAACTGACTTAACATTTTCAAGACGTAATACATTCTTTGCCTTTATCGCACCTGAGACAAAAATACTTTCTAAATTTCCAAACGCCGTGAAGTGAAACAAAAAAATAGGGTTAGGAATAAACGCCACAACAGCACCTCCAATCTGCACCTAAATACTAACATATAATTTACAAAAATCAATAAACTGATTGCTTTTTTAAGCAAATTTGCTTACTATGAAACCGTTATCAATTTTAAGGACAAATAAAATGAAAAAACTCGTTTTCTTATTTTCTGTAATAATTCTGTGCTCATGCGTTCAACCTGTGCAATACCCATACACAGGCACAAAAACAGTTACTGGCCAGGGCGGTTTTTTACAAACATTTGTTCCTGCAGAAAATATAGGACATTCCATATTTGAAGATAGTCACAACTATGAATATGATGGGGTTGCCTTCTTTGTTTCTGGCTTGCCTGTCGGTGAAAAATGCACATTAAAGGGATACATTGCCGGGTCTAATCCCATACAAATTGCTAAACACGCACTAAAAATGAACGCTAATGTTGCGACAAAATCAACCGTTCGTTTTCCAATAAGCTTTGACACCGGTGGTCAATTAGATGGCGTTGGAACCGCCGATGATTGGTATAATGCATACGGCAGCAAAGTTGCCAAAGGCTACAACATATTTGAATGCAAATAAAGACGCTCAAAATGAAACGTTATTTCCTGTTTATAACCATAGTTTCCGCCATATACGCCGTAATAAAGATGTTGTTTTTCACTCCCGACACAATTGCGAAAGTCATGGTTGTTGACCACTATCAACACATTACGGAAATAGAACACTTTGTAAACTGGGACATAGATGCAGTATCTGTATCAACTGCAAATATCTCACAATCACAACGTCTACAGTACAATAAATTGATGTCCGACCCAAAATATAGAAAAATTGCACAAAACGCATTTACACAAGATGCAAATACGTTTTATCATAAAAGCAGCGGTCAACAATTCCAAAACACTTTCCGTCGTTTGCTTGCCACGCCTTTTGATAGAAATATAAATTTAGCGATAAATTTGGCACGAGTGGAAAAATATGCTCCCACAAGTAAAAAGTATATCAATGCACATATTGAACTGGAGGACCAATGGAAAAATCTGGTTTATACTGCAAAAGTACTACCCCAAGGAAATCCACAAGATTACAAATCACTCAGCGCAATAACGGCAAATGGACTTTATTCTTTTGTTGAATCATTTATTATTGGAACTTTCACGTGTGGACTAGGTACAATTGCAATTTTAGGAATGGACTTTTATAGCCGTCCAAAACTAAACCGCATCATACGGCACATATTCACCACAAATGATTTTACTCTATCAGCTTATTGAACTAATTAAAACCAAACGCAAAGTAGATGGTGCATTTCTGGTGCCCTAAGCAAGAATCGGACTTGCGACTCGTCCTTACCAAGGACGTGTTTTACCACTAGACTATTAGGGCGATTTACTATTGCCCGGCAATTATACGGTATTGCACATAAAAATCAAGAATAAAAAATGCCCGCATACTGCCAAGTAGAAATCCCGCACACTGTGCCGTATTTGCGCAAATTCGCCGTTGGCGACCGGCATATTTCTATAACACCTAGAATATTGTCGAACAATTGGCATTTGTTCATCTTACAATAACGAAACAAATTGTTAAAGAGTATTGATAAAAAAACAAAATAAGATACCATGATAATGGAAAAGGAGTTTTTATGAATATCTTGATTACCGGTGCAACAGGATTTATCGCATCACATACCATCGTGGAATTACAACAAAAAGGACATAATATAATTGGTATAGACAATCTATCTAATTCATCAATTGATACAGTTGATAAAATAGCACAAATAACCGGGAAAAAAATAGACTTTTACAAGGTTGATATTTGCGATTACAACAAACTTAAAACAACATTGACCGATAAACATATTGATTGCTGTATACATTTTGCAGGGTTAAAAGCCGTTGGCGAGTCCGTGGCCAAACCAATTGAATACTATGACAACAACATCGGTGGAACAATCTCGTTATTGAAAGTATTACAAGCCGTCGGCTGCCACAACCTTATTTTTTCATCAAGTGCAACAATATATGGCACCCCAGCATTCGTGCCTATCACAGAAGAATGTCCAAAGGGTATATGCACAAATCCATACGGTTGGACTAAATCAATGATAGAACAAATATTGCTGGATAAACAAAATGCAAATCCGGACTGGAATATTGTTATCTTGCGGTATTTTAACCCAATTGGCGCACACCCAAGTGGTATCATAGGCGAAAACCCAAATGGCATACCAAACAACCTTATGCCATACATAACCCAGGTCGCCTGTGGCAAACGTGAAAAATTGTTCGTATACGGGAATGATTATGATACACCAGATGGCACAGGGGTGCGTGATTATATCCACGTTGTTGACTTGGCACGCGGACACGTAAAAGCATTAACTGCGATAAACAATAACTGTGGTGCCGAAATATTTAACCTGGGCACTGGACATGGATACTCTGTGCTAGACGTTGTTAGCACCTTTGAACGGGTAAACAATATTAAAATACCATATGAAATAGTGGCACGTCGTCCCGGGGACATCGCATCATGCTATGCAGCCCCAACAAAAGCAGAAAGAATACTGGGCTGGCATGCAGAATTTAGTCTAGATGATATGTGCAAAGACGCTTGGAACTATCAACAAAACAATTAAAAAACACCGGTAAATACCGGTGTTTTTTAAGAAAATTCGTGTAGCGGGAGAGGGAATTCGGCACGTTGTGCCGCATCTGCGCAAATTCGCCGTTGGCGACCGGCGTCCCCGTCCGCCTATTTGCTTGATTGAACCCCCTGCCCCGGGGGTTCTGCGTCCCTGGTGTCACAATTACCAAAAATTAAACCCCGATACAAATCGGGGTTGAATTTTTGGTAGCGGGAGAGGGACTTGAACCCCCGACACGTGGATTATGATTCCACTGCTCTAACCAGCTGAGCTATCCCGCCAATGCGACGCATTATAACAGACTTTTTCCTGATTGCAAGAAACAAATTATACTGCACAGACACCAGGAAATAGTTCTCCTTGTAAAATCATTATATTTTTTAATAAATTCATTTGAATAGTGGCCAAAAATAGTGTATCATTATGCGCATGAAAAAAATCGCATTATTTTTATCTGGATTACTGTTTGCGACCGGTTCTATGGCCGCCGATAACCCATTTACCGGCAAATATGAAAATCAAATTGCATTTCATTTTGGCCAGGGCATAGACAGCGGTTTCTTGGTTCCGCCACCTGCGCGTCCGGTGCCGTTTTATATGTTGCACGTCCAATATTCACAACCGACGACTTTCTTTCGCGTTCCTGCGCGCCAGTCATTAAACATCGGTCAGACGTTGGGGTTTGGTAAAAAATACGGCTGGAATTGGGAAAAATACACAATTCCAATGGTGTTTATCAGCGAAGACGTTGTGTTATTCAGTGGTAAAAAATGGTATTATTCCAATGGCATTGGCGTCGGCCTGCAGGCGCAACAGAACGAACGTCTGGGGGCAAAGTTATTATTTCAATGGAAAATGATTGGCGGATATAAATTAAACGACCGCACAAACATTGAATTATTTATGCAGCATTTTTCTAATGCCAACACCGCCAAGGCCAATTATTCATACGCATTTTACGGCCTGGGGGTTACATATAATTTCTGAGAGCATAGATAATAGAGCACAGATAAAAAAAACACCAGCAAATGCCGGTGGTTTTTATGGAAATTTATACCTGTGTATGACACAATGACCAATGTCATAACACACAAACATAAGGCGAGCACATGAAAAAACTGGGTATATTCACATTATGTTTCTTGTTATCTGCGTGTGGTGGAAACTCTGATTCCAGAAGTTATCCATACCAAAATCGACCACATAATCCGCTGGGCGTGCCAACCAATCCGACCCAGGATTTTGAAAACACTATTACAACCAGCAACGCGCAAAAAACAGGTTTGATATCTAACAGTGAAAACCAAATTTCTGATTACGTTGTCTACAGATTAAACGAGTGGAATTTATATAACCCAAATATTGGTCAAGATATTTCAAAGGGCGACATTGCGACCGCGGCCGCATGGCTGACCAGTGGCGATCACACCGCATCAGAAATAGAAACAAAGTTTGCTGATAATTTAACGCTGATGCACATGGCGGCATATGTTGTCGATAACAGATTGAATTCGTGCTTTAATAATACAAGCGTCGGCTCGGCCGCTGCATGTTTTGTAAAATGGCGCAACAACAACGGGGCGTATTATAACAAAATATCGGACGAAATACATAAATACACCACAGATTTAAGTGCCGCTGACGCCGAATTTAATTCAACATCTGGTTCAAAAATAAAATTTATATTGGACACAGATGGACGTATAACCGGTGCAAAAATCACCCAAGGTGAAAACACAACTGATTTTGAAAATTGGACCAACGTTGATACTGATGCGCAATACATAACCACGACAACAATGAACTATGATTCCGGTGGCAAGGATTTGGGACTGTCGTATTCTGATTTTGGAACATATAATATTGTAAAAAAACAAACCGACAAAAACACTGGTCTGGAAACGTCCGAAACCGTTCAAGACAATGGTGTATTTGCCGGTGGATATGCATCACAAAAAATAGACCCAGCAGATATTGCGCAAAATTTAACATTTTCTGGTCGTGCGGTTGGTACCGTATCATCTGGGGACGCCAGTCTGAATTTGAGTGGTGATGCATCCGTAACGTTTGACGTAACATCTAAATCAAGCACAGTTTCGGCAAAGTTTAACAACTGGTATGATGTCACCGCAAAAAATGACGGAACAATTATATTTGAAAATAATACTGGTAATATGCTGCCACTGCAATCGGTTGATGCAACTGGTCGCGCAACAGCCAGTGATGCCATAATGAACATTGGTTATTATGGTGAAAATCCATCAAACAATCTGCCAACTGAATCCGTTGGAACAATTCAATACACGGAAACCAGTTCAGGATTAAAAATGGATATGACTTTTGGTGCAAAGTAAAACCACCGGCAAATGCCGGTGGTTTTTACCACTCTATCGGTGTTTTGCCGTGCTGAATTAAATACTGGTTTGCGCGCGAAAAATGATGATTGCCAAAAAATCCACGATACGCCGACAGTGGTGACGGGTGCGCTGATTTCAAAATCAGATTACGCGCTGGGTCAACAAATTCCGCCTTGCGCTGGGCGGACGCGCCCCACAACATATAAACAATATTATCCCGGTGCGCAACCGCACGAATAACCGCGTCTGTAAATTGTTCCCAGCCGTGGCCTGCGTGTGATGCCGCACGATGTGCTGCCACCGTCAGTGTGGAATTTAACAGCAATACGCCCTGGTGCGCCCATGCGGTTAAATCACCGTGTGTCGCACTGGGCCGCCCCAGGTCAGATTCAATTTCACGATAAATATTTACCAGACTGGGTGGCACAGGTGTCGGTGGCAAAACCGAAAAGCATAACCCGTGTGCCTGGCCCGGTTCGTGATATGGGTCTTGGCCGATAATCACAACCTTGACATCTGGCAACGGGCATAAATTAAACGCATTAAATATATTTTTTGGCTCGGGGAAAACTTGGTGTCCAGACAGATATTGCGCACGAACAAAATCCGTCAATTTGATAAAATAATCTTTGTCAAATTCGTCGGCCAATGCCGTTTTCCACGATTCTTGTATTTTCACATTCATAGTTTTATCAATCCTGTTTGCAAAGACTTCCATAACACCACATCAATATATCCACGTGGCAACCCCGTCACAGCACACAAATGGTCAAACATTTTATCGCACGCTGCGCGAACATCGCAATTTAATTTACCATTATCAACCAACGCGCACAACGCTGTGTTTCCGCTGTATCGCACCCCCAGTCGTTGAATCCAGATGTCGTATTTTACAACATCTTCGCCCAGGTTTCGCGCCAAATGATTTGCGGTAATTTTTCCAATATGTGGCAACCCAGATAAAAAATTCAACCGCGCATCTGTGTCAGATAATTTATAGTATTCTGAACATATCTCATCGCGCATTTTCCAAATTTTACAAATCGCCGCGATTTTATTTTTATTATGAAAAATTGAAAACAGATAATCAAAATCTGCACCACGCGCACGCAGTGCAGACATTATTTTTTCATGAATATTCTTGGCTGTTTTTTGCGAAAAGCCACCGGCCAAGATAACATAGGCGCAATTTTCCGCAAACGCGTCCGGCGTGCAAACACACCGCTGTGACAGATTATCGCGTATTTCATCAAACGATTGTGCATCGCTGTCCGCGCCCATCGCGCGTAATTTTTTATCCAGCATAAAAAACCATTCAGCCGTAAAAATATTGACGATGCACATGTTATCAAACGTCCAAATTCGCCGACAATGCGTTATCTACGATAAAGTCACGACGCGGTTCAACAACGTCGCCCATCAGCATAGATATAACTTCGTCTGCTTGGGACGCGTCATTGATTTTAACCTGGAACAAACTGCGGTTATTTGGATCCATTGTTGTTTCCCACAACTGTTCGGCGTTCATTTCACCCAAACCTTTGTATCGTTGAATCTTTAACCCGTTTTTCGCGTATTCAAATGCTGTGTTCAGCAGGTTCAACGCCCCCCAAATCTTTTGCGATTTTGCCTTGACACGCAACGTGCACGGGTGGATAAATATTTCCATCAGTTCGTTGCGACCGTCCATTCGCAACCACGCACGAATTTCTGGCGAATTAATTTTTTCACGTGGCAAAACGTATGTTTCTGTGACGCTGCGCAATGTGCGTGTGATTGTGATACCCGACGCATCACCAGACACATGCCAACCACGTTCAAATTCCAATTCTTGGGCGTCTAACAATTTTTGTGTTGCCGCAAACGCATCGGCAGTTTCATTATCAAATACACCGTTCAGGGCCAAGGCCTCGATAAATCGCAACGGCACAACATGTCCCAATGCCTGTAATGTATTTTGCATATTCAGAATCAATGTCAGCAAACGTTTCAAATCTGCGCCAGAAATCTGGGTCCCTGAAAACGTTTCGATAACGCCATCGGTCGCCAACTGGTCCATCAAATAGTCGTCCATTTCGCGTTCGTTTTGCAGATATAATTGCTGTTTTCCACGTGTCACACCATAAAGTGGCGGTTTTGCAACATAGATGTATCCACGTTCAATTGCCTGGGGCATATAGCGGAAAAAGAACGTCATCAACAACGTCTGAATATGTTGTCCATCAACGTCAGCATCAGTCATAATAATAACTTTGTGATAGCGCATTTTTTCAATATCAAAATCGTCTTTGCCGATACCTGCGCCCATTGTTGTAATCAACGCTCCGATTGTATCTGAACCCAACATTTTATCAAAACGCACACGTTCAACGTTCAAGATTTTACCACGCAACGGCAAAATAGCCTGGGTTTTACGGTCACGTCCCTGCTTTGCCGTACCACCAGCCGAGTCCCCCTCGACTATGAATAATTCACATTTTGCTGGGTCACGTTCACTGCAATTTGCCAATTTCCCGGGCAGACCACCCAATTCAGGCCCCGTTTTCTTGCGTGATAACTCACGTGCCTTGCGTGCAGCCTCGCGCGCGGTGGCGGCCTCGATAATCTTGTCTATAATCAGTTTTGCAATCGCAGGATTCTCGTCCAAAAATTCATACAGTAATTCTGACACAGTATTTTCAACCAGTGGACGAACCTCGCTGGATACCAGTTTATCTTTGGTCTGGGAACCAAATTTTGGGTCTGGAATTTTCACACTGACGATACTGGTTAAACCTTCGCGGAAATCTTCGCCCGACAGACTGATGTCTTTTTTTGTCACTTTTTCGCCAATGTATTTGTTGATTGCGCGTGTCAAACCTGCGCGGAATCCGGCCAGGTGTGTTCCCCCATCACGGTTTGGAATATTGTTAGTAAAGCACAGAGACGTTTCTGTATATGCCGTTGTCCATTGCAGAACAATTTCAATATACGTTTCATCAATCTGTTTGATAATATGAATTGGTTCGCGGTTCAGCAATTCTTTGGATTTATCCAGATATGTTGCAAACCCCTTTAACCCATCAACAGAATGAAATTCGCGTGTCTTTTTTTCTGGGCCGCGTAAATCTTCCAAAATAATTTTTACGTTTGCGTTCAGATACGACTGTTCACGCAACCAGGTTTCCATTGTATCAAAATTAAACACAGTGCCTGTAAATGTGTCCGGCGACGGCAGGAACGTAACCTCGGTCCCGTGTTCGTGATGTGTTTTGTTTTCAATAATCTTTAAATCAGACGTCGGCACACCATCGGCAAATGTCATAATGGCCTCTTTGTCGCCACGCCATACGCGTACCTCTAACCACGTGGACAACGCATTTACAACCGACACGCCCACGCCGTGCAGACCGCCCGATACCTTGTATGCACCGTTGCCTTCGTTATCAAATTTACCACCTGCGTGCAACTCGCACATAATCAGTTCCAGCGCACTGCGCCCGGTTTCATGGTTGATGTCGAACGGCATGCCACGACCATTATCGCGAATTGTCGCGCTACCATCTGCGTTTAATGAAACATACACCGTATCAGCGTAACCGGCCATCGCCTCGTCAATAGAGTTATTGACAACTTCGTAAATCATGTGATGCAGACCAGAACCACCCTCGCCCACGTCACCAATATACATTCCAGGACGTTTTTTTACCGCTTCCAGCCCTTTTAAAACTTTAATCGAATCACCAGTATATTCATTATTTACAGACATATAAATTCCTTTCTTTTTTCTATGTAAAAAATAGCAATTTCTGGTATAATTATCAAGAAAAAAGGATAAAACCCAAGGAAACAACATGAAATTTAAGTTATTGTATTTTGGTGATATTTTAATAAATCCAAAAAAACGTTCTCATCATATCGCAGATATTCGTATGCAATTTCATCCACAACTGAAAAAACTGGTAGAACACCAACCGTGGAATAATCTAACCCAGTATATGCTACCAACTGCAACAAAAAGCCCGATTACTACACGTCACGTGGGCGGAATTGATTGGAATCCGATTATCACACCAAACTTGAAATTACTGGCGGAAATCGATATTCAGATGATGCACCCTGAAATTGTGGGTGTTCCGCGTCGTGATATTGATAACCGCGTTAAAACATTGCTAGATGGCCTGCGCTGTCCCCAGAATGAACACGAGGTTGGTGAAAACACACCGCGCGACATTGGCCCGATTTACACACTGTTGGACGACGACCATTTAATAACGAAATTGTCCGTCAATACCAGCCACTTGCTGGGCACAGGCCTGTTTAACGAAGATATTCCAAAAACCCCTGACGCTGTATTTATACTGTTGGACGTCAACGTCCGTGTTGCCGAAGGAAACCTGGAAAATCTGCCATTTATGGTATAAAAATGCCCCACCAGGGGCATTTTTTAGAGAATAGATAATAGAGCATAGATAATAGATAGTGCGCCGTCTGGCGCACTGCTTTACTCATTTGAACTTTAAACTCTGAACTTTGAACTTTCTTTATGATAGTGCGGCGGTGATTTGATCTTGCATCTGGAACGTTCCCAGAACAACCCACGCAATAACTGCAGATACTAACAAAATACCAATACTGTTCATTACATTTGATATTGATTCCATTTTGCGCACGGATTCATCTAAATAATCATTTGCCACCCGCGCCAGATTTTCATCAAAACCGTTCATATCTGCATAGATTGCCAAATCGCCAATCATTTCAGAATTCGGGAAATCGCGCCCAGTATTTGCCAACGCCACGCCTAAATTATCACCATTGGCAATATAGTGCAGTGCGTCGTTCAATATCGTCCGCAGATACCGATTTGAACCATCGGCCAACATACGCATTGCGTCTGGGATTGTGATACCAGCGGCAACCATGGACGACAAACTCATCAGCCAGTCAACAGACAACTGAATTTTATACACGTTCCACGGTGGTAATTTATCAAAATATTTACGCAGATTTCCCGTCCAATTTGCCAAACTGAGCCATATGATGCCACCCAGCGCAGCAAAACTAATTGCAAACGCATACCAATACCGTCCAGCAAACTCAGACAACCATATCAGTGACGCCGCCGCAGACTGCCATACCATTGTTGGGCCTGCAACCTCGGCCAATGGTGGCACCAGATATAAACCAACCATAATAATAATCAAAAACGTCAGCACCAACAGAAACAACGGATACGCAATTGCAGACATCATTGCACGTTTTATTCGTTGCGTTCCATCAACGACACGCGCGACATTTTCCAGTGCAACAACTAAATTAGACAAATTCCCAGACGTCACCAACAATGATTCTTCCAGTGGAACCCAACCACGGGTTGCGTCTGAAAAACTCATACCACGTTCCAGATTTTTCTGAAATTCACGCATTACGATTGCAAACGGTTCGTTTGGGCTGCGGCCATTTTTGGATTCTACCATTTCCAATCGCCCCAACGCGTCCATCAACGTAAAATCATTACGCAACAGTGACGCTAACTTGCGCGCAGTGGCCATACGCTTTTCAGTATTTAATCTGAAAACAATCTTGGCATACAATTTGTCCAGTCTGGTTGTCATACCTTAATACACCCCCGGTCTGTCCAGCAATCCAACCCAGCGTTCCAGTTCATCAACACCGATAATTCCCTGCAACATCAGTGACATTGCCGCCTCTTTTAATGTGCGACCATTCATATCTTCCAGCCAATAGCGCAATGCCCCATTAGTATTTCCTGCCAACGCCAGACGTAAAAATTCACTGTTCGTGATGATAATTTCACCGGCCTTGATACGCCCAAGAGTCCCGGTTCCCTTGCATTCCTTGCAACCGGCACCGCGGATATAAACCTGGCGCAACCCCAGTTCCCCAAACGCTGTCATCACGCGCCCATAGGCTGGATGTTCTGGGTGATCAATCAATCGTTCACGACAATACGGGCAAACCTTTTTGAACAGACGCATAGAAATTAATCCACGCATCAGCGTTTCTTCTTTTAACTTGAACGCTTCTATCCCCAGGTCTAATAAACGCGTCAACGCCGACATCGCCGAATTCGCATGCAACGTTGTCCAAACGTTATGACCAGATAATGCGCCACGCACCGTTAATTGCGCTGCCGCCAACGTGCGAATTTCCCCAACCATCAATGTATCCGGGTCACTGCGCAATGCCGCGGCCAGTGCTTCGGTATATCTGTCTTCGCGTTGTTCTTCGTTTGTGGTATTTACCACAGGCATCTGGTGTGCGCCAAAAATCTTTTGTTCAACCGGATTTTCCACCGTAATCATATTTATTTCATAATTACGTTCTTTTAACATCAGCGACATATTACGCACCAAGGTCGTAGATTTACCAGAACTGGTTGGCCCCGCAACAATTACCAGTCCAGTTGGGAACGCACGCAAACGCATCAATAAACGCTGTTCATATTCGCCAAATTCTTGTTCGGTTTTAATACCCTCGGACGGGTTATCGTACAGCAATCGCATAACGACATACCGCGAACCAAATGCGATTGGATTAAACTGCATACGAATACTAAGAATCCCCATCGGCAGGTATAAATCCTTGGTCCCACGCAGTGGTGTTCGTCCGTCTTTTTGTGCCGATTGATATTCATTTTGGGCATAGTTCGCGTTTGACATATCAGACGACGCAAACGCCGCACGAACAAATGATTCGCCCCACCCCGAATTATATTCTAAAACTGGCTGCATACTGCCATCAATGCGAAAATAGATTGTAGTTTGATCACCAACCTCGATATGAATATCTGACACTTTTTGCGCAGCAGCACGTGCAACAATATCCACGAAATCTTTCTGCATTTGGTTGTCAAAATCGCGACTGATGCGTGATGGCCCGCCCAGGCGTGCCTCGTATGATTTATATATCGCCGACACCAAACCTAAATCAGAATAAAACGGCGTCCGCATTGGACGTGCGCGTGCACGCAATAAATCCAAGAACGCCATCACACGCCCATCATAACGATGTGTGCGTGAAATAATAATTTCCCCGCCAGAAAAGTACGCTATTAAACCCTGGGTGTCTTTTGGTAATTCCTGGGCGCCACCAGTTGCCGTCAACAAACGATTACCATTCGAAAACAGATAATCAACAATATCCTTGATTTCGGCGTTTTCCAAACCCGCAGGAATCGACGGACGTGCCGTCGTTGGAATATTATTTAAAATATTATTATCTGTATCGTTCATTATGCGCCAAACCCGTTTTTATTTTGCATTTGTTACATTTAATGCCTGGATTGTCCCCGACGGCGAAACAAATACAATTCCATCATCTAGTGATATAGATTTCACGGTAAAACCATCTAAACTGCGACCAACCGAAACCTTTTTGTTTTGTCCAGTCTTTAAATCTGCAACAGTTGCCTGTAATTGATTACCAACACCAAATACGTTAACCAACTTGTATTTCTCGTCAATTTTTATATCGGAACTATCATCAGACGCAGACGCACTCTTGCTGGCGACACGCGGGGCAGAGTTTTCATTTTCCAATGCCTGTTTTTCGCGTTCCAGTTTGGCGGTTTCCGCTTCTAATTTTGCCTTGGCTGCATCCAATTCCTGTTGCTGTTGCTCAGCCCGTCCCGACAGAGTATCAATTTCCATATGCAATTTGATTTTTTCAGCCGCCAACCGGTCTAATTCCAAATCCAATTGCGCACGTTCTTTTTCCAATTGCATTAAAACCTTTTCTTGTTCCAGGTCGGTAATTTGTTGAAACAAAGAACCATTTACTTGGTAATCAGATACGGCATCGGCCGATACTTGTTCCATATCAGTATCCATATCCGCGTTTTTTTCAACCGAAATAGTATCCGTAATTTCAATATCTTGGTCTAAAACCTCGGCCTGGGCACTGGCGACCGGAAATGCAAACGCCGCAAACAACAAAACATATTTAATTTTATTTGACATAGATTATCACCTCATAGTTCCAGATGCGGCGCGACGCGTCCCATGTGCAACGTGTCATGTATACCCCACCAAAATCATCAAAGATTTTCATAAACTGCATCGGCGTCATTTTTGAATCTGCCGCAACTTCTATCAAATTCACCGTTGCCACATCAACGCCATTGCTCAGCGTATCTGTTGCAACGTTTGTTTCAACATCTGTTGAAATTCCCTGGAACGCGGTCTGGACCGCACGCAAAACTGTATCAACATCCCGCTCGTCCACAGACGCAACCGTTGATACCGCCGGCAACGTGGCACGCACCGTTACAACATCCGCAGATTCTTCGCTGACATATGACGCCGGCATTAATTCCGTCGCAATGCTGTAAAAATCCCCCAGTGTCCCAAAACTGCGCCTAAATCGCGCCAATGCATGTGTTTCACCGCATTCAGCCGTCACCTGATTCCAGCCAGGAATCGGCTGCATTACAAAACCAATCGCCTGGTAACAAACCTGTGCACGCTTTTCCACATCCGGCAAGTTATCATATGGCATAACAATCGGCGCTGGTGCTGTTTTTTTCTCTATATCAAATGCAGCATCCAGTTCTTTATTCTTTTCCGCAATTTGGCGTTTATATTCGGCCGCCAATTCTGGATTTATTTTTGCAACCTGGGGCGGTGTCATCATTTGACGGATTGGCTCACGAAAAAACGACAGCAGCAGAACTATAAACGTTGCAAAAATCAACACAGACGCCGATATTCGTCTGAAACGACTGATAGGACGCAACGTCGCATGCGCACCGCCGGATATCAAATCTGATAAATTTCGTTCTATTGCACGTGGCATTCCCCACGCGGCTGGCGCAAACAGCGCACCCCAATCGGGAATTTCTGATAGACGAAAATATTCCGCACGTGCCGTATCCTGGGAATCAAATAATTTATCTTGCAGAATTATACCGTTACGCACCGCAACCAAATAAAAACCATTTTCCGTATGAAATACGCCCAGAAATGAATTATATTCGGTCAATGCGTCCATAATTTCAGCAGCGGCCGCGGACATACCACTGTGATGACCAACGCGACGTGACCCCAGTCCAATAATCGCACGATATTCTGTAAACAGATTTAATTTTCCATTCACGCCACGTGCCAACATGCGTGCATACGCACGCGGGGCCGTCCCTGTCTTGACGGGTTGCCAAAACAGACCGACAGCATATTTCTTGCGGTTGATATTTATTACTTGGCTCGGCAATTTCTCTCTCTAGTTTGCTATCATGGCAATTATAACACAAAACGCGCACATAACGCAAACACAGAATTAAAAACGCCCGCCAAAAATTTGACGGGCGCGGATATGTTTTTTATCTATTTTCAGTAACTATTACTGGCAATTTCCATACATGTTTTCACAACTGACGGTCGTCGGCACCGTAACCGTTGTTGTTGTCATCTGGTTTGCCGTGCGTGTTATGCGCGGATGTGGACAATCATATACATTTGCAGTCAAAATAAAAGCACGTTCTGGACCAAATATAACCCACTCGTTCGGACGAGTCCGCTGACTGGTAATCCAATATGCGTTACCACCACGCGCCTGGTCTGCAATACGATTTTCAAGGTATCTGCGTGCATCATCGGCATCATAAACAGATGCCTCGGATTCTATTTTATACAGATATGTGCAACCCATCGGTTCTCCGTCCAGTTGGGTTAAAAATTCACTGCCATTTTCATTTTTTATTAAATTGCTGCACGCGGCCAATGCCAAAATTGCAAATACAGAAAACAGTTTTTTCATATCAGAAATCCTTTTATTTACTTTGAACTATATCATAATTTTCTGGGTCACTGAATAATTTTTTCAGCACCAGGTTATTCAACGCATGGCTGCCCTTATACGATTCCAGGTCGCCAATCACAAACCCGCCAGACGTGAACATATCGCCAACCGCATCGATAATCTTGTGACGAACAAATTCATCTGGCCAAATCACAGGATTCAATGTTCCGTCCCCCGTGTCATTTAATGCGATAACGTTTTTTTCGCTGGCACCACGCGCCATACCACGCGCCTTTAAGTATTCCCATTCAGAATATTTTCCAAACGTGCGTGCGCGTGCAATATTTTTAACAAAATTATTTACAGATTTTTTTGTGCCATCAAAATTATACGAAAAAGTCTGACGACCAATAACACGTTCCGGATATACCAGCGTTGCGACAATATTTAATGACGTACCGTCGTTTGGTGACAATTTAACATATCCATCACTCTTGCGCCCGGCGATTTTATTCATAACCCATAATTTAAACCTAATAATCGCCGGCAACGTGCGCAATACATCGCGTGCATAGACAACGACCGGACGACGCACGATGATTTTTTTCATCTGGGATTTGCCATCAACGTTACCAATAAACTTGGCTAAAAATTCAGACGCACTGCCGTCCAAGATTGGTGTTTCTGGGCCATCAATATCAATTATTGCACTGTCAATACCGGCCAAAAATAATGCTGCCATTAAATGCTCTATTGTCTGAACGTGTGCGCCGTCTGTGCGTCCAATTGTGGTATTACGCATTTTCGTTTCGCCGACGTTTTCTGCCAACGCCGGAATCAATTCAGACCCCGAGATATCCGTTCTGTGGAAAAAAATTCCCGGCTTTCTAGATGGTTTTACGACCATATTTACCGGCAATCCAGAATGAATTCCGACACCGGTGATTTTAATTTTTTTTGCCAGTGTTGACATCTTTTATTTTCTCCTTTAACCAATCAAAGAACCCGTTTTCTATTGTTGTGTTCAGCCGCGCATATTTGATTTTATTACGCGCGTATTCTGGCAATCTGACCCAGTCTTTTTCAGTTGTCAACAATACCGCTTTTTTCTTTTCTGCCAA
This sequence comes from uncultured Rickettsiales bacterium, assembly GCA_900550495.1. Classification (GTDB taxonomy): domain Bacteria; phylum Pseudomonadota; class Alphaproteobacteria; order Rs-D84; family Rs-D84; genus Enterousia. The sequence goes on from URSJ01000002.1 coordinate 64,162, forward strand.
CATAAACAGTTTTTCAATATCTTCATCTGTGTATTGCCAGTGGTCTGGGAAACTACGTCGACCAACAACCGATTTTCCCAGTGCACGGAAAAATTTTTTCGGATATCCAATACCCGCAAACGCAAAGACACGCTCGGCATCATCATATGGCGACATTGTTGTGTTTGTCGCATAAAATACTGGCACAGTATCAGGTAATTTAAAATTCTTTTTTGCACGCGGATTTTTTATGACAATTATTGCATCAGCCTTGGCCGCGGCACGACGTGGTTCGCGCAGGGGACCGGCTGGTAATAAAAATCCGTTTCCATATCCCAGGCTCGCGTCAAATACCAATATAGAAATATCTTTATTTATACGTGGATTTTGAAAACCGTCGTCCATAACAATAGGACTGTCTTCATCTGTCTGACGATTTAACAGTTTTATAACCGCCATACGATTACCCGTGTGTACTTGTAATCCAGCCCGCGTCAACATTATTGCTTCGTCCCCAGCATTACCCGTATGCGCACTTTTCTTGTATCCACGCATAACAACCGGTGCACCAATCAAATTTGCAATTGCACGTACAATCGGCGTTTTACCAACACCACCCGCCAAGATGTTTCCAACACATATCACAGGCCGACGTGATTTATATGACCGAAACCCGCGAATAAAATATACTATACGTGACGCAGCGTAATATACCCACGATACTGGTACTAACAAACACGCAATCGGCGTTTTATGCGTAAACCACCATGGTGTTTTCATTTTATTTTCCCCGTTTTTTATTTTTCCGTTCTGCGCGTTGTGCGCGACGCATTTTTTTAAACGAACTGGATTTTGAGTCTTGTTCAACCTGCATCAGGTTAAATTTCTTGTCCAGTTCTCGAACCTGGCTTACCATTATATTTTCCAGGCTATGACGCAGATTTTCAAAATCATCGCGTGAAATCTTGGAATCAACGAATATAGGTTCCCCTACTTTACACACAATCCGTGAAAAAGGTAACGCGACCAAATACCTGTCCCAGCGGTCCTGGAACCACGAACGCGACGCAGAAAAGCATACTGGTATAATCGGCGCACCGGTCATTTTTGCAAAATACAATGCCCCATCTTGAACGCGCAACGATGGACCACCAGGTCCATCAGGTGAAATGCATAAACCGTGATCCCCCATACGCAACATACGCACCCCTTGGCGCAGAACAGAAATTCCGCCATCAGATGTGCTGCCATAAATTGGTTTTAATCCAAACAGACGTTGCAATTTTGCCATCATACGTCCATCACTGTGACGTGACGCAACCGCGTATGCCCGCATACCACCCATACAAATAATCGGCGATAACATCATACTGCGCCCGTGCCAGAACACAAAAATTGCCGGTTTTCTGCGATATTTTTTAAATGTTTTATAGTTTATAATTTTAACCCGTGATGTAAAGTACACAAACCAAATTGATACTGCCATCAAAATTGCGACAATCCACTGGATAATCGGCATATGCAACACTGGTTCCCAGAACCCTTTCCACGCTTTTCTAAATTTTTCGTTCATCTTTCGCCTTGTTATTTAATCTGGCCAGATTCTAGCAACAAAAAAAACATATTTCAAGACAGCAATAGGAATAAAGCCCAAATACCAGTTTCAGCCGAACAAATATAGTCAAAACCGCATAAAAATCCGCAAAATTTGAAAAAATTCATTGACAGTAAACAATATTGTTGTATAATCCCAGACGTTTCATCGCGGAGTAGAGCAGCCCGGTAGCTCGTCAGGCTCATAACCTGAAGGTCTGTGGTTCAAATCCACACTCCGCAACCAGTTAAATAAAAAACACACCGTTGTGGTGTGTTTTTTTATTACCATTTCTAGGAAATAAATCATAATAATAAATGTTTGTTATGCAGAAGTATTTCTGATATTATCAATATTGTTTCCACAGGGATGTGGGAATGGGGCCTTTAGAAAGCTCGATACTTGCGGTGCAGTGTCTGTATCGTTATCCAACGTAATGGTGTGACATTGCACCGTTATTTGCCGGAGGCCGGTGTTATTTCACGGCCGGGGTGCTGTCTGTTATACAACAGGTTTATCCAAAGGCAGATAGGATCATTCAAGTATTGATTTTCTAAACTCCCCGACCGCCAGTTTTTATGGCGGCAGATTTTGCCGAGGCCTTGTTTTTTTATTATACCACATACATAAACAAGACCCCAATAAGTAATCACAAGGGGTAATATTATGTCGGAATTTAATATAAACCTGGATTCATCACATAAATTATCAGACGCACAGTGGATTATGACGCATGGCGTTTCAGGCAAATGCAAAACATGTCAAATTGCAAATGAAATTATATCTGATTTAAAATCCAGTGGTGACGAGTCTCTGATTGATTCAAACCCAATATATCGAACATTTATTGATTTTTTAATTTGTTTTGAATCAGCGATGCGACAAAAGTTAAACCCATCGGTATGTAATTCTATTGGTCGCCTGGTTATTAATTCAGGGGTTAAATTGATGCGGGTGCGCGCCAATCGCGGCACGCCAGACATTACGAAAAAATACACCGCGATGGCAGATAAATACGCCGATGAATTGGCGCAAATATCTGCTTGCCAATAAATATAAATTACATAGAATAATATGCATCATGCATGCATATGGATTGTCATTATCATTTGGAACAAATGTTATTTATAATAACGCAGAATTTAACCTGAACCCACGTGACAAGGTTGGTGTTGTTGGTGTCAATGGTGCGGGCAAGACCACATTGTTTAAAATAATCCTGGGCCAGATTACACCAGACGCCGGTCATATTGACCTGGATGGCGCGCGGATTGGATATCTGCCCCAGACGATTGAAATATCCACGCCCGACATAACCGTATGGGATTTTTTAACAACCGGGCGACCAATTGCCGAACTGGAATCTAAATTACACCGGTTATATGAACAGATTGCCACCACGCCCGACGATGAAAATGTTCAGTCTGAAATCGACCGCATTCAATCAGAACTGGATTATTACGAATGCTATACCGCCGAAGATACATTGTTGGAAATCATTGAAAATATGTATATTGATGCCGCGATGTTGAATATGCGGCTGTGCGACCTGTCTGGCGGGCAAAAGTCCAAGGTTGCGTTTGCGCGCCTGCTCTATTCCATGGCAGGCGTATTGCTGTTGGACGAGCCGACAAATCACCTGGACGCCACGACCAAGGATTGGGTTACAAATTACCTGAAAAAATATCGCGGCACGGTTTTGATAATCAGTCACGACGCCGAATTCTTGAACAATATTGTGAACAAGATTTTATACGTGGACAAGGTGAATAAAAACATCACTGTGTTTTCCGGTAACTATGATGATTACAAATTAAAACTGGCCGAAATAAAGCGTATGCGTGATAAAAAAATAGAAAACGAAGAACGCCATATACAAAAACTATCTGAATTCGTGGCACGCGCAAACGCCGCCAGTCCGACAAATCACGCAATGAAGCGCGCAGGTAATGTTCGTGCAGCAATATTGGCACGCGTGATAGAAAATCGCACCACACGTGACGCAACATATAAAAAATTAAAGATGAATCTGGCCCCATTGCGCGATGGTGCGCGTCACCCAATTATGGTAAATGAATTGTGGTTTCGGTATCCTGGGGCGCGATTATTGTATCGCAATATGTCATTTACAATCACAGGCGGTGAACGATTTTTAATCTGTGGTGAAAATGGCACCGGTAAATCCACACTGTTAAAATTGATTATGGGGATATTGACCCCAGAACGCGGCACAATTGATATAAATCCCAAGACCGACATCGCATACTATGCCCAGGAATTAGAAGGACTGGACCCGTCAAAAACCGTGCTGGAAAACGTTGCCAATTCTGATTATACCGACCAACAACTGCGCGCCGTATTGGGAAATTTCTTGTTCTATGACATGGATGTTTTTAAATCTGTATCTGTTCTGTCGCCGGGTGAACGCGCCCGCGTCGCACTGTGCAAGATATTATTGCGTCGTGCAAATATGTTGATATTGGATGAACCAACAAACCATCTGGACCCAGAAACCCAGCGTATTATCGGCGATAATTTTCATGATTTTACCGGCACAATTATCGTGGTCAGCCATAATCCAGAATTCGTTGAACAGATTGGTATTACGCGTATGCTGGTTCTGCCCGCGGGTCGCATAGACGATTACGATCACGAAAAACTTGAATACTATTACAGTGTGAACCAGAAACAATAATTATTATAATAGACAGCGTTTCAACGTTTCGCCGGTATCGTTTTGGTCAACGCGTTTATTGCGAATTTCTTCGGCTGCCTTCATCTTTTGCTTTACTAAAATTAAATCTGGATACGCCTGTAATTCCGCATTTAGTTCATCAACAGCCGCTGATATATCAGACTGATTTCTGACAAAAATCGGTGTAATTGAATCTGCTGCGCTATAAATAGATTTCTGTAATTCTGGCTTAAAATCATCAATCACCGACAAATACGCACGGATATGATTATCTTCGTGTGATAAAATCGCGTTGTATGAACACGATTCTGGCACATGGCGCATATCTATCTGCACCAGAAAATTAATATATCCAACCGATGCAGTTACTGATTTTATTGCGACACAAAATCCATCTTCGATTGATGTAATATCGGCAACAATATCGTAATTATCTGACAATGTTGCAATCACATTTCCGTGTAATAAATCCATCGGGTCCAATGGTTGAACAACCTCTTTAGCCCAGGACAGACTGTCAATATAAACCGCTGGATTTAATTTATACGGCAAACAATCGTCGGCCCACCCTGGCGTTACCATCACAGATAAAATTAAAATTGCAACATTGCGGAAATACATATCATTATAAATCCCCAGCACCCTGCTTTTTCAAGTATTCTGATACAAAACTATTTCCATATTGTTTATATAATTCTTCAGCTAATAATACTGATGAACGTCCTGATTCAAACAAACGCAACAGGTTTCCTAGACCGCCTAATTCTGTGTTTAAAATCACAGATTCGCCCGTCACTGGACGTGACAACAGCAACGCACGTTTCAGATTTGGATATGCCTTGCCCTGGATAAACGCCATTTCCAGCGGATTTAAATTCCAATACGCATAATCTGATGCATCGGCCGCCGGATTACGGAAAAACAGCACCGTCTGTGCCTGGCCACGAACAACGTCACCAATCCCCAGTTTATCCAAAACATTTGCACGCTGAAACGCAACCATATATGCCTGGCGATTTTTACGTCCTTCTTGTAAACCAGATATAAAATTATCGCGGAACATTTTGTTCTCTAACATAGGCGCAGTTTCATCAATCATAATCAGTGACGGATTTCCACCAGATACAGTGATATTATTTATTCGGTGCAATATATATGAAATCACCGCAGGCGATAATGTTTCGTCTTGCAAAATTTCGGTAAAATCAAATGTAGTTAGTCGTGATTGTAAATCTAACGTATCTGACGTTTCGTTGAATATATCGCCATATTGTAATGGGTCAACCCACTTTTTCAACGCCGGTCGCATATTACCGGCCGATGAAAAACAACTTTCCCATAAATTCTTTAATACCCTGTCTTTTTCCGGCAGATAGTCAAAATTCACCGATACTGCGCGTGCAATTTCATCAGCCGAACTAGCGTCTGATTGTCCAGTTATAATTGAAAACCACCGACGCAAGAATGCACGATTTGCCGCTGTATCCGGCATTTTTAATGGATTCAGGTGTGTTAAAAATGAATTATCGGCGGCATTTTTTTCCTTGCCCTGCATGGTGATATATTTACCACCCACCGACAGCGTAAATATTTCTGCACCTTTGTTGCGGTCAAAGAAAAATGCCTTTAATTTCGGGTGACGCAATGATTGCGCAATCAAGAAACTGAATAATGTTGTTTTACCGCCACCTGTTGGCCCAATCGTCAGGGTATGCGCCACCGCGGCCGGTTTATCGGATACATGAAATTGAAACTGATACGGCGTTCCCTGGGCGGTTGGAAATACAACCAATGGCCCAGGGCCCCAGTCTGAATTTGCAACACCACGCGGCTGGGTTGACATTGGAATACTGATTGCGGCCGTGCGCGATAACATTTTAAACGTGCGCGGAAATACATCAAAACCAGGAATTTGTGCAAACCATGAAACACGCGCTGCATACGTTTCTGCAATAGGTGACACACCAAATGATGCCGCAATTTTTTTGAATTCATCAATATAGTGATTTAGTTCTTCGGGTGTTTTACCAAACAATATAAACAACGGGTAATAATTTACCAGACTCTGATTTCCAGAAACATTTTCATCCATCGCACGATTTGCCGCCGAAATTTGTTCGGTAGTTGATGAATCATCTTCTTCGGCCGACGATTGACGTTGACGCATTGCAACCTCTACATCCGCTGCGCCCATAATGCGAAATGCGTTCATGCAAATCATTTCTGTCTGGATTGTCGAAATTGTTTCAAAAAATTCTTCGTCCAGGTAATCCGGCGATGCACGGAACGATACCATTGTCGCAAAAGATTGTGTGCCACCACTGATATATCGCACCATACCGTCACGCATAAATTCAACATCATCAACCGTTGTTAAATCAGCAATCCGGCCATCACATACAATTGGTGCTGGTTTTGTAATCGGCGATAAAATCCGGCCAAAGAATCGCGCCATATTATCGCGGTTACTATTACGTAACAGTTTCGGACGATAAGCCGCCAATATTGATTCCAGATAATTGCCATACTGATTTAACTTATCACGAGCATTTGCCCCCGATACAGACAAAACAATATAATAATTATTCGAAAATATGCGCAGTCCCTGGGCCTGCCACTTGTCATATATCTTTTGTAATACCGGCTGGTCAAAATCATAATCAGTATTTTCATCGACCGCGTCACGCGTCATAAAGAATCGCATTACAACATTTGGATCATGAATCTGATTGAATAATTGCGCCCGTAAATCCAGGAATTTTTCACGTGTTACGCCATCTTGCATACTGGTCTGAACACCCGCCACCCGATAAACACGCAGCAACGTTCCATCGGTCAATTCCAATGAATCATCACTGAATACCGTCTGGAACGGGATATACCGTGAATAGCGTTTATACCCAAACTGGGGAAAAACACGGCGTGCCAATGCCGGCATATACATCATCAGTGCAACAAATATTAAAATAACCGCCATAACCATAATCATGGTTGTTATTGGAAATCCGCTGCCTGCAAAATACTTAAAAATATCTGTCATTTTTTATGCCGCCAGTTTGTTTGGTATTTTCTTTTTAAACAATTGTATTTTTGCGGCCAATATTTGCCCCAGCTGTGGGTCACGCTTTGAAAACGCCGCTAAAATCATATGCACCGCACACAGAGAAATCAAAAACCACATCGGACTAACCGGATTTGCGCCATTTGTCACAATCAAAGACAACACAAAAATAACAATAAAAATAATGAATTGCACGGCAAAATTTATCACGGCCAGTGTATATGGCACGTAAAATATACGCGCAGGATTCGCCAATGCTTTCAGAACTTGTTGTTTCATTTGGATTCTTATTCTCTGCTCTCTTGCCTGAATTATAACAATTTCAACAGTTTTCAACAAGTATAAAAAGTATATCGTCAAAATTGTTGAAATTGTGGAAAATTGTAACTTTTTCAACATGTTTATTGTTTTACAAAATATTCAACATTAATCACAAAATCACCAGAAAAGCGGTATTTTTATGTTGAAAACTTGTTAAAAACAAGTTGAATATTTTTATCAACAATATCAACAGGCCCTATTACTACAACAAAATTATTAATAAGAAATGATTTTAACCAACTTGTTTAAAACAAACAAAAATAAATAAGTGTTATAATAATTATTTGATTTTTTACAAAAAACGTTTATAATCACCACGCAATAAAGGATTTAGATATGAAATTTTTAAGTTCATTAAAGGCTTGGAAGAAACGCGGCAACGTAAAACAAATTCGTCGTGGTAAACAGGTTATCCTGATTGACCCAACCAACCCTAAATTAAAGGCCAAACAGGGCTTTAAGAAAAAATAAGTCCTGACCCGTCAATGACGCGGTGGCTATTTTAGGTCCGACAAGCATATGTTTGCCGGGCGTTTTTTATATTCAATATGGGTTTTATAAATCGTTCATGAACGCTTCGCGCATGGCGGCAATTGTTTCTGCACCGGCTAATCCTGCACCGCGTAGATATTCAATCTGGCAATCTGATGGGTGAAATATCGATGCACTGTGATCGGCTGATTTTGGAACCGATGAAATTCGTTGTGCCGGCATAAATTCGATTCGTGCGGTTTTATCCGCCAGGGCCGAAAATGCAATATCAGAAATCGCATTCCCGGCATTTTTTTCAATAATGGCGGTGCCTGACAATTTTGATTTTGTATTTTTTTCCGCAACCAGTTTAGACTTTACACAAATGGTCGTGTCGGGTGCGGCATGATTGGCGGTTATATTATACGTTAAATCGTTATTATTTTCCAACAATACACCACCATGAATTTCAGAATTTTTCCCGGTGTTTTTGATAAAAATGTTAAAAAAGGCCGGTAAATTATTTTTTACACGAACCGATAAAATAACCGGTTGGTCCGGGACCAAAATATCAATATTTAACCGGTTTTCACCACTAATTTCACCAACATATATTATATGAACCGGAACGTCGTAATTTTTATCAATAACCGTCCCACCCAGTGTTGATAATTCCGGGCAAAACATGCCATTGCGGTAAACAATTGTTTCCGCTGGCACGGTTTTTATATTGAATTCATTCCACATGTATGACATATTAAACGCATTATAAAGGATTTAGTTATGGGATTCAATTGTGGAATTGTTGGATTGCCAAATGTTGGTAAATCAACACTGTTTAATGCACTGACACAATCGGCGGCGGCGGACGCGCAAAATTATCCGTTTTGTACAATTGAACCGAATACAGGTCGTGTTGTTGTTCCGGACCAGACGTTGTTAAACCTGGCCGCGGTTGATAACAGTGCTAAAATTATACCAACACAACTGGAAATTGTTGATATTGCCGGCCTGGTTCGTGGCGCATCTAATGGCGAGGGGCTGGGAAATAAATTTCTGGGTAATATTTTATCAACAGATGCGATTATTCATGTTGTGCGCTGTTTTGAAAATGACGATATTGTGCATGTAAATGGCCGAATTGACCCGTTGGACGATATTGAAACAATTGAAACAGAACTGATGCTGGCCGATATGGAAAGTATGGATAAACAGATTAAAAACCTGGAAAAAAAGGCGCATGGTCAGGATAAAAATGCAATAAAATTATTGGCCGATGCAAAGATTATTCGTGACGCTTTGGCGGCTGGCACGCCGGCGCGTAATTCGGGTGTCAGCGCATCGCCGTTTAATTTACTGACGGCAAAGCCGGTGATTTACGTTTGCAATGTTGAAGAATCGGCCGCCGCAACCGGTAATAAATATTCCGATGCCGTCCGGGCAAAATATGGGGCAGTTGCGCCCGTTTTGGTAATTTCATCAAAAATAGAAATGGAAATTTCGCAAATTGTTGATCCAGACGAACGCAAGATGTTCTTGGACGATTTGGGATTATCTGAATCCGGCCTGGACCAGATTATAAAAACAGGATATGAAACATTGGGTCTGCAAACATTTTATACCGTTGGTCCCAAGGAAGCACACGCCTGGACTATTACACGTGGCATGACCGCACCCCAGGCCGCCGGTAAAATTCATACTGATTTTGAACGTGGTTTTATTCGTGCCGAAATTATTTCACCGGCCGATTATATTGAATATGGTGGCGAGGTTGCGGTCAAAGAAGCCGGTAAAATGCGCCTGGTTGGCAAAGAATATATTATGCAAGACGGCGATATTTGTCACTTTCTATTTAATAATTAAAAATATAAAAAAACACCGGCAAAAGCCGGTATTTTTTTACTTATTTATCACGTATTTTTGCGTTACATTTTACCTCTACATTTTTGATGACATTGTTTTGTAATTCCATCAAATCTGTATCAGACATATTATCCGTCGGGATAATTGTAACCGTGATTGCGATTGACTTGTCACCGTTTGGCATTGCAAACGCGTCAAACACAACCACATCGGTTATACGTTTATCCGCGCCACGCGCCGCCGCCATAATCTTTTCAGCTGGCATATCGCTGGTAACGATAAATGCAAAATCGCGCGTTATCGGCTGGAATTCAGATATTTTTGCTTCGCGCGGTTTGCGTGGTGCCGGTAAATTTTTCACATCGTCCACAATTGCAATCATTACGTTTATTTTGATTTTCATTGCACGTGCAACAATCGGGGACAATTCACCAAATTCAGCAATCTTTTTCTTGCCCTGGTAAATCGCGCCATAGCGGAACGGATGTGCCCAACGTGGCGGATTATCGGTTGATACGGTGAAATTCTGGCCGTGCATCAGTGATACCAGGTCCGCCTTGACATCATATATATCATATGCGCGATTACGGCCCGACCAATGACGTGGTGCGTTTACACCGGTGCGAACAATACAAATCTGGGTATGTTGTGCGCCAGGCATATCGCCATCAAATACGGTACCTAATTCAAACATAGCCAGGTTTGGAAATCCGCGTTTTTCATTATTAGCAACAAATTGTAACACGTTACCCAACAGCGAATTTCGCGCCGTGTCCATATCCGTAACAATTGGGTTTGTTACTGGGATAACAGGCTTATCAGAAATCATTTGTTCAGTTTTTGAATTGCCAAAACCGAACGATTTACATTCATATAAACCACGCGCTGCCAATTCTGATTTTGTATTCATGTAAAAATCATCATGCGGTGCCGCGTCGTCTGCAACATGCGTCGCAACATTGGCCAGTTTGTCATATCCATATATACGCAATAATTCTGCAACCAAGTTTTCTGGAATTGTGATATCAACACGCGCGGCGCGTGGTGTAACGTTCCAATCATCACCTTTTACATCAACAACAAACCCCAGGCGTTCAAATATTTCACGTTGCGTGTCGGCCGGCATATCAATACCGGTCTTGGCCAAGAATAATTCAGGACGATATTTTATAACCGTTTTTTCATATTGAATTTTTCCACTACAACCGACACCTGTGATTTTTCCGCCACATGCGTCTGTAATTATTTTAGCGGCCCACGCCAATGCAATACCAGTAATTGTTGGATTAATTCCGCGTTCATAACGGTATGACGCATCGGTTGACACGCCAATACGTTTGGCTGATTTTCGCACAGATACAGGGTTAAAATACGCACTTTCCAGGATAATATTTTTCGTTTTATCTGTGGTTGCACCACGCGCACCACCAATTACACCAGCCAGTGCCAGAATCCCCATATCATCGGCTATAACCATATCACTGTCGGTTAATTCATGTTCTGTCCCAAACAGGTCGGTAAATTTTTCGCCCGGCGTCGCCATACGCACAACAATATCACCATGAATCTCATCGGCGTCAAAACAGTGCATTGGTTGTGCCATGTCAAAGCAGATATAATTTGTTGCATCAATTGGCGCATTTTTCGGATTGATACCAATTGCCACCAAACGTGACGCAATTTTTTTATCAGATGGGCAAACGTTGATTCCACTGATTTCACAGAATTGATACACCGGACAGCGGTCTGTTTTTATTATCACGTTACGCGATGTTTTTTGTAATGGTAATACGTCATCATTTGGAGCGATATATTCGCCCGCACCTGCTGCGGCCAAATCATGCGCAATCCCGCGCACCGCCAGATAATCCGGACGATTTGGTGTTATGCCTGCGTCAAATACAATTGGTGTGTCCATCACAGGTGTGCCAATCACAGTATTGTTTGGTAATTCAATAATTCCACTGTTGTCATTATTGATACCCAGTTCTGCGCCACTGCACATCATACCATTTGATACGACCCCGCGCAATTTTCCGGCTGAAATTTCATGACCCTGGATAATGCACCCCGGCAACGCCAGTGCAGAAATCAATCCTACGCGTGCATTTGGTGCGCCACATACAACCTGGCGTAATGTGCCGGTGCCATCGTCTACCTGTAATACATGCAGATGGTCACTGTCAGCCATTGCATCACATTTTACAATTTTGGCAGCAATTGGTGCAACTGGGATTATTAAATCTTCTACTTCCAGTCCTATACGCGTCAATATATTTGATATTTCTGCGGCCGACGCATCAGTTTTTAAATAATCGTTTAACCAACCAAGTGTCCATTTCATAACAAAACCCCCACATTAAATATCAGCATTTTCTAACCAACGAATATCGCCATCATAAAACTGGCGAATATCATTCAGACCATATTTCAACATGGCCAATCTGTCCCAGCCAAATCCAAATGCAAACCCCTGATATTCATCTGGATTTATGCCGCAATTGCGCAACACATTCGGATGCACCATACCAGCACCCATAATTTCCAACCACTTTTTACCCTGCCATAATATATCAATTTCAATACTTGGTTCGGTGAACGGGAAATAAGACGGACGAATACGCAATTTAACGTCGTCTATTTCAAAGAATTTCTGCAAAAACGCTTTGACGTCACCAATCAGGTCACGCATTGTTACGTTTTTATCAATATACAGGCCTTCTATCTGGTGGAACATTGGCGCGTGCGTGGCGTCCATTTCTTTACGATATGTTGCGCCAACGCCAAAAATTTTAATTGGAACGCCTAATTTTTCCATACTGCGAATTTGAATCGCCGATGTCTGAGTGCGCAATACATTATAATTGCCCAGAAAGAACGTATCTTGCATATCACGCGCAGGGTGATATTCCGGTGTATTCAGTGCAGTAAAGTTATGCCAGTCATCTTCGACCTCGGGGCCGGTTTGCATTGTGTAACCAAACGATTCCAGAATTGCCGATACATCAGCCAGCGCACGCGTCTGTGGATGCAGTCCACCGCGGGATTCCGGCATTGGGTTTAATGTTGCGTCCAGTTTTTGTGACGCTAATTTTTCCATTAAAACCGCCTGCTCTATCTCTGACTGGCGTGTTTTAAATGCTGCACGCAATGCGGTATTTTCATCATTTAATGCCGCACGCGCATTATTATCCAGGTCTTTCATCTGGCGCAGCCGCAATGTCATTGTTCCATTTTTACCAAATGTTGCGGCATATAACGCCTGTAATTCATCAAGTGTTTTTATATTTTTTATTTGTTCCAGCATATTTATGCTACCTTCTAAAAAATAAAAGCCGTATCTCTACGGCTTTTATTATGACAAAACAACTACCCGCCGCCAAGGGTTATTTAGATTCGGCGACAATAAATCGTTTTGCAACTTCGACCAATTTGGCAAAGTTTTCGTCCCCAGCATACGCCATTTCTGCCAAGACCTTGCGATCCAAGACAACACCAGCCTTTCTCAGGCCATTCATAAATTGGCTGTATGTCAAGCCATTGCTGCGAACAGCGGCATTGATACGGACAATCCACAACCCGCGGAATTCGCGTTTTTTAACGCGACGATCGCGATATGCATACTGACCGGCTTTTTCCGTTTTTTCACGGGCGGCACGGTATGTTGTGCTGTGGCGACCCAGATACCCTTTGGCACGGGCCAAGATTTTGTTATGTTTTTGTTTTACGGTTGTTCCGCGTTTTACTCTTGCCATCTTAATACCCCTTTAATTATTTCAAACCATATGGGGCCAAGATTTTCGCCTGACCGGTCATATTATCATTCAGATACTGTGGTTTAGAACCTGCGTTGTTTGCACGTGCAGATTTATGACGTAACAGTTTCTTGTGGGCATTACGGGCAACACGGATTTTACCGGTCGCAGTCATCGATGCGCGCTTTTTCAAGTACGACTTTGTTTTCAGTTTTGGCATTTTTCCACCTTTTTTTAGTATCCTGATGGCAATGCCTGCCATTTCGGATTTGTTTTACTGCCGTCTGATTGTGACATAATTAAAGGAAAAATCAAGTTTTTATTGAATATCTGATTTTTAGTGTCTAAACTGGTGGCCGATGAACCAGAATAAATTATCTTCGCGGGTGCAAACATTGATAAAATCGGCTGTCGCGGCAGCGGCATTGCCGGTCATTTTTATCTATATTATGATTGCAAAGCCTGATTATAAAATTATGAACGCAATGGGGCATATCGTTGTTCCGGTGGCGGGTGCTGTTGGTGATATTGTGACGTGGCCAGTGCGTGCAACAGGAAATCTGATTTCAAATATTCATGAATTAGCAAACCTGCGGACGGAAAATGAAGAATTGCGTGTTCGTCTAGATGCGGCATTGGCGGATAAAAATACGTGTGATGTGGCAATTGCTGAAAATCAAAAACTGGCACGTGAATTGGATATTGTCCACTCTTCGCCATATAAAACCGTTTTGGCTGATATTGTTCATGATACATCGGCATTTCACCATAATACATTTTTGTTAAACAAGGGGTCGCGTGACGGTATTGCACCAGGTATGGTTGTTGTATCCACAGACGGAACATTGGTTGGAATTGTGATTGACGCGGCATCTGGATTTACGCGTGTTCGCGCATTGACTGATTCTGATTCAAATATTGCGGTGCGCATTGCCGGGTCCGAGGTGTATGGTTTCATGACCGGCACCGGCGGCACACATCCAATAATGGGATTTTTCAGTGACCCAGAATTTGAACCAACCCCCGGTATCAAGGTGGTGACCAGTAATATCAGTGGTATTTTGCCGGCGGGGATTGTTGTTGGTGAAATGACACGTGATAATCATGTAAATATTACGCCGGTTTCAAAACTGTCCCGTGTGATGGTTTTGCAATTTGATACAACGCACGAATATAAATGAAGACAGATATCTTGAAATTTTTACGTCACGCCACACCGTTTTTACTGGTAATTGCGTTGTGGCGTTTGGCTGTGCCGATATGGAATCCAGCGGGCGTGCTGGCGTTGATACCAATTTTTTATTGTTCTTTTGTGCGACCAACATCGTGGTTTCCATTGATTTCGGTAATATTTTGTTTTTTAATTGATTATAATTCAAACACAACATTGTTTTGGACAGCATTGTATTGTTTTGCATATGCGGTAAATGGATTCCAGGGATACGTTGATTTAACACGTACGTCAGACCGTGCGTTTGTGCCATTTGTTGTATTCTTTGGCATTGGTGTGTTGTTGTTATTCTGTTCACATATGGGGTGGGCAAACCTGGGACGTGGGATATGGATGTTTGTATGGGTTGCCACATTATACACCCCAATCACCGCAGTAATCGAGAGGGCGCAATATGATAGATAAAGAAGTTGCCCAAACATTTGACCGGCGTGCAGCATTATTTTTGACAACTGGTGCGATACTCACATCTATGTTGGTTTTGCGCATGTTACAGATGCAGGTGTTTAATTATCGTGAATATACTCGCAAGAGCGAGAATAACTCTTTCCGTATCCAGATAAATATGCCTGAACGCGGAAAAATTATGTCTGCATCTGGCACGCCAATATCGCGTGACGCGCCAATATATCGGATTTACATTATTCCCGAAGAGGCAACAGACCTGGACGCGCTGATTGAAACGGTGACGGCGGAATTAAACCTGCGGCCAAAGCGGGTGGAAAAAATCCGTGCCAAGATAAAAAAGCAACCACGTTTTCAACCGGTCTTGGTCAGTGAAAATACAAACTGGGAAAAATTAGCAAAATTACAGGCGCGTAACCTGCCGGGGTTGCGCGTGGCCAGTGGGTTTGCCCGCGTGTATGAAATGGGGCCTGCCGGTGCCCAGGTATTCGGTTATGTCGGTGCACCTAAAAATTCAATTCCAAATGCACCGTTTTTTACCCAGGGTGTAACTGGTTTGGAAAAACGTTTTGATGACACGTTGGCTGGGACGCCCGGTCAAACAGTAATGATAACTAACGCGGTTGGTCGTGTCACGGGCGAAGATAAATCACAATACGTTGCGCCACAATTGGGCAATAATCTGCAAACAACGATAAATGACGCGGCCCAGCGTAAATTATATGACGCATTGACCACGCATCGGGCGGGATGTGGTGTTGCGCTGGAAATCGAAACAGGTAATATTCTGGCGATGGTATCAACCCCCAGTTTTGACCCGAATAATTTTACATCTGATGATGGTGATGAATATATGGCATCGCTGCGCAGTGACGTTGCTAAACCATTTATGAACAAGGTGGTCGAAGGACTATATCCACCTGGCTCTACATTTAAAATTGTTGTGGCTTTGGCGGGGCTGGAATCAGGGGCAATTACCCCGACCGAAAAAGTATTTTGTCCAGGGCACTGGGACTATGGCGACCGGCGGTATCATTGCTGGGAGGCCAAAGGTCACGGTTGGGTTGACTTGGCGGGCGCATTGAAACATTCTTGCGACATATATTTTTACCAGATGGCATTGCGTATCGGTATTGATGCAATTCGCAAGATGGCATTAAAACTGGGGTTTACGGAAAAATATATGGACGATATTTTGTCACGCGAAATGCCCGGTGTTATTCCTGACAGATACTGGAAGGAAAAAAATGTTGGCGCACGTTGGGTGCATGGCGACACGATTATTTCCGGCATTGGCCAAGGTTTTATTCTGGCAAATTGTATGCAATTGTGTGTAATGATTGCACGCACAGTGTCGAATCGTGTTGTGCGTCCGCGTCTGATTATGACGGATAAAAAACCGGAATTTGATTCATTGGGGCTGCAACCGAAAAATATAAAATATGTGATGAACGGTCTGGAACAGGTAACGCGTCCCGGGGGGACTGCCGCTGGCAGTGCGATAAATGTTGCTGGTGCAAAGATGGGCGGAAAAACAGGAACATCTCAGGTGCGCAGTATTTCCAAGGCCGAACGTAAAAGCGGTGTTTTAACCAATGAACAATTAAAGTGGCACATGCGTAATCATGGATTGTTTGTAGGGTATGCACCTTTGAACAATCCAAAATATGCTGTATGTGTTATCACTGAACACAGTGGTGGCAGTGGTTCTGCCGCACGCACTGCGGCCGCCGTAATGCGAGAATTATTAAAAGGTAGTAAATAGTATGGCACGACTGACACGTGTTTCTAATGCAAGTATGATGACATTTTCTGAAAAACTGTCGCGTTTTTCGGTTGCATTGTTCACGCCAATGTGTTTAGTGCTGGCGACGTCAATTGTTGTGTTGTATTCGGCGGGCGGTGGCGCATGGCAACCGTTTGCCTTGTCCCAATTGATGAAAATATTGTTAGGGTTTGTTGTATTTTTCTTTGCCGCATTTACAAATATCAAGACGTGGATAAAATCAGCATATTTGATTTATGCAATCGCGTTAATAATGATAATTCTGGTGACGTTTGTTGGGCATACTGGTATGGGGGCGCAACGTTGGTTGAATTTAGGTTTTATTCATATACAACCATCAGAATTGATAAAGATTGCGCTGGTGCTGGCGTTGGCGCGTTATTTTGCATGGATGAATTCGGTTGAATTATCCCAGATAAAAAATTATCTGGTGCCGATTGCAATGTTGCTGGTGCCGTTTGGATTGATTGTGGCACAACCAGATTTAGGAACGGCATTGTCAATGGGTATGATTACGGTCGGTGTTTTCTATATCGTCGGTGCCCAGAAAAAGTGGTTTATTATCGCCGCAATTTTGGGTCTGATGGCGGCCCCGGTTGTTTGGTATGGGGGCCTGCATGATTACCAGCGGGACCGTATAATCACGTTTATTGATCCCGACCACGATGCTCGTGGTGCCGGATACCAAATAAATCAGGCAAAAATCGCGTTTGGCTCAGGCGGTATTACAGGAAAAGGATATCTGAACGGTTCGCAATCACAACAGTCTTTTTTGCCTGAAAAACAAACCGATTTTATATTCACAATGCTGGGCGAAGAATTGGGCTTTATTGGCGCGTTTATATTGCTGGCGGTATATACGTGGATAATTCTGGTGCTGTTTTGGTGTGCGAAAACGTGCCGGAATCGATTTGGGCAACTTATCTGTTTTGGTTTTATGTTGAACTTTTTCATTTATTATTTTATAAATATTTCTATGGTGCTGGGACTGATGCCAACGGTTGGTGTGCCGCTGCCATTGATGTCATTTGGTGGCAGCAGTTTGTTATCATTGATGTTTGGATTTGGTCTGGCCCAAAATGCACATATTCACAAGGATCAACAATTATCTGCCAAGGGGAGTTAGAAGATTATGAATTTACTGATTGTGGAATCACCATCCAAGGCTAAAACGATTGAAAAATATCTGGGGGCAGACTGGCGCGTAATTGCATCTGTTGGGCATGTTCGTGATTTGGTGCCTGAAAATGGCAGTGTTGATACTGCGCATGATTTCAATATGAAATGGCAAATTATGCCGGGCAAGGAAAAGCAGATTAAACTGATTATCGACGAATTAAAAAAGGCCGATGCAGTATATCTGGCGTCCGACCCTGATCGCGAGGGCGAGGCCATTGCATGGCATATCTTGGACATATTAAAGGCGAAAAAGGTTTTATCTGGTAAAAAAGTTTATCGTGTTGCGTTCCACGAAATTACGAAAAAAGCCGTGCAAAACGCAATTGAAAACCCGCGCGAAATTGACCAGAACCTGGTTGATGCGTATATGGTGCGTCGCGCATTAGATTACCTGATTGGGTTTGGTATTTCGCCATTGCTGTGGCGGCGCAATCTGGGTAAATCGGCCGGCCGTGTGCAATCGGTGGCGGTGAAACTGGTCGTTGATCGCGAGCGTGAAATAGAAGCGTTCAAACCCGTTGAATACTGGTCACTGGGCGCGACATGTGGTGCAAACGATGCAACATTTAATGCAAATTTGATTTCGGTGGCGAATAAAAAAATTGACAAGATGACCATTGAAAACAAATCCCAGATGGATAACATTTTGTCGCAAATTGGCACGCCTGAAATTGCATGCACAGTCATTGCAATTGACAAGAAAAAAACATCGCGTCGTGCCGCCGCACCATTTACAACCAGCACCCTGCAACAAGAAGCGGCGCGTAAATTATACTTTGCGTCAAAGCGCACGATGTCGACCGCCCAGAAATTATATGAACAAGGTTTGATTACATATATGCGAACTGATGCAACAAATCTGTCAGCGGATGCGGTCAGTGATATTCGTGCGTATATAGATAAAACATACGGTGAAAAATTTGTTCCAAAAACACCAAATGTTTATGTCACAAAATCCAAGAATGCCCAAGAAGCACACGAGGCAATTCGTCCCACGCACTTTGATGGCACTATGCCGAAATTGACTGGGGACGAAGCCAAATTATATGACCTGATATGGAAACGCACAATTGCGTGTCAAATGACTAATGCAGAATTTGACAGTGTTGCCCTGGATATAGAAAATGATGCACATACAGCGATTTTTCATACGGTTGGAACAACGCGCACGTTTGATGGGTTTATGCGCGTTTATACCGAATCACGCGATGATGATGTGGATGCAAACGAATCAAAATTGCCGCCACTGTCGGTTGGTGACGCGGTGACAATAACCGAATTGACCCCTGAACAGCATTTCACACAACCGCCTGCACGTTATACCGAAGCGTCATTGGTGAAAAAACTGGAAGAATTAGGAATCGGTCGTCCATCAACATATGCAACAATTATGTCAACGATTGTTGACCGTGGCTATGTCGAACAAGATAAACAGCGTCGCTTTCATCCGACGTCTGGTGGATGGGTTATCGCGGCGTATTTGGCAAAATATTTTAATGAGCTGGTTGATGTGAATTTCACCGCAAAAACCGAAGATACTTTGGACGATGTATCAAACGGTAAACGTGATAAAATCGCTGCACTGCGTGCGTTTTGGGTTCCCACAGAATCGATGATTGATGGTGCGCGTGGGGTAAAAACAACCGAAATTATTGACCAAATAAACGATGTTATGCATAATCACTTGTTCCCAGATGGTAACAATAAGTGCCCAAAGTGTGGCGGAAAACTGGGAATAAAATTATCAAAGTTTGGTGCATTTATTGGGTGTGAAAATTATCCGACATGTGATTATACAGCGCGTCTGGGGGCGATGGCACCAGTGACCGCCGACGGTGATGCACCAGCGCGAGCAACCCCAACATCCGTTGACCTGGGCGATGGTATTTCATTCCGTGTGGGACGCTTTGGCCCGTATGTGACCGATGGCAAGAAAAACACCGCGGCAAAACAATATACGGCGGAAACAATCACATTGGACGCTGCACGCGAATTATTGGCCGGTGGCCCTAAAAAGGCAGACCCGATTGAATTGGGAAAAAATCCGGCGACGGATAAAATAATTTATTATTATCCAACAGGACGCTATGGCGCATACATTTCATCAAATCGCGTGAATGTATCGGTCAAAGAACAGCCGGATTTATCCACCGCGATTGAATTGATAAATAACAAGAAACCGTCCACGCGGTTTCGCAAAAAAACAAAGTAATGGCAAATTATGATAAAAACTTTACCGATGAACTGCGCACGCGATTGTCAATCGTGGATGTGGTGTCACGGCGTGTGCCATTGACGAAAAAGGGGCAAAATTACTGGGGGTGTTGTCCGTTTCACAATGAAAAAACACCCAGTTTTTCCGTGAACGAAGACAAGGGTTTTTATCACTGTTTTGGTTGTGGCGAACACGGCGATATTATTTCGTTTACAATGAAATCTGAAAACGTCGGCTTTGTTGATGCTATCAAAGAATTGGCAGAAATGGCCGGATTGAAGTTGCCAGAATTCAAACCGCGTGACCCAGCGATTGTTCAACGCGAAGAATCTTATTTTGATATTACTGAGCGTGCGGCGGCGGAATACCAGAAACAGTTATTCACCCCCGCAGGCGCGGTTGCGTTGGAATATATTCGTGGGCGTGGATTTACCGACGAAATGATAAAGAAATATCGTCTGGGGTATGCACCAAAAAATAATTTAATCGCAAATAAATTTGTAAATACCAAGCAAGACGTTCTGATTGGCACAGGATTGTGTCGGCGTGGCGATTATGGAATGTATGATTTCTTTCGTGATAAATTGATGTTTCCGATTTTTTCTGCGCGGGGCCAGGTTGTTGCATTTTCTGGACGCAGTCTGGACGGGTCTGAGCCGAAATACATCAACACTGCAGATACGGAAATATTTCATAAACGCAAAACTATTTTTGGATTTAACTTTGCCCGTGAAAGTATTCATCGCAACAATCGCACCATTATTGTCGAAGGGCAAATTGACGCAATTCAAATGCAGTGTCACGGGTTTCCAGAAACGGTCGCGCCATTGGGAACTGCGTTGACCGAAGACCACCTGGCGATATTATGCAAGGCAAACAGAAATATTGTATTTTGCTTTGACGGCGATACGGCCGGACAAAAGGCGGCGGCGCGTGCGGCAAACCTGATATTGCCGTTTATTCGCGATAACTCTGATATTAAATTTGCATTTGTCACAGGTGGCAAAGACCCAGATGAAATATTAAAAAAATCTGGCAAAGACGCGATGGACACAATAATAAACAACGCAACGGGTCTGACCGATTTTATATGGGATATCGCGAATAAAAATTATATCGTATCAACACCGGGTGGTCGCGCCCAGGCGGAAAAATTCTTGAAATCCCAAACGGATAAAATTACCGATATTTCGTTGCGTGCGGAATATGAAAACGAATATAATTCGCGTAAATTTAACCAGTGGCATAAATGGTCACGTAAATCAAATGCGTCTGAAATTGCGGTGCCTGAAATTGACGCAATTACGCGCAACACATTGGTGTTTATTACGAACAAGTATCCAGAAATTGCCGAACGCTATGCTGAATTTTTGGCGACATTGGATATATCGCTGGACGGCGATGCGCCAGAATTAAACCTGGACGCGGTGGCGGCCGAAAAGTATATTGTTTCATTAAAATTGCAAAAATATCTGGAACGTCTGCGTAATGAACAAAAAGAATTGACTGTGGCGGCCCTTGGGGGGGACGCTGCGGCGTCCGAGAAATTAGCTACAATAAATTCCGAGATTGCCCGTATAACAGATAAACAAGACCAACTGATTTCAATGTAATAAATATTTATATCGTTTTGTCGCGGGCGGTGCAAATATGTGCAACCGGACATTCAGCGCACTTTGGGCGCAGTGCGCGACAAATATATCGCCCGTGCAAAACCATCACGTGATTGCAAATCGCGTGATATTTTTTTGGAATTTTTTTTAACAGTTCAGATTCAACGCGTTCTGGTGTGTTGGCGTCTGCCCCAACCCAGCCATAACGGTGTGCATTGCGAAAAACGTGTGTATCAACACCTATGTTCGGTGCGTCCCACAAAACGTTCATAACAACATTTGCAGTTTTTTGCCCAATGCCAGGTAATTTCATCAATTCATCGCGGTTATGAAATTTTGCCGGGAATTTATAATTTATATCATCATTGCCGGCGTATTCCATCAATTGCGTCGCCAGGCCGATGATACTTTTCGCCTTGTTATTAAAAAATGAAATTACGCGAATATGTTGTTTTAATGCATCAATCCCCAGTGCAATCATTTTGGCGGGTGTCGGCGCAATCTGAAACAAAGCCGGCGTCACTTCGTTAACCTTTTTATCAGTTGCCTGGGCCGACAAAATGACAGCCACGGCGAACGTGAATTCGTTTATGAAATATAATTCAGAACGAATATCCATATTCAGCCGTGACGGAACAATTTCAAAATATTGTTTTGGTGTCATTTATGCCTTTTGAATTCCGATGGTGATTGCATAACCCTCTATCTCGGTTTCGTATTCGCCATCGCCACGTGTCATTTCAACAATCAGCGCGTCCGACATAATGCGGTTGCGATGTGCCTCTATCGCGGCGGCCAGCGCGGGGTCTGCGTTATAGGTCAGTTTAATTCTGTCTGAAACGTCCAGACCAGCGGCCTTGCGCGAATCTTGGATAAATCGCAGCGCGTCGTTCGCCAATCCTTCGGCCGCTAGTTCGGCGTTGATTTCTGTGTCCAGAACAATAACCGCGGTGTTATCTGGCAATGCGGCACCGGTAACGCCCGGCAACACCGTCAGACGATTTTCAAATTCATCGGCGTTCAATGTGTGCGCACCAACAACCAATTTATCGCCAGAAATTTCATATGCACCCTGCTTTACCGCCGGGATAATTTCACGCAATGCGCCACCCAAACGCGCACCAATTTTTGGCGTAATCAGGTAAATAAAACTGTTCGCAACTGCCGAAATATTCGGCGTGAAATCTATATGTTTGGCATTTAATTCGTCAGCAATAATGTCGACGTATGCGTGTAAATCACTGCCTGCGATTGTGATTTTAGAAATCGGCAAACGATTGCGCAATTTATATTGTTCGCGCAACTGTTTTCCAACCGACACAACCGATTGCACGCGACGCATATCGCGAACGATTGTGTCATCTGTATCGGTGGCCGTTGGGAACGATTGCAGGTGCACTGATTCTGCGCCCGTCAGGTTTTTGTAAATATATTCACTGATAAACGGTGCAAACGGTGCCAGGCACTTGCACACAGTGGTCAGCACATAGTGCAACGTGTTAAACGCGTCCACATCTTCGCCCCAGAAACGTTCACGTGACCGACGGATATACCAGTTATTCAAAATGTCCAAGAATCGCACGAATTCTTTAATTGCCGCATCGGGTTTGTATTCGTCCAACGCTGCGCCCACCACGCGAATCAGTTCGTTTAATTCGGCAACAATGTATTTATCCAATACGTTGTTTGTACTGTAATTGTCCGTCGCAACAATGTTGCCGGCATTCGCATACAGTGTAAAGAAGTGATATGCGTTCCACAGCGGGGTCAGAATTGTTTTTGTGGCGTCACTGAACACCTTGCCCGCCATATCAATAGATACTGGTTCGGCCTTCATAAACCCTGACCCCAGTATGAACAAGCGCACGGCATCTGCGCCAGATTGTTCAATCTGTTCTTCGGGATTTACAAAATTACCAACAGACTTGGACAGTTTCTTTTTGTGTTCATCAACAATCATACCGTTTGCGGATACCGTGCGGAACGCCGGCGCGTCGAACAATGCGGTTGCCATAACCATCAATGAATAAAACCATCCACGGGTTTGGTCTTGGCCTTCTATAATATAATCGGCCGGGAATGTTGCCGCAAATTTATCGGCGTTTTCAAACGGGTAATGCAATGACGCAAACGGCATAGAGCCTGATTCAACCCAACAATCCAAAACATCAGGAATACGTTTCCAACCGTCTTTTTCCAATGCGTCCAGTGTCGGTCGATGCAGGTCGTTTATTTTTACGCCAAAGAATTCTTCTATTTCTGCAATAGAACCAAATATTTTGTATTCGCCGTCGCGTGTCCATATCGGCAGTGGTGTTCCCCAGAAACGATTGCGCGAAATAGACCACGGACGCGCACCTTCTATCCAGGTTAAAAACCGGTCGCCTGCCGATGTCCATTTTGTTTGAGACTTGGTAATTTCAACCAGGCGATTGCGGATTTTCGGCACGTCAATATACCACGAATCTGTTGCGCGATAAATCAGTTTTTCCTTGCTGCGTGGGCCATAGGGATATGAATGACGATGTTGTTCTTTTTTTACCAAATGACCATTTTCACGCAGGTGTGCGATAATCTTGGGGTTTGCGTCAAAAATATTTTCGCCGGCCCAATCGTGAACGTCAGGGGTGTAATTGCCGTAATCATCAACGTTTAACAAAACAGGAAATTTCGGGTCAATGTTTTTTGCTGCCCAAAAGTCATCTTCGCCGTATGCTGGTGCGATATGCACAATACCTGTCCCGTCGCCATCAGAAACATAGTCCGCCGGGATTATTTGATACAATAAATCAGACGTATCGGCGTAATAGTCAAACAATGGTTTGTATTTCAGTCCAACTAAATCGCGGCCAGACACCACACCAATCTGGGTTGCGTTTGCAAATTGCTTTTCATACGCCGCCAGGCGTGATTCTGCGATAACGTAAATCGCACCATCGGCGTCACGCATACGCAGATATTTCATATCTGGATTCACGGCCAGTGCACTGTTCGCAGGCAATGTCCACGGCGTTGTTGTCCACGCCAACGCGCGATCGCCGTTTTCCAGTTCAAACCACACGGTGATTGCGTCGTCTGTTACATCTTGGTATTCACTTGATGCCTCGGAATTAGACAGAACGGTGCCCAGTTTCCAATCAAATGGATTTACACGATAATCCTTGTATAACAGACCGCGGTTATGCAATTCCTTTATCGCCCAGATAACAGATTCCATATAGTTTTTATCCATTGTGCGATAGCCATAGTTATCGCCACCATCAACCCAACGACCAATGCGTTCAAAATATTTTAACCACTCGGTTGAATATGTCATAACGTCTGCGCGGCACATATCACAGAACGCAGCAATTCCGTCTGTTGCGACAATATCTTTGGCCTGGCGATGTTGCTTTTTTTCAACCGATGATTCGGCCGGCAACCCGTGGCAATCCCAGCCTAATTCGCGCACAACATAACGACCGCGCATTGTTTGATAACGTGAAATCATATCCTTGACCGCCGACACCCCCAGATGTCCCCAGTGTGGCAAACCGTTTGCAAACGGTGGCCCGTCATAGAACGAAAATGGGTGTCCTTGTTTTGTTTTGTTCAAAGATTTATGGAACGTATCGTCATTGCGCCAGAATGCCAGGATTTCTTGTTCCATCGTTGTAAAGTCTGCGCGCGCATCGGTTTTTGGATATGCCATTTTGTCTTACCTTTGTTTTACTATTATTAAAAAAGGGGCACGATATGCGCCCCAGCCACCGCCAAAGGCGCAGTGCCGATTTATTTAATAATAATTATTGCAATCTGGTTCATGTTCTTTTAATTCTGGTGCCGGTGATAGGACTTGAACCTACGACCCCCTCATTACGAATGAGATGCTCTACCAGCTGAGCTACACCGGCGCGACCACTATCATAATATATGTGAAAACTAATTTCCACATTTAATTTTACGCATTACAACCATTATGCCAGCCGGCGTCATACCCGGGATTCGCGACAGTGCCGCAATGTTTTCTGGCCGCGTTGCCGTCAATTTTTCTACTAATTCGTTGGTCAGTCCCGGCATATTTGCGTAATCAATACTTTTTGGTATTTTTAATTCCATATCACGACGGTATGCCGCAATTTCGCGTTCGTTTCGTGCGATATATCCGGCATAGAATTTATCGTTTTTGGCAATTTCCGTTGCACGCAGCGCGAGTTTTTCGTCACGCGCGTCGGTCGTAATTAGCCCCAGTTCCACCGCTATATCACCCAGACGGACAATTGCGTTATCTGTGCGCAAGTTCAAACGATATTCCGCGCGTGATGAAAACATACGATACGGTTCATCAACCCCCAGCGTTGTAATATCATCAATCAGCACGCCAATCATTGCGTTTGTGCGATTTAACATCAGATACTGTAAATCCAACGCACGCGCGGCGGCATTTGCACCCGCAACAATGCCTTGGGCGGCGGCCTCTTCGTATCCAGATGTGCCGTTGATTTGACCAGCAAAGAATATGCCCGGCCTGTCGCGTGATTCCAGTGTCGCGTTCAGTGCGCGTGCGTCAATCGCATCGTATTCAATGGCGTATCCATAACGCGCAACGCGTGCGTTTTCCAAACCTGGTATTGTGCGAATCCACGCGTCTTGGACATCTGCGCCAAAACTGGTTGAAATGCCGTTTGGGTAAATCAAATCACTGTCCAATCCTTCGGGTTCCAGAAAAACGTGGTGGGACGTGTGGTCTGGGAAACGCATAACCTTGTCTTCCAGACTTGGGCAATAACGTGGGCCCGTGCCGTGAATATCGCCGTTATACATTGGCGCATTGGCGATATTGTCGCGAATTATTTGATGTGTCTTTTCAGTCGTATGCGTTATATAACATACCGACGAAAAATTATTATCTGTATTTGGCCGGGAAAACCAATCGTGTGGGTTGTCGCCTGGTTGCAATTCACAGACCGAAAAATCAATACTGTCACGATAAATTCGCGCCGGCGTTCCCGTTTTCAGACGCAAAATCTGGAACCCGTTTTCACGCAACACCCCAGAAATAACAGTATCATTATCCTGGTATGTGCCGTCGTCTTGCATGCGACCAGATGCAATCTTTTCATTTCCGCGCGTGACGAGGCCCCCCAAGAACGTCCCTGTGGTCAACACGATTGCGCGGGCCGAATATGTGCCGTTTACAATTTTATTTTGTAAATCCAGCGACACAACCTTGTCAAACTTTATGGTTAAATTTGGTTGTTCGGACAAAATTTTCACGACTGCGTTGTGATACATTTTGCGGTCAATCTGGGCGCGTAATGCACGTGTTGCCGCGCCGTGCGACGCGTTCAGTGTTCGAAAGTGTATCCCAGCGACGTCCGCTGCGCGTGGCATAACGCCACCCATTGCGTCAATTTCAGAAACCATCTGTGATTTACCGGGGCCACCAATACTAGGGTTGCACGACAACGCGCCCAAATCACGTTCAGATTGGGTCAGCAACAGTGTTTGCGCACCACGGCGTGCAGATGCAGTCGCCGCTTCGACGCCTGCGTGTCCGCCACCAATAACAATCACATCAAATTTTGTCATTTATTAAAAACGTCCCATGCCACCATTGACATTTAATGTCTGGCCGTTGATGTATGATGCCTCGTCAGACGCCAAGAACACACACGCGTTTGCAATGTCGTCTGGTGTGCCAAAACGACCGGCTGGGATTTGTGCTAGATATGTTTTCTTTAATTCATCAGGCAGAACGTCCGTCATCGGCGTTTGAATAAATCCAGGCGCAATACAGTTTGCCGTGATACCGCGCGATGCAACCTCGGCCGCGATGGATTTTGTCATTGCAATCATACCACCCTTGGACGCGGCATAGTTTGCCTGGCCTGGGCCACCAATAACACCAATAATAGACGCCATATTTATAATGCGACCAAAACGATTCTTCATCATCGGCATAATCGCTGCACGGCACATTTTAAAGCATGCACGCAGGTTTGTGTTGATAACATCGTCAAACTGTTCGTCGGACATACGCATCAATAATGTATCCTTGGTAATACCGGCGTTATTGATTAAAACGTCAATTTTACCGGCGACCTCTATTGTATTCATAACCAGTTCAACTGCGCCACCTTCGGCTGCCAGGTCACACGGCAATTTGATAAAGCCGTCGCCACCAAATTCAGATTCCAGTTTTGCAATATTGCGTCCCGACACAACAACAGTTGCCCCGGCCGCGCGCATTTTATGTGCGATTGCGCCACCAATTCCACCGGTTGCGCCGGTAATTAAAACAACACGTCCTGTTAAATCAAACATTTTATATCTCCAATTTCTTTGCGGTTATTTCTGGGCAAATTCTTGATGCCAATCCAGTCAGAACATTACCCGGACCAATTTCAATTTGTTCGGTTATACCCAGGCGGTGCATCGTCATAACACTTTCGCGCCAACGGACACCGTGGGTCATTTGATAAATCAATTCTTCTTTGATTTCGGCGACATCTGTCATAGGTTCGGCCGTTTTATTTGCGATAAATATTGCCTGGGGTTGTGCAATCGTGATTTTTGCCAGTTCTGTGCGCATTGCGTCGGCGGCCGGTGCCTGAATCCGGCAATGCACAGGCGCCGATAATGCCAACGGCATCGCGCGACGCGCCCCGGCGTCTTTGGCACGCTGCAGCACATTTTCAACTGCGTTGCGTTCGCCAGATACAACAACTTGGCTCGGACAATTATCATTTGCAACGTCGCAGTCAGTGCCTTTGCACAAATCACGAATAACATCAATATCCAGTCCCAATATCACCGCGGTCAATCCTGCGCCAACAGGGACGGCCGACTGCATCGCGTTTCCGCGTGTGCGCAACAACCGTGCCGTATCTGCCAATGATAATGCGCCCGATGCACACAGTGCGGTGTATTCACCCAAACTGTGCCCCGCGACATATTCTGGTAATTTTTCGCCAGATGCACGCAACATAGCAATAGATGTCGCCATAATTGCCGGCTGGACATTTGCAGTCAATGTCAATTCGTCCATTGGGCCATTAAAAATAATATCTGATAATTTTTGATTTAATGCATCATCTACTTCGTCAAATACGGCGCGCGCAACCGCGTTATTTTCATACAGTTCGCGCCCCATTCCAACAGCCTGGGCACCCTGGCCAGGGAAAACAAATATGCGTGACATAGTTATTCCTTTGTTATATACAATATGGATTATACTTTGCGAATACTGAATTCGCAACCGCAATAATTTTGGCGGTAAAAATCAGACTCGCGCCCGATTTTTTGACGTAATTTCTCGTCCCAGATAATTGGCATATAACATTTATCCAACGTGGTTTGACCGGCACGGTCAACCTGGGCCTGGTCCTTGTGACGCGATACGCCGAACACAGATGCCACCGCGTTATATCCGTTTTTGTGCGCAAATTCCGCCGCATATTTAAAGCGAAATTCAAAACACCGACTGCAACGTGCGCCACGTTCTGGTTCGTTTTCCAGTCCAGCCACGTGCGCACGCCACGCCGCGTGATCATAGTTTCCAATGGCGTATTTTACCCCCAGTTTTTTGCAGTATTTAATCTGTTCGTCCAGCCGTTTTGTGTATTCGGATTCGGGAAAAATATTCGGATTGAAAAACAGGACGATAAAATCAGAAACACCAGCGATGTCGCCGTTGACCAACTGTTGAATTGCGCCGGCACTGCACGGCGCACAACACGACATTAAAACAAGTTTTATATTATCCATTTTATTTTTTATATGCTGTGCCCAGTGGTGTGTCCGGGGACAATTCAATGATTTCATCGCCATTGTCGTTTATGCCCAGTTCTGCGCCACTGCACATCATACCAAACGATTCTGTGCCGGCAACAGTGCGCTGGGATATTGGTTTTTTCATACCGGGCAATGTTGCGCCAATGGGGGCCAGAACGCCAATCATACCAACGCGCACGTTTGGCGCAC
The DNA here is from genome assembly GCA_900550495.1 of uncultured Rickettsiales bacterium. Classification (GTDB taxonomy): domain Bacteria; phylum Pseudomonadota; class Alphaproteobacteria; order Rs-D84; family Rs-D84; genus Enterousia. The sequence continues at coordinate 94,295 of URSJ01000002.1, forward strand.
CGCATACGATTTGCAAATCGTTACTTGTGCCATCGTCCACTGTCAAAATATGCAGATTTTCACGTGTCTGATGATTTTTTACTGCGACAATTTTTGCAGCGACAGGCACAATTTCATTTTTATCGCGTGGCGCGTATTCTGCGGTCAGTTTTTGAACAGTTTCATCATCAATGCGTGCAAATAAATTTTCAGGAACTGCAAATTCATCGCCATCTTTTATGCGATATTCAAACGCTGTCGGCCATGTTAAATCACGCGCCAGAACAAAAACATTTTGCATTTTTTCAGCCGCATTTGGAATGAACGGTGCAGATACGCGTGCATACAAATCAATCAACTGGAAACATTTGTTCAGCACCGCCGCCGCCCCTGTCGTGTCGCCATTTTTGACCAGCGTCCATGGCTCGCGTCGTGTCATATACTCATTCCCAATTGCATATAATGTGCGCAGCGCAACAACCGCATTACGGAATTCGCACGCGTCCAGTGCGACGGTCAATTCGGATAATTTTTCGTTTATTTGGCCGTCCAGTTCCGGGTCAATTTCCCCGGCCGCCGGCACAGTCGTGCCAAAATTTTTCGCGGTCAATTTGCAAACACGTGAAATAAAGTTCCCCAGCATACCGTTCAAATCTTTGTTCACAATGTCGGCAAATCGCGTAAATGTGAAATCTGTATCATCTGTTTCCGGCGCAGACGCAATCAACGCATAACGCCATGCGTCCGCCGGTGCAATTTTCAACGCGCCGTCCAAAAATACACCGCGTTTTTCAGATTTAGAGAATTTGCCACCTTCAAAATTCAGGAAATTCATAGACTTTAACATATCTACGGTTTTCCAATTATCGTTCATCGCCAGTTGCTGTTCTGGGAAATATACCGCGTGAAATTTGACATTATCTTTGCCCATAAATTGCGCATAGTGTGCATCTGGATTTTTCCACCAGTCGGCCCAGTTTTCGCGTGCTGCCTGGGAAATCGAAACGTATCCCCAAGGCGCATCAAACCATACATAAAAAACCTTGTTTTCATATCCAGGTTTATTGACCGAAATTCCCCACGGCAAATCGCGTGTGATTGACGTGTCGCGCAGACCTTCACTGGCCCAGCCATTTGCAATTGCACTGGCGGTTTTTGACCACCGTGGCGCGTGCGTTTCCAGCCATTTGCGCCACTGGGGCTGAATACGCGTTGCCAAGAAAAACAGGTTTTTTGTTGGGCGCATTTCAACGTCAGCGGCCCCAGAAACAGCACTGCGTGGATTTTTCAGTTCGTCCACTTCGTATGTTGCACCACATTTGTCGCACTGGTCACCACGTGCATTTTCGTATCCACATTTTGGACACGTCCCCAGCACCTGGCGATCAGTTAAAAACATGTTGTCAGTAATTGAAAAAGGTTGCAGGGTTTCACGCTCTTCTATTAATCCCTGGGCGTCCAGGCGGACGAACAATTCATGAATCAATTTTTCCTGTAATTTTGTGTGCGTGCGACCATATAAATCAAATGACAGATTGAAATCGCGCACGGCACGTAAATGCTTTTCATACCACATGTTTGCGTAATCTGGAATTGACATACCGGCCACATTTGCACCGACAATAACCGGTGTGCCGTGTTCGTCGGCCCCACAAACATACAGAACATCGCGTCCACGCGCACGACAAAAACGCGCATAAATATCAGATGGCAACAAGCAACCCACCAAATGCCCCAGGTGCAACTCACCGTTCACATACGGTAACGCAGATGTAATTAAATATTTATTGTTTGTGTCTGTCATATTCGTTTCCTTGATAAATAAAAATGCGACGCCCAACGGGGCGCCGCACAGAATCCCGTCAGAAATTTTAATTCAAGATTAGTTCTGCATTCGCATTATTTCCAATTCCAATAATTTTATATTCCTTGTCCGGCTTCGCTACACTTCGCCGTGACACTAAATTTTCAGCCCTTGCTGACGCCGCGGTGAAAATTTGTGGTGGGTGGTATTGGACTCGAACCAACGACCTTTACGATGTCAACGTAACGCTCTAACCAACTGAGCTAACCACCCAATGCACGGGGCATTATAACAAAGTTTTTACTGATTGCAACAGTAAAAATACACAGAATAATGACAACGCCCAGCCCACAGTAAAAAAAAACACCGGTGTTTACCGGTGTTTTTTTACTTTTTTTCGGCCAGATAATTTTCCAACCAATGATTATCAAACTTTAATGTTTGAACATCGCGATTCTTTAACAGTTTTTGTTGTAATGGGATTGTTGTTTTTACCCCTTCTATGACAAATTCGTCCAATGCGCGGGTTGCACGCATAATGCATGCACTGCGCGATTGGCCGTGAACAATCAGTTTCGCAATCATTGAATCGTATGTCGGCGGAATTACGTATCCGGTATAGACCGCACTGTCCACACGCACCCCCAGACCGCCTGATGGCGCATATAATGTAATTTTGCCCGGGTTTGGAATAAATGTTTCTGGGTCTTCGGCATTTATACGAAATTCAATCGCGTGACCGTGTGGAACGACGTTTGCCTGGGTGTATCCCAGTTTTTCGCCGGCCGCAATACGAATTTGTTCGCGAACCAGGTCAACCCCATACACCATTTCTGTGACCGGGTGTTCAACCTGTAATCTGGTGTTCATTTCCAAGAAATAGAATTTTCCGTCCTGGAACATAAATTCAAATGTCCCGGCATTTGTATAGCCCATCTTTTTCGCGGCAGATTTGCAAACCTCTATCATATCATCGCGCTGTTTCCGGGTCAGTGCCGCCGCCGGGCATTCTTCCATAACCTTTTGATTTTTGCGTTGCAGTGAACAATCGCGTTCGCCGAAAATAACAACATTGCCGTGTTTATCGCCCAGAACCTGGAATTCAATGTGGCGTGGGTGCAACAACAGTTTTTCCATATATAATGTGTCGTCGCCGAAACCACTGCGTGCCTCGTTCTTGGTCAGTTGGAACGCCGCCGCCATTTCTTCGGCATTGTGAACCGCGCGCATACCGCGACCACCGCCACCAGCCGATGCCTTTAACATAACGGGGTATCCGATTTTTTCTGCCCATTTTAACGCATCTTCAACCGTGTCAACCGAACCGTCAGACCCCGGCACCACCGGCAGACCACATTCAATTGCGGTGCGCTTTGCATTAACCTTGTCCCCCATTTTGGTAATCATTTCGGCATCTGGGCCAATCCAAATCATACCGTGTTGGACAACCTTTTGTGCAAAGTCCGCACGTTCAGATAAAAATCCGTATCCCGGATGAATCGCGTCAGAATTTGTCAGCAATGCCGCCGTCAAAATCGCAGATTCGTTCAAATAAGAATCCTTGGACGCGGCCGGCCCAATACAAACAGATTCGTCGGCCAGTTGCACGTGCATTGCCGTTTTATCGGCCGTTGAATAAACTGCAACTGTGCGAATTCCCATATCGCGACATGCGCGAATAATACGCAGTGCGATTTCACCACGATTTGCAATTAAAACTTTTTTTATTTGGGACATAACTTATTCAATAATGATAATTGGTTGGTCAAATTCAACGGCCGCGCCATCAGATACCAATATTTCTTTGACGATGCCATCGCGATCAGATTTAATCGGATTAAATGTTTTCATCGCCTCTATCAATGCGACGGTATCGCCAGCCTTGATTTGTGCGCCCACAGACGTGAACGTTTTTGCGCCCGGTTCTGGGGCCAGGTATGCGACACCAACCATTGGTGATTTCAACGCATAGCCCGATGTCTGTTGCGGTGCGCTGGACGCGCATTTTGCATCGGCCATTGGCAGGCTGGGCATAGCGACGGTTGCCGCCTGTTGCTTTGATAAATGAATGTGTTTACGATAAACACCGAACAAAAACTGACGTTCCAGTTCCAGTTCTGTAATACCCATTTCGTCCATAATTTTTGACATGGATTCAACAGTTGCACGAAAAGACATAATATAAACCCTTTGTAATTATTTTTCGTCTAGCTATGGAATTCTAGCACAATCACGCCACTTGTCAAGGGACAGGGTCATATCCGTATCCGCCCCCTGGTCGACACCGTATTATTCGGCGAATTGCCATCAGTCCACCACGCCATGCGCCATATTTAGCAATGGCGTCGGTGGTATACTGGCTGCAACTGGGGATAAAACGGCACGTTGCGCGTCCGCCGATAAATGGTGAAATGCATGTCTGGTATATTTTAACCAGCCCAATTGCCACGCGTCCCGACCAAGATAAATTACTTTTTTCCATTTTTTGCATGTTCATGTGCCAAATAGCGCAATGCGCGCGCCATGGCCGCCCGACCATCATCACGTTCGGCGGTTAAAATAGAACGCCGTGCGATATACACATAATCCAAATCGGCCAATTGCAACGCGTCATTAAAGCGAATCCAGTCACGTAATTTACGCTTTGCCAGGTTGCGCTGGACTGCAAAACGAAATGTTTTTTTCGTTGCGACCAGGCCAAAACGCGGGTCATCTGGAAATTTTGCTGGTTTTGCGCGGATTATAAAAAAAGCACTGCGCGCCGTCAGATTTTCATCCATCATTAAAAAGTCATTATGATTTTTAATCGTATTTCTCATATCGCTTATAATACCAGAATCTGGTAATAATCAAATAAAAAAGCATATTTTTTATGTGGACCCCGCTTGATTTTTATTTGCACAGGTTTTATAGTGCAAGAAAATGTGAAACAGCCCAAGGATTATAAAATGTATAACTGGTTGATGAAATATTTCTCTGCCGATATGGCAATTGATTTGGGAACGGCAAATACACTGATTTATGTCAAGGGACGCGGAATCGTCTTGAACGAGCCGTCGGTTGTTGCTGTTGCTGAAAATCGTCTGATGGGACGCAAGGAAATTTTAGCCGTCGGAACCGAAGCAAAGCAAATGTTTGGTCGCACCCCCGGGACAATTACCGCAGTGCGCCCACTGCGCGACGGCGTTATCGCAGATTTTGAAGTCGCCGAAGAAATGATTAAATACTTTATTCGCAAGGTTCATCGTAAAAATCCATTGGCTGCGCCATTAATTATTATATGTGTGCCGTCATGCGCGACCCAGGTGGAACGCCGCGCTATACAAGAAGCGGCTGATGCCGCCGGTGCACGCAAGGTGTATATTGTCGAAGAATCAACCGCGGCTGCGATTGGCGCAGGTCTGCCCGTGGAAAAACCGGTTGGCTCAATGGTTCTGGATATTGGTGGTGGCACGACCGAAGTTGCGGTTATGTCCCTGGGCGGAATCGTCTATTCACATGCGGTTCGCACGGCAGGCGACCAGATGGATTTGGATATAATTGAATTTGTCCGCAAAAATAAAAACCTGTTGATTGGTGAAAATACGGCCGAAGAAATTAAAAAACGTATCGGCACCGCCATTATGCCCAAAGACAAGGCAAATGAATTGACCATGAAGATAAAGGGACGCGACCTGTTATCTGGGACGCCACGCGAAACAGTTATCACTGAATCCCAGGTCGCCTCAGCATTGGCACAAACTGTGTCCAAGATTGTTGACACTGTGCGCCAGGCATTGGAATTGACGCCCCCAGAATTGTCAGCCGACATTGCAGATTTGGGTATTGCGATGACTGGTGGCGGTTCGCTGTTGCGTGGTTTGGACGCGGCAATACGCGCGTCAACAGGATTGCCGGCGTTCTTGGTTGATAATCCGCTGGCCTGTGTTGCGTGTGGTTCGGGCAAAATGTTGTCCAGCCTGGATAAAAACAAGCATATCCTGCAAACAATGTATTAAAAAATGGGGTGTGACCCCATTTTTTTATTTCCTGTTTTTTCTGAAATCGTCCAGGGACACAACGCGACCCGGATCTGGGACGGTGTCTGGTTTTTCTTCTAATGGTAATTCCATATCGTTATCGGCCGCCGCCACACCCTTTGGGTGAAAGGTCAACATAAAGTCCACAGATGGGTCCTTGAATTCAACCAGCGCAGAAAACGGCACACGTATGAAAAAAGGCCGACCATCAAATGTCAGTTGCACACCGAATTCTTTGTCGGATACGTGCAGGTTATTATATGAATATTGCAAAACAATCGTCATTATATCTGGATATCGTATGCGCAAAAAGTCCGGCAATACAACACCTGGGGCCCGCGTTTTGAACGTGATAAAGAAATGCGTTCCGTCCCCCAGACCATTTATCTGGGCGTGAATCAATGCGTCCTTGACCACAGATTTCAATGCATTATCCAATAAAACTTGATAATCAATTTTTGCCATAACTTTTATTTCCCTGGCACCAGTATATTATTTATTTCGCCATTTGTGCAAGTGACAAATGCAGCGTCTGCAATATTGCGGAAAACATTGGGGTCCAGCCCAGTTGCCCAAACCTGGGCATCGGTTTGCCCCAGTTCGTAAAATAAACGTGTTCGCGCCGCGTCGTCCAGGTGAGCGGCGGCCTCGTCCAATAAAATCAGTGGGCGGCAACCTGTTTTTGTGTGCAACAGTTTTGCATGTGCCAGTATAATGTTCAGCAATACTGTTTTTTGTTGTCCCGTGCTAGTTAAATGCACAGGTAATTTCAGCGCGTGATTAAAAACCCCAAAATCAGATTTGTGCACGCCATCTAATATCATTTTATCGCCCACTAATTCGCGGTTTTCGCCCAGGTATTTCAGGTATTCCCGTTCTGCCCCACCAGCTGGTGCGCCATTTAATATCATTTCTTCAACGCGTCCTCGCACAGATATGGCGCAATCGGCCAGAAAATAATTTAATTCGCCAGCGTATTTAATGCGTGCGTCTGCAATTGCAACGGCTGTGCCGGCAATCTGGGCATCAATCGCGTCCAGCCAATGGGCGTCGCGTCCACATTTTAATGCAAATGCGCGTTCAGATAATAATTTTGCGTGTCGTGCTATGCGACCATTGTGGGTTGCGTCAAAACTGGCAACCAGGCGGTCAAAAAATGCACGTCGTTCAGCGCTACCGTCAATAAATAGTCTGTCTTCGCGTGGGGTGACCCATACCATACGAAGCCGTGCCCCCAGTTCAGCCAAATTTGCCGTGTCGCCATCAATGCGTGCATGCCGATTTGTATCGCCGGAGTTAAAATATACTGACAATTCTGTGTCGTCAGATAACTGTGCAAATACGGAAAAGCCGCCCAGACCATCAAAACGTGCGATTTCGCCCCAACCTGTCCCACGCAGTCCCCTATCGCCAGACAGCATTGATACTGCTTCCAATATAGCGGTTTTGCCGGCACCGTTTGGCCCTGTGATAATAATATTATGCCGACCATGCGTCGCGATGCGCCCAGATTTATGATTACGAAAATCGGTCAGCGTTATTGTTTCAATCATACTGTGATTGTATGGTATCGCGCCCCAAAGTTCAAACAGAAAAATTCTGTTGATAGCACCAATTATCCAAAATAAAATTCCCGACAAGCGGGAATTATATTTTGGAGGCCTGGGTCGGAATCGAACCGGCATACAAGGATTTGCAGTCCTCTGCATAACCACTCTGCCACCAGGCCAAAAAGGTGTGAAAGCATATTAGGCAAAAAAAAATTGTAATTCAACATAAAAATTATATTATATATAAACGTTAGGGAAACAGAGAGATTATAATGAAAAAAATATCACTGTTATTATGTTTGTTACCCACGTTGGCATACGGCGCAGACGATAATTGCGCCACGCGCACGACTGTACCGGCCGGAAAACTGGACCTGAGCCAGGTTATTGACCTGGGGCTGTGTCGCAATCCGACGACAACAGCGTCATACTTTGCGGTGCAATCGGCCCGGTTTGCAAAAAACGCCGGGTACGCGAATTATTTGCCATCGGTCAATGCGTCTGCGTCCGCGTCATTGCCGTATCGCAACAAAGAATGGGGGGACTGGTCGTATGGTGCATCGCTGTCGGCGTCATACCTGTTGTTTGATTTCGGTAAACGTTTGGCCGATTTGAACAGCGCAACCGCCACGTGGCGTGCGGCCGGTTTTGACTATGACGAAAATGTCCAGAATTACATATACGGCATAATTGGCGCGTATTACAATTTACTGAACGCTGATGCAGATGTGAAAAGTGCGAACAGTTTGCGCACTGTTGCACAAACCGCGCGCGATACGGCTACAAAAAAATTCAAGGCTGGTTCCGTGGCCAAGGCTGATGTATTAAAGGCGGATACAACATTGGCCAGTCGCAATTTGGATTTGGAGCGTGCGAAAAACAATCGTGAAATTGCCAAGGGAACACTGCTAAGCAAGTTGTCTTTTCCCGCAAACCAGGATATTGATATTGCCGATTTGCCCATCGATTTCGGCAACGTTAGTGAACTGGATACGATTGATGAACTGATTTCGCGTGCCCAGAAATCACGACCAGACTTATTGCGTGCAACCGCGAACAAGGACGCCGCATGGCATCGTCGCAATGCGTCGTTCTTGAAAAATTTGCCCAGTATTTCTGCATCTGGTTCTGTTTCGTGGAATGATACGCCATCGGAAAGTTTCAACAGCGGGTCTGATAAAATCAGCGGCAGCATTGGCGTCCGTGCGTCTATGCCGATATTTGCGGGATTCGCAAACATGTATGGCGTGCGCCAGGCCCAGGCAAACTATGACGCCGCAATTGAACAAGAACGCGCCGCAAACGATTCGGCCACGCTGGATATATTTACGGCATATCAAAATTACAAAACAGCCCAGACGGTATTAAAACAAACCGAAACGTTGTTAGCATCCGCGACCGAGAGTGAACGTGTCACGGCTGGTATGTATCGTGTCGGTCGTGCAACAATGCTGGATTGGCAAACGGCACAATCAGAACTGGTTGATGCGCAAAAGCAAAATAACGCAGCGAAATATGATTTATTTATAAAACGTGCAGCGGTCGCGCTGGCTATTGGTGAAATCAAAGATGGAATGGAACAAGGGGTAGAAACAAATGAAAAAACACAAGACTAAGGAAGCAAATGCAACTGTCGCACCAGCCCGGCCGTCATTTCTGCGGCGTGCGGCGCGGTGGATTTGGCGGAAAAAATGGTGGTTTTTAACACTGGTCATAATTTTAGTCGGTGTGTTTTTAATATTTGGTGGTTCCAAGACCAAGCAAGCACCACTGGCCACCCTGCCCATCAATCGTGGTGATATGCGTCAGGTTGTAACGGCAACTGGTGAAATTATGCCGGTCAACACTGTCAGTGTTGGTTCCCAGGTGTCTGGCACGATTGAAAAATTATACGTTGATTATAATTCCAAGGTAAAAAAGGGTGACGTTCTGTTGGAAATAGAACCGTCTGTATTACAGGCGTCCGTGGACGAGGCGAAGGCCTCCTTGGTCAGCGCGATATCACAACGCAACTATGCAAAGAGTGAATACCAGCGTAACAAGACCCTGTATAACGAGGGGTTTATTTCTCGCGCAGAAATGGAACAATCCCAGACCACATATGAACAGGCTGAACAGTCCGTCAATCGTATGCAATCGCAATATGACCGTGCGGTCACAAATCTGGGGTATGCGACAATTAAATCGCCGGTGGACGGGACTGTCATCTCACGCGAAGTGGACGTTGGTCAAACCGTTGCGGCATCATTCCAGACGCCTGATTTATTCAAGATTGCCGAAGACCTGTCCCAAATGCAGATTGAAACATCTGTATCCGAGGCGGACATTGGTGTCATCAAAGAAGGCCAGGCTGTAACATTTACAGTTGATGCATATCCAGACCAGACATTTGACGGGGTTGTACGCCAGATTCGTCTGTCGCCGACAACAACATCAAATGTTGTTGTTTATACTGTTGTGATTGATGTTGATAATTCTGATCTGCGATTGATGCCGGGAATGACCGCATTTGTTACGATTGTTGTATCTGAAAAGAAAGATGTTTGGTCGGTTCAGAATGCAGCACTGATATTGCGAAAATTTGACGATATTATTGATAACGCGGGTGATGCAACACCAAGTGACCACGTGGCAATTTTGCGTGATGACAAGGTGTTATTAGTGCCGTATACCAAGGGGCTGGTGACTGCAACAGAAACAGAAATCATCTCGGACGAAATACAGGACGGCGACCGGATTGTTGTTGGACGCACAGGACAAAAAAATACTAACACAACCACTACCAGAATGCACGGTGGCCCCGGTGGCCCAATGTAGGTATAAAAAACGCACAGTAATGTGCGTTTTTTATTAGTTTGCTGCAAAAATCAGTGTATAATATTACCCCAAGGAAGCAGAATGAAAAAGACATCAGAAATCATTATATCTATGCAGAATATTTGCAAAAGTTTCCCAGTGGAATTGGGCGGCGTCCAACAGGTTTTATTTGATATAAACTTTGACGTGCACGCACACGAATTTGTCGCGATTATGGGGCCGTCTGGGTCTGGGAAATCCACATGTATGAATATTATCGGTGCGCTGGATACGCCAACGTCGGGGGTGTATGAATTATATGGTCGCGATATTACAAATATGACGGCCGATGAATTGGCGATTGTGCGAAATGAATATATCGGATTTGTATTCCAGCAATTTAATTTGCTGTCAAAGCGCACTGTGCTAGATAATGTAATGTTGCCACTAATGTATCGTGGACAGCCAATGTCAGAACGTGTGCGTCGTGCCCGTGAAATGTTGGCGCGTGTCGGATTGGAAAACTTTGAAACATACCTGCCGAACCAATTATCGGGTGGAATGAAACAACGTGTAGCAATAGCGCGTGCGTTGGCCGGAAATCCAAAACTGATTCTGGCAGATGAGCCGACAGGTGCGTTGGATAGTAAAATGGGGAATGAAATTTTGAAATTTTTCAAGGAATTAAACCAAGATTTGGGCATAACAATCGTTATGATTACGCACGAATTTGATATAGCGCGATATGCTGACCGTCTGATTCACATTCGTGACGGGCGTATAAATTACGATGGCAAAATACCCAAAAACGATGACAAGTTGTAATGGGGGGTAACAATGACATTTAACGATATTTTCAAAGAATCCTGGTTGTCAATCAGTGGAAATAAAATTCGTTCGTTTTTGACCGTTTTAGGCATTGTTATTGGTGTTATGGCGGTGGTGATTATGGTCGCTGTTGGCGAAACCGTGCAAAAGCAAATCACAGATCAGTTTTCATCGTTGGGCACAGGCACGATTATCATCCGCGCTGGCGCAGCACAAACCGGTGGTGTGCGCAGCGGCAATCGCCAGACACTGACCATTGACGATGCAGAATATATTGCAAAATTGCCCGATGTTGCCGCAGTCAGTCCTGTGCAAATGTCCGGGGCCCAGGTTGTGTATGGAAATAAAAACTGGTCCACATCAATGACGGGTGTGTATCCTGGCTATACCACCGTTCAGAATATAGAGATGGAAAAAGGTGCGTTCTTTGACGATGCGGCTGTGCGCAATGCGTCAACATACGCCGTTATTGGGCCCACAACGGCCGAAGAATTGGGATTGCCAGACAATCCCGTGGGAACGGTAATCCGCGTCCAAAATACCCCCTTTGTTGTTATAGGCGTGACCAAGGCCAAGGGTGATTCTGCTATGGGCAGCCAAGACGATATGGTTTTGATTCCGATAACAACATTGAAAAAGCGTTTGTCGGGCAGTCGCTTTCCCAATGCTGTCCAAATGATTTCGCTGAAACTGTATTCAGATGCGGATAATTCACTGGTAATTGAACAAATTACGTCATTGTTACGTAATCGTCATAAATTAAAGGATTCTGACGTTGACGATTTCCAGATTATGGACATGAAACAGGTCATGGAAACCATGAATACGGTCACCGGTTATATGAAAATGCTGTTGATTGCGATTGCGGCGGTATCGTTACTGGTTGGGGCAATTGGAATTATGAATATGATGTTAGTGTCTGTTGCAGAGCGCACACGTGAAATCGGTATTCGCAAGGCAATTGGTGCGCGTGAACGCCAGATTATAATTCAATTCTTGTCTGAATCGATTCTGATTTCATTTATTGGCTCTATGGCCGGGCTGTTGTTGGGCGTCGGGTTGTCCCAGGGTGTCGGGCGTCTGTGGTTGGGATATAATGTACCCTTCTCGGTCTGGCCTGTTATTTTGTCTGTATCGGTTGCTGTAATTGTTGGATTGGCGTCTGGCGTTGTACCAGCATTAAAGGCTGCAAAACTGAACCCGATTGACAGTCTGCGATATGAATAAAAACGCCCCACCCGGGGCATTTTTATTAGAGAGCAGAGCGCAGAAGCAGAGAGCAATGAAAGCGTCCGCCGATGTCGGACAACTCTAATTACCTGGATCCTATGGTCAAGCCATAGGATGACAAAGACTGAATTATGGTTTTCATTTTATGAATATTGTTTATGTTTTGGTTGCGGTTTTATTCATAAGTGTCATTCTGGGGCTTGACCCCAGAATCCAGGTAATATAAATGTTGCGAGCGGCGCGAGCACAAACATTGATCTCTGCGCTTTGCTATCTAAAGTGCCAGGCTGTGGTGCGTTGCACATAAATACAACAGATAATCCCATTTTTTGCCGAATTTGCTCAATTTGAACACCGATTTTCATATGCGCCCCCAAAAAAGAAAACCACCAGAAAATCAGGTGGTTGGAGGATAGAAACTATAATAGAGTTTATAGCGCGTTTATTCAATATATTCACGGCCCTCCAACCCGATACTGGTTGGAGTTTTTTACATCCCTGCGGATGACTCTATACGGGGTTTCTATTCCCCACAGCGACAACACGTCACTGCAACGAGAATTATACAATTGTTTTGCTGAAAACACAAGTGGCCATTTGGCGGCAAAAAACAGGTGCGCCGGCGACGCACTATCTATTATCTGTGCTCTAAAAAACGCGCCAGGGGCGCGTTTTTTATTTCTTGCCGGCTGGGGCGACAATGATTGATTTTGTGCGTTCATCTGGTTTTGACTTGGATTCCAGAACACCCGCGTCACCAATCAATTCCATAATACGTGCAAACAATTCTGGGACAGCGTCTTTGCCACGGGCCAAAACCTTTTTAGAACCGCGTGTCATAACAGCGATTTTGACCTTGTTGCCCTGCCCCAAGAATTCAAACACCTTTTTCATTTTGATATTCAGGTCATTTTCTTCAATAAACGGTTTGACCCAAACTTCCTTCATTTCGGTTGTTTTTTGATTCTTTTTTGCTTCGGATGCGCGCTTTTTTTGCTCATACTTGAATTTACCATAGTCCATAATTTTGACGATTGGTACCGCGCCATTGGCATTGATTTCAACCAAATCCAGTCCTTCGTCTATTGCCATTTGCAATGCATTAGACGTTGGCATAATCCCCAGATTCTGGCCATTATTACTGATTACTTGGACGGTTTTTGCAAAAATCCGATTATTCATGCGCGGGCCCGTGTCCCGGCGATTATCACGGTTAAATGTTGGTCTAATTGTAGGCTCCTTTTATACTTATGCGGAAATTATTTACTATTTATCGGGACTTTTCAACAAATTTTGAATCTTTTGTAATGCGTCCCATGCTTCGCGTTTAGCAGTCGGTTTTAACAACAAGTAATTTGGGTGAAATATTGGTACACATTTTATGCCCATACTGCTGTTACATATCGTGCCATGGTCACGTGGCAGTGTTGCACCAGCTATATCGGTCGCCACCAGTGTCCCCAGTGTTAAAACAAGGCGCGGTGATAAAAAATCTAGCGCACGCACCACAAATGGTCGTGCTAATGCCAGTTCGTCCCCAGTTGGTGTGCGTCCCCCTGGTGTGCGCCAAAATAAAATCGGCACAATGGATACATTGTCGCGCGTCATACCAATTGCGCCAATCATTTTGTCTAATAATTCGCCCGCTGCACCCGACAAAATTCGCCCCGATGCGTCGTCGTCAGCACTGGGTATATCTGTGACTATGACCAGTCCGTTTGGTTTCGGTGCAATGTGTGGCAAAACAACGTTTGTTGCTGCTGCACGCAGCGGATGCCCAAATTCAGAAATCATACGTAACAACGCATCAATGTCGCCGGGGCGTGCCGCCATTGCACGTGCTGTATCTGCTGATATAGCGGTCGTTGGTGCGATTGGCGGTACCACCGACGTTGGTGTGCGCAGTGCAGAGATAGATTCTTGGGCTCTGCATACTGATGCACTGTCTGTTGATACATTATCGCCCGCCGTGCGCGCGGCCGCGGCAATCGCCGCACGTTGCGACATGGCGAACGGCATATCGGTCAGTTCCCAACGGACGCCTGCCAATGCGAGATCTTGCAATTCATTGCAATGCATTTTTTTATTTTCCTTGATTTTTCAAACGTTTCATTATAGACTATACCACGAGCAACAGAAACTCAAGGGAGTATTTTCATGAAAATTAAAAACTTTGCTATGTTGGCTGGTGTTGCTGG
>URSJ01000003.1 GCA_900550495.1 uncultured Rickettsiales bacterium
CCCTATTCCTGCCTGCGCAGGAATGACAAGTTTTTAAGTTTTCTATTCTAAAACTTTATCACTTTATCACTCTGTCACTCTGTCACTTACTGCTCTCTATAAAAAAAAACGCCCCAGACGGGGCATTTTTTTTACCATGTCGGGGCGTGGTCGCCTTCTTTGACAATTGGTTGTTCATCTTCCCATACTGACAGGCCTGTTTCTACATCTGTCAGTGTCAGTTGCAAGTAATATTCTACGCGCGAATCAACGTTTGAAAACCACCCAGATTTTAGTTTCAGGTTACGCTGTAACATCTTGCCCGACAATGACAGGTTTGGTGCAACCAGGGTGCCTTTCTTGGCAATTGTGGACGCGTTATATTCATCGTTGCCACGATTTGCACGAACAATGTGTGTTGTATCATCTTCGCTGGTTGCAACGGTTACATCAACTGGCACAACGCCCGATGCTGCAACGGTCGTTGCCGATGCGCCGGCCGCATTTACGCTGGCACTGGTTGCCTTGACCGTGGCAGGAACATATGCAGTTGCGACCGCTGGCTTGTTTTGAAACGCGGTTGTAACCTGGGCTGTGCCAGAATTTACCAATGTTGTGCGAATCTTTTTTGTCAGAATATCTGTATCAAAACGCTGCATAGTGTCGTTTTCAATATTTGCGATTGCAACAACTGGTTTGGCGGTGCGTTTGAACGCGCCACTGGCAATCATAGATTTAGTCATCTTTTCTGCGGCGTTGGTCCAGTCGCGATATTCTAATTCCATAACATTTTGCATTTGTGCCACGTCGCGCGTATCGTCCAGGTCAACAACGCGTGTTTCACCACACCCGCACAACACGGCGCACAGTGCAATCGGCATCATTTTTTTCATCGTTTCATCCTTTGGTTTTTGTTGTTATTTTATTTGTATCACCTTGACATCTGGTGTGCCACCTAAAATTCGCACATAGACCAGGCAATTGCCTTTTTTTGGTATTTCGGCGGTGGCAACCACGTCGCCATGGGATGTTATATCCAGGTGCCCACTGTGGTCATTTTTGGTGCGTAATACCGATATAGTCTGGGGCAGGGTCGGCCATGACCGAACCTCGGCATCGGTGGTGGAAACAGAATATATTGTCGATATCAGTCCCAACAGCGGGGCGGCATCACTGTTTGAATTATACATTGCCGATTGTAACATTGCGCGTGATGTCGCGGCCACAAATGCACGCAGTGCGGCGTTCACACTGTATTGTGTAAATTCGGTCATAAACAGTGCATCAACATTGGCAATTTGCACCGCGCCATCAATCGGTGTTGCACCGTCCCAAAATACCGGTTCGGCCAATGCCAGCGATATAACCGTCATACCATTGTCGGTCATAAACGGCATATCAATTCTGTTTTCATACAATCTGGGCGCAAATCCATCTTCGATAAATACCCACACGGTGTTTTGCGGTGTGCGGCCCGCGCGTGCTGCCCCCAGGTCATCGGCCACCAGGCGTGCGCCACCTGTCATGCCATCGGTGCGGGCCAGATATGTTTTTGCATTACTGAAATCGCCCATGTTCAGGAAATATATCCCCGACAGATACATCAGTGCCGGGTTCATAATATCCCGAAATGCCGCCCACTGGGAATTTTCGGCGTTTATTTTATTGGCCAATGTTAGATTGTCATTCGCAGATTTTTGTGTTTCCTGGACCAATGCGTCATATTCGCGTGACATTTTCTGTTGGCGTGCATATGATTGATTTATGATTACGTGCGCGTCATTTGTGTTGCCCATTGCCAGCGCGTTCCACAACTGGTAATACGACACAAACAGCGCGTCCATCATATACGGCCGGTAATCATTTGACATATTCCCGCCAAGTAGTGCGCCAATTTCGCGTCCAATATCGCCACCGGTCAAATCAATATGGCGGCGATTGAATTCTTCGTATGCGGCGTCTGATGCGGCAAAATCATTTTTGTGAAATGCGGCATCGGCACTGATTAAAATTTCCAGATTATTTTGCGATGCCATATCGCGCCCGCCAGCAAACGTATCCGCTGCTACGGCATATTCGCCCGCGACATATCCAGACTGGACATCATCAAGACGCGATGTCATATTAGCGCTGCACCCGGTCAGAATAATTACGAATATAAATATACCAATTTGTCGCATGTGTAAATTATACCCCGGGGACCGCAAAAATCAATCACAGTGTTTTTGTTTCACCGGTTTGTGGGTCAAAGAATTTTGGCGAGCCACTGTAACCCAATGCTGCATAGTGCGACGGCACCAAGAATTCTGGTAACGGACTGGACGCCCCCATCGCCATATACCCGGCCAGGCGTGGGTCCTTGTATGCGAATTGTTTGTCGGCCTCTATCGGGCGATGATACCAGCCTTGGAATATGACCAATTGTTTATTGTCGGCCAGGCGCATGATATCCATCGGGGTATAAAGTAATTCTTCGCTGGTAGAATCCTTGCCATCTTTGTCGGTTTTGACCTTCATCTTGTATCCCATCATATCCGAAAAACGTTTTGCTGTATCTGGGTCGTTTTGACGCAGAACAACCTTGGCCGCGGTGGTAGATATGATTGTTGCGGCGGCGTCGGCCCCGTATTTTTCCTGAATCTGGTGCAAGTCCTGACCAATAATCAGATATGATATTTTCTGACCACGACCCAAATCAGGCCCCTGAATAACCGCGTCCAGTTTCTGCATTTTCGGCATTTCGTCCAACACGAACAGCACTGGGTATGGCCCCAGTTTTTTGCCGTCATTCATCTGTTCGGGGGCGTTTGCTAACAGATAGTTTGTCATCAATTCAATAAATATCGCGGTAATCGGATTTAACGCCTGGGCGTCAACCATGTTGATGGACAAATAGACTGAAACAGGTTTCATTTTGCCATCGCGTGGATCAATCATTCCGCGCAAATCAGAAAAGTGAAAATCAGAATGGCTGGTGCGGTTACGCACGGCGGCATTACGGAAAATGGAAAGACCTTCCATCACGGTGGACAGAATAGAACCGCGTTCTTTGTCCGGGGTGTTGGCCAACTGGGTCAGTTCCAAAATACTGCGGTGCGCATATGCGTAACGGCGTGCTTCGTCTACGGCATTTTGAAACAGGTCTTTCATGGGGTCTGCCATCATAACCATCTGGTCGCCCTGGCGACGACGTTCTTCTAAATCTTGGGCAATGGCAATTTGCGATGCGTTCAGCCAGTCCAGAATCATAGAAAACGCAGCCTCGCGTCCGACCCATGCCGGCGGAATATTATCCCATGTGCCAATATGAACATAATTTGTTGCGTTTAATTCGCCACGCTGCAACAGTGCATTTGCCGCATACGCATTTGTGTCGTTTATCATGGCCAGGTAATAGTCTGATAATACAGCCGCATCTTCGGCATCAAATTGACCCGACGTTATGCGATTATAGAAATAATCATCGGCCTTGGCACGTTCAACCTTGGATATAATATATTGAACCAGTCCAGACAGTGCCGCACGCCCAGAAATTGTCCAGTGTGGATCTGCCGATGATGATGCGTTATCTGGTATCAGCACCTTGCACATAGAATCGACATACAGGTCGCGTTGCGCAATGTTAAACGGCACGTGTTCCGGTGACAGTGGATTCCACGATGGATAGTATATACCACGGGCGGGGTCATCTTGGCCCGCCCAGTTCATGATAAATACTGGGCCCACAGATGCGCGATAGCCCGATGATTTTTGATACAATTCAGGCTTTGGGTCATTGATAATCATTGATACATTGTTGCATTCAAAAATTGTTGGGAACACAACACCCTGGGTTTTACCGGTTCCCGGGGGTGCGACGCATAATGTGGACAGGCACTCGTTCATCATCAGCGGTTTTTTCTTGAAATATCCCAATACCATCATAAACCCGCCAAACAACCCCATTTTTTCGATATCTTCCTTGGTAGCCTTGTTTGATGATTTTTCTGCAAATTTATCCTTGCCATATGGGTTGAATTCATCAACCAATGTGTTATCTGCCATGAAATAGTATGCAATTATAGGCAGTAATGGCGCAATACATGAAATGTCTGTGCGCATCAGTGAACGGGCAATCCAACCTGGAATCTCGGCCACGACAGACATGCCGCCCGTGGTCAACGCGTTTATCAAATACACGCGCGTCCAAACCCATGTGGCAGGTGACCAGCCGTAACGCCATATGTGTTCGGCAATAAAAGACAATCCAAACGCCAGTGCGCACACCAACCAGATTCCAACCGCCCACCGCAATGACCAAAAAACTTGTGCCATTGGTGTGCGCTGGTGTTCCTTGTATGCGCTGGATTTGAATATGTTCATCCCTTTGGACGAGCCGCCAGCGGATAAAATCTTGAACTTTTCAACCATTGCGTTATGATTGTATCATAATTTTAACCGATTATAAATCAGGAATTATGCGAAAATGAAAAATATTCCACGAATTTTTGTTGGTAACGACGTTACAGAAAATACAATTGTTCCGGTTTCGGCGGATGTTGCACATTACCTGGATCGCGTTATGCGACAACGTGATTGCCTGGTGTTCGGGGCGGGGCGGGAATACGTTGCGCAATTGTCAGATGATAAACGGCATCTGGTAATCGGCGCGGCAACCGCGCACACCGACCCGGCGGGAAATGTAACGTTATTTTTTGCCCCGATAAAGCGGACTGATGATTTAATAAATATGGCGACCCAGATGGGTGTTGCGGCGTTCCAGCCGGTGATTACAGAACGAACAACGGCGCACCATATAAATTGGCCGCGTATGGAAAAAATCGCGCACGAGGCAGCCGAGCAATCAAACCGTAACAGTGTGCCGAAATTTTTCCCAGAAATAAAACTTGCAGACATTGATTTGCATGGTATGGTGTTTGCAGACGAACGAGCGGTCCATGGCGCAGATTTGCCGGTGGCGTGCGTGTCAGACAAAATTTTAATCGGGCCCGAGGGTGGTTTTTCAGACGCAGAGTTTGCCCGCCTGGACGCGGCCGGCGCGCGCGGAATTTCGCTGGGAAAAACGGTGTTGCGTGCGGAACTGGCGGCGGCAGTCGCATTGGCCAAGGTAACAGGATGAAACAACGTATCGCAAAATTTATCGCAGACACAGGCACGGCATCACGCCGCGATGCCGAAAACCTGATTACATCTGGACGTGTTGCGGTCGATGGTGTTATTATTGATTCCCCAGTATTCTTTGTTGATGATACAAATATTGTTACGATTGATGGCAAACAAATTAATACCCGAACACAGACAGAGTTATATGTGTTTAACAAACCATTGAATACGATGACAACATCGCGCGACCCACGTGGTCGTCGCACGATTTACGATTTCCTGCCTGAACGGTATCGTTCGTTGCGTTATGTCGGGCGGCTAGATTACAAAACAACGGGACTATTGCTGATGACAAATGATGGTGCGCTGGCGCGTCGTTTGACATTGCCGTCATCAAATATTGCACGAACCTATATTGCAACAGTGGGCGATGTTGATTTGTCTGGCCTGGGCGCAGCACGCCGCGGAATGACGGTTGATGGAATAACATATCGCCCGATGCAGATTGATGAATTGCCTGGCGGTGATTTGCGTGTCACCGTGACAGAGGGGAAAAAAAATGAAATCCGTATTGTTTTGCGTGCATGTCGTGCCCCTGTGCGCCGTTTACACCGAATTTCGTTCGGAAATATAACGTTGGGAAATTTACCTGTTGGAAAAATTCGTGCCGTGCCACAGAAAACGATTGACGCGTTGTTAAAATCTTTCTAATATTCAACTAACTAGGAAGGGAGATTTCATAATGAAAAAAACAAACACACCTAAGAACACAACGCGCAAGGTCAAAAAGACTGCAAGTGCCGCGCCCTTGAAAATAACACCGGTGGTATGTGATAAACGTTGTTTTAATCCATGGTCACTGTCGATTTATGTTTATTGGTTTATTATTTTGTTCTTTATTGCGTCAACGTTCTATATACTGGGACGCAGTCACGATACGCTGTCGCACAAGGCTGGCAATGTTGAAGTTACCGAAGAAGCATTGATGCAGGCGGGTGATTATTACGAACAGGGCAAAACAAAATTGTTGGCGGGTGATACATCGGCAGCAATTTCTGATTTGACGGCTGCGATTGATACGGGTGTTGCTGATATTGATGCCTATCTGTTGCGTGGCGAGGCATATTTGCAATCTGGCGATTACAGCAATGCGATGAATGATTTCAACGCAGTTATTGAACGTGAACCGGGTAATGCGGTTGCATATTATGACCGCGCACTGTTAAATACTCGCACCGAAGATTACAGTATGGCGTTAAACGATATTAACAACGCGTTGGCGGCCCAGACAGCCAATCCGTCCAAGATTCTGCAATTGCGCGACCTGTATGCAAAACGCGGCCAATTGAATTTGTGGTTGAAAAACTGGGACGGCGCAATTGCTGATTACACAAATTCTTTGTCACACACATCTGGCGCGGTCAGCCCATCTGTATATGCCGAACGTGCCGAAGCGTATACGGCGGTTGGTAATTACAACGATGCAATTGACGATTATGCATCGGCTATCCGTGTGATTTCTGAACAGATTCAAGGCGCGACTACAGCCGACGCACGCGAAGCATTATCCAGCAGTGCAATGTCGTATTTTGAAAAATCTGCGGCATTGAATTTGCAGGTTGGTAATGTTGATTCCGCACGCAGTGATTTGAGCTCTGCATACACGATTGCGGGCGCATTAAATGATACAGCCAGTGCGCAACGTCTGGGTGAATTGATGGAAAACCTGCCAACTGAAACGCCGACACCGGCGGTTGAACAGCCAGCAGAACCAACAGAAACAATCTCTGTAGATGAAACGGTTATGCCAGAAATGGCGACACCAGATGTCCAACCGGAAATGCCAGTTGAATAAAACTGGTAACGCAAACAAAAAACCGGCAATTGCCGGTTTTTTGTTTTTTCTTATTAAAATGTCAGGCGTATACCTGCGGCCAAAAATGGGGTCTTGGTCGTTATGCCCAACGATGCCCACCCATCAACATTTTCACTGTATTTATAGCGGAATGAACCAACGACGGTGTGGTCTGTATAATCGTCAATATCATGTTGCCACAGACCCGTATCAGAAAATATATATGACAGTGATAACGTGTAATTCAAAATGTCGTAACTAACGCCCGTTCCTGCGGCCAGACCATCACTGGCGATACCAAGCGGATTTTCGTCGTAAATCAGTCGTGCAGATACGCCCCAAACCCAACTGTTGTATTGCAAATTCATACCGCCTGATACTTGGGCACGCCAATCGGAATAAACGCGCGGCGAATACGCATCAGTGCGATAGTGTTCTGGGTGCGACATAAATGATGCCCCAAATGAATATGCTGTCTTGGTTTTTCCATGTGGGTTGCGGATTTTTAATCCTGCGTCAACTGCATAGTCATAATCGTCTGTGACGCCCGCCACAGACAGACCATATTGCGCACCACGCGACGGCACCGTTGCCAAATTCATACGCAACGCATTACGTCCAGTGGTTATTGTTGTGTCGGATACAACCGGGCCATCTGGGTGAATTTTTTTATAAAACAGTGGTTTATCATTGATTCGCAGTCCACCCACGTCGGGCAGACCAACGCCTAATTTGCGTGCGATGGAATCAGTCATACCGATTTCAACGCGGCCGTAATTTTTGTTTTCAAAAAATCCAAATGCCTCGCGCTGGGGCTTGTTTTCGTCCAATGCCGCATCATCTAACGCATATACTGCACCAACGGTTTGACCGGCCGCGACCGCATAATTCACTTGCGCACGTACGCGCCAGTCGCCAATAAAATCAGATTGTTCAAATTCTGGCTGTAACATACCAGCCGAACCATATCCCGATAATTTAAATGCAAATCGCCCGGTATTATATTGTACCGCGCGTGCAGATTGTGCGACGCCGATGATTGACAGTGCCACCGCCAGTGTGCGGCATGGTGTTATGCGCATACTTTTTATCCTTGGGTTTCTTTTAATATCGCATCACGCAGTTTGTTAAATGCGCGTTCTTCTATTTGGCGAACGCGTTCGCGTGAAATTCCATATTTCTGAGATAGAGATTCCAATGTTGTGACTGGCTCGGCTAAACGCCGCGCACGCAGTATTTCGCGGTCGCGTTCCGGCAATTCGGCCAGGTGCCGCCGCAATAATTCGTATCCACGGCGGCGAAATTCCATTTGTTCGATTGAATCCTGGATATTTGTTTTTTCATCTGGCATATTGGCCAAAACGTCGCGCGCGTCATCGTCCGAATGCGCTGGTGCGTTCAGTGATACATCGCGTGCGGTCACACGCGTTGACATACGGCGAACATCGTTTTCGGGTACGTCCAGGTATTCGGCAATCTGTTTTGTTTGGTCGTCACTCAGATTATTATCCATAATCCCCAGTGCCCGCTTTGCCCGTGCCAGGTTAAAGAACACGCGTTTCTGGTTTGCAGATGTTCCGATTTTAACAATAGACCAGTTGTTTAAAATTGTTTCATATATTTCGGCACGAATCCAAAACATTGCATATGTAGAGAAACGAAATCCCTTGTCTGGGTCAAATTTTTGCAGTGCCTGCATCAATCCCATATTGCCACTGGCAATCAAATCACCCACCGGAATACCATAGTTTTTAAAATCATACGCAACCGACACCACCAGACGCAAATGACTGGCCACCAGGCGTTCAGCGGCAACTTTATCTTGGTTTTTTACCCAGTTTGTGGCGCATTCGTATTCTTCTTGGGCAGTCAGAATTGGAAATTTCTGGATAGTCTGGATATACTGGGCCAGGCCCGATTCATCACTGACCCCACGGGCGGCAACCAAACTGGTATTTTTTTGTGCCGGCAAAGCGTTCTTGATTTGCTTTTTCATTACTTTTATAGTATAGCAATAAAATATGATTTATCAAGGGCACCATTTACACAGGAGAAATTTCAATGGCATCCATTTTGGAAAGAAATAACAAGGTCGCAAAGGCCAAAGAACCCAAGAAAACACGCGAAGATTACGCCGAAGACGCCCTGTATCGCGAGGTATGGGAAGAGGTCAATAATGACAAAACCCAGGCGTTTATTAAAAAATATTCACGCCATATGATTATTGGTGCGCTGGTGCTGCTGATAATCGTGACCGCGGTCCAGATTGGCGTTCGCGCACATCGCAATGCAAAAATTGCGGTCGCAACAAACTATGAAACGGCTGTGATGAATATGGACGCAAATGCGCTGGCGGCGATTGCCGGGGATTCATCGGGCGCAACGGCTGATTTGGCAATGTTTCAATCGTATTTGATTGATAATGATATCAAGAAACTAGAACAACTGGCCGCACATGGCGCAACCCGTGATTTTCGCGACCTGGCGAAAATGCACATTGTTGCAAACCGTGGTGATGAAATGTCAGCGACAGATGTTGAAAAATATCTGTCTGATTTGGATACAAAGAAATCACCGTTTTATTATACGTCACGTCTGACTGTCGCCCAGAAATATTTAGCCACTGGGGACAAAGCGGCGGCGGATAAATGGCTGAACGTTATAATTAATGACAAAGACGCACCGGCGGTTGTATCGGCCACGGCACAATCATTGCGTTAAATTAAACTGGGGGCGATTATGCAGAAATTTGTTGCGGTTTTAACATCACTGGTGGCACTGGTGGCGTGTTCAAAACACGACCCAATTTTGCCCGGGGTGCGCAGTGCGATTTTTGCAACCGACGCCCCAACAATTTTAGACCAGAATATTTCTGGTTTGCCAGATACGCCAATCATGCACGAGATTGCGGTCTGTCCATATACCCAGGACGCAACAAACACAATTAAATGCGGCGACCGAAAAATATTCAGTGGTTTTCCTGTTACCAATTCCGTGCGCAGCACGCAACGCCCAGTATGCAGTGGCAAATATGTCTATGCGGGTCTGACCACGGGGGAATTGATTAAAATTGATACTAATACACGCCAGGTCGCATGGGTTGCCGATATTTTTCGTCCCAGTAATATGACCGGTGGTGCGTCGGTTGTTGATATTGTCGCGCCGATTGTTGTGGCTGGGGCTGACGTTTATGCAGGTGGTCTGGGTGACGCGTTTTGTCGGATAAACGCTGCGTCTGGGACGAAAAAATGGTGCGCAAATATTGGAACGGCATATTCGTTTGTAATGACTGCACCAGCAATATTCGTTGTTGGCACGGATAACAATTTATATGCGCTGCGTAATTCTGATGGTGCAATTTATTGGCGAACCAAAATTGAAAAACAGTCGAATCCAGCATACGACAACAAGATTATAACAATTGGTCGGCAAAAAATTGACGCCGAAACTGGGAAAATTATAAGATAAAAAAATGCGCCAATTCGGCGCATTTTTTATGCAGATATTACACCAGACAGGCCAGTGTCGCGCTGGCATTCTTTAACATAAGCCAGCCAATACGGTAATCGGTTGCATATACAGTTATCAAGAATAATGCGAATATACTGATAACAATGATAACGTTGGCCCGTTTGCCGTGCATACAATACAGTGCAATATTATAGAACAAGAACAATATATACGTATCAACAATAAGACTGATAATCCACATAGATGTGCAATTAAATGCCAACGCGTTTAATACCAATATTGCCGGGTATATAAAGAATATTGATGCCAATCCCTTGATTGCGATTTCCCAGTCGCGTTCGCCACCGGTGATTTCTGACACCATCATCATCAATCCGCCCAGTATGAATAACAGTGCCACTGCCAGCACCGGGACAATGATAATCGCTGTAAATACCGCCCCAAATGTTACCGTTGCACCACCAATCAGACGTAATCCCAATACTAACAGACCACCTAATAACCCGTATATAAATGCTTTGAACATTGCTTCGTCCATATTGCCGTCGGCAACGATTTTTGTAAAATAGCGTTTTGGTTTTATGATTAAGTCACGCAGGTGTGCAAATGCTTTTTTTATTTTTTGTTTCATTTTTTCGCCCCTAATTTGCTTATTTATATTTTTGCTTTATAATAGTAAAAAATCAATGGAAAAAGTAATGATGAAAGTCACAATTGCTGGTCGCCCGAATACGGGTAAATCGACACTGTTTAATGGTCTGACGGGAACGCGGGACGCATTGGTGCATGATCGCCCGGGCGTGACACGTGATAATCTGGGGGGCGTAATGCGCGACAGACCGTATCAGATTATGGATACCGCCGGTCTGGAAAATGCCAAAACGGGTATTGCTGCTGATTCTACAAATATGGCACTGGGGGCGATTGCCGATGCTGATGCTATATTATTTGTAGTCGACGGACGCACTGGCCTGACGGGCGAGGATTTAGACTGGGCACGCCTGGTGCGTCGCAAAACGCGTGCACCGGTGCTGCTGTTGGCGAACAAGGCGGAATCAGGGCGGCGTTTGGCGGACCTGGCGGATTTTTATAAATTGGGATTTGGTGCACCGGTGACAATTTCGGCCGAGCATAAATCTGGGTTCGATGTGATATACGAATTTTTAGATAAAACCGCGGAACAAATCGGCGCGGTGACCGAACAAAATGACGCGCCCGCGGATAACCGGATAAAGATTGCAATTTTGGGCCAGCCGAACGTTGGCAAATCAACGTTTGTGAATCGCGTCCTGGGGCAAACGCGCCAGATTGTGCGTGACGCGCCGGGAATTACACGTGACACTGTTAAAATCCCAACACGTTTTTATGGTCGTGATATTGTTCTTATGGATACTGCTGGTCTGCGTCGCAAGGCGGGCGTAACCGACGATGTTGAAACATTGTCGGCGTTGAAGTCATTGGACGCCATTGCCAAGGCAGACGTTGTTATCCTGATGGTGGACGCAACACGTAATATTGAAAATCAGGCACTGGGGATTGCGGCACGCGTGTATGATGCTGGCAAGATTTTATGTGTCGCACTGAATAAATGGGATTTGGTTGACCCGACAATTCGTGATGAAAAATTGTTAAAGTTAAAACACCAATTTGCAAATTCATTTCATCAGATTATAAAGCCGATGATTTTAGCGGTGTCGGCAGAAACAGGTACGGGCGTGCAAAATATGTTCCGCCGTATTTATGAGCAATGGGATATTTCTATAGCCCAGGCTCCAACCAGTCTGATAAATCGCATTGTGGAAAAATTGGTCGCGACGCGTCAACCACCAATGTCACGTCTGAAACGTCCTATGAAGATAAAATTTGCGCGTCAGACAGGTCGTCACCCAATGAAAATCACAATCAACGTGGGCGGTGCATCAGATATCCCGGAATCATATACGCGTTATCTGCGTCGCGGAATTGCCACAGAATTAAAATGGGAACATTTACCTGTTGTAATAGACTATAAAAAAGAAGATAATCCATTTGATTGATACGGGGGTATCGATACAAAAAACGGGCGTGCTTCAAACCACGTCCGCTTTTTGTTTGTCGTGTTGTTACAATGATTCATCACGTTGCAGGATTGCAGTAAACGTGGCCTCGGCCACTTTTTCGCCGCCGACGTATGCAACACCGTGGAATTTGTGCAATGACATTTTTTTCATCAATAATTCAACACGCAATTCCAATACGTCACCTGGACGCACCATATGTGTGAACTTGATTTTTTCCATGGTTGTGAAATATCCCATGGTTTTGCCATCATTGTGTCCTTCGCGGGCCATAACGATAAAACACGCGGTTTGTGCCAATGCTTCTACCTGCAAGACACCTGGCATAATTGGTTTTCCTGGGAAATGCCCCGCACACCAGAATTCGTCATCGCGAACATAGTGGATACCAACACCGTGATTTTCATCGTATTCGCGTATTTCATCAATCAGACGCATATTGCCCCGATGTGGAATTACTTTTTCAATACCCTGGACATCAATCATGACATAATTCTCTTTGCTCTCTTATTGTTTTGATTGTTTTTTCAGCCATGCATATTGGCGGAAAAATTCCATACCTGGGACCGCGGGGTAACCCATGGCACGACTGCCGTCAGCAACTGGGCGAAATACGCCACTGTGTGCACCAACTTCGGCATCGTTGCCGACGTGAACGCCGTTTGCTAAACCAACCTGGCCCGCCAACAGGGCGCGGTCACCAATAACGCACCCCCCCGCCATGCCAACCTGGCCTGCGACAAAGCATTCTTTGCCAATGACGCAACCGTGCGCAATCTGACACAGGTTATCAATTTTTGTCCCGTCACCAATAACGGTGTCGGTCATAGCACCACGGTCAATGCATGTATTCGCACCAACCGATACGCGGTCGCCCAGAACGACACGTCCAACGTGCGGAATAAATATATTGTGGCCATCTTGGCGTGTATAACCAAATCCGTCCTTGCCAATGACGGCACCCGGATTGATAACACATTCGGCACCAATAGTCGCGTTTTCAATGTGCGCACCACTGCGAATAACCGTGCCACGACCGATTGTCACATTGCGACCAATGAATACATTTGGATAAATTTTGACGTCTGCTTCTATCACAGCGCCACGTTCAATTGTTGCAAATTGGCCAACATAGACACTGCGTCGTTTGCGAAAAAATACACCGCGTTCAATAATGGCGTCGCGACTGATACCAAAACGTGGTTTCTCGCGATATATTTCGCCCAATATTTTGACAATGTTTCCACGTGGCGAAGGTGTAATTAGCAGGGTTGCACCCGCTGGGGCAAATTCGGCCTGTTCTGGTTGCACCAGGATAACGGTTGCACGCGTGTTCTTTAACACGTCAATCGGCAGAATTTTAAACGCCGCGCTGTTGCGTTCGGTTGAATAAAACGCCAACTGGCCCGGGCGTGCGTCCGCAATTGGTGCAACCCCACGCACAGGGGCATTTGCGTCCCCACGTAATTCCAGACCGAATTTTTCGGCCAACGCGCCGGCTGTTGTTTGGTTTGCTGCCGGCCCAAGCAAAGTTCTTATAAGATTTAACATACCGCGATTATACGCGAAAAACAACAAAGTGCAATATTTAAATGGTAAAAATCCAGGAAGTTATTCCTGGGTGCACACGATATAAATAAAAAAAACGGGGCAATGCCCCGTCTGGATTTTTGTGTCGTTTAGAAACCCTTGGGCTTTTCCATCTTGACGCTGGATACTTTTTTGTTCAATGCGGTGACAACCTCGTCCGTGATATCCAGATTTTCAACATTGTTGCCCGTGCGTGCAAAACGGCCATCGATTACCAATGACAGATTCTTTTTTGCAATTACGCCTTCGATAATCGGGTCCAGATGTTTTGTCTGGATATCGGCCAGGGCGCGTTGGAACGATTCTTCGATGCTTTGTGCGCGTTCAGACAGGTCACGCTGTAATTTTGTAACACGGTTTTGATAGTCGACAACACGACGTTGCAGTGCGTCACGTGACAGAACGTCCTGGGATTTTTCAATTTCGGCCTTTTCTTTTTCCAGTGTTTTTTGTTCCTTGGTCAATTCATCGCGCAGTTTGGATTCATATGATTCTTTTTGTTTGCGTAATGATTTCAGTGCATCGGCATTCGTCTGAATTGCGTCCATACGGATAACCGCAATGCGCAAATCTGCGCCACTGGCGGCATCAGTTGAAACCGCGGTTAATGCTTGTTCAGTGCTGACCCCACTGCGAAACGCGCTGATTCCCCAAATGCCCAATGCCGCAACTGCGATAACCACAGCCGCGATAATGCCAGTGCGAACATATTTCTTTTGTGCTGGATTGACAGGTGTTTTTGTTGTGTTTGCCATATTTTTCCATCCTTTGTTTTGATTATGGTCGCAGTATAGCAACAAAATTTTTAAATTAAAAGGGAAAGTTATCGCGCCGGCGCAATGCGAATTTCAACCCGACGATTCGTCAGACGACCAACGTCATCTTGGGCGGCGATTGGACGGGATGCGCCACGGGCAACAATAAACATACGTGCGGTGTTCACTTTATGTTGTGCCAAATATACGCCGACGCGTTCCGCCATATCCATAGACAGGGCGCGTGCCTGACCTGCATTCATGGCGTCAGTATACCCCGCGATTTCAATAAATGTTGCGTCATATTTGTTAAGTATTTTTGCAATGGTGCGCAGTGTGTCATCACCGGTTGCCGAAATTTCAGGGGCATTTAATTCCATAATTGCATCGCGTACCAGTATCACAACAACATCGGTGCCTGCA
Source organism: uncultured Rickettsiales bacterium (assembly GCA_900550495.1). GTDB lineage: Bacteria > Pseudomonadota > Alphaproteobacteria > Rs-D84 > Rs-D84 > Enterousia. Next base: position 15,234 of record URSJ01000003.1, read on the forward strand.
CGCTGGACTGAAATGCCGGGTTTACGCAATGCGTCATACATTGCAAATTCCAAGTTTGCCATATATTGCAAAACAATTGCGTTATCACTGGCATTCTTGTCGCCGTATTCCATTGCGACCGGCACATTTTCAGATAAAATCAATTTGCCACCCGCACCCATATATACGGGGCGTTTTGCAACGCGTGCGGGTTCGGTCATGTCAGAAAAACTGGCGCCACGCAGGTATGCCCCCCACGTGTTACGGTCAGGACTATGATACGTCATGCACGCACACAGTGCGATTGTTGATATTGTGCCAAAAATTCTTAACGCATATCGCATTTATTCAACAATAAACGAAATCTGGTTTGCTGATGACGACAGACAACGTGTGTCTGGGTCTGATTCATATCCGTTGACCAACATAGATGTTGTCCACACCGGCGTTGCCGTTACAAAATATTCACATTCGCCACGTGTCAATTCTACCAGGTTGATTGAAAATGATTTTCCATCAGCGGACGCAGTAACCGACCAATTTGCACCACCAATCGGCGCAGCAGGTGTTTTGATTGCCCCAGATTTGACCAAATAGTCAACCGATACACCTGTATAATCGCCACGCATTTCTAATAACAGTTTTGTGTTTTTTGCAATATCTGCCAGTGTGGAATTTGCGATATGCCGCGCCTGGTTGTTGCGCACCATTTTGTATGTTCCCAGTGCGGCCGCGGTCATGATTCCGGCAATCGCCAGAACACCAATAACCTCTATCAATGAACGTCCAGATTCGTGTTTCATGTAAATACCTTTATTTTGTGCCGACGATTTCTGCGCCTTCGAATAAATCCATCGCGCTGGCGACCAGTGGGTCAGATTCCAGCGTGGCCTGTTTTTGTTCGGCGGCGGTCTGGTTATGCTGGGATTGTTCCTGACGCGCCAATGTCCATGTGTGGCCAGTTTTATCCTGTAACCACACAGCCAGTCGACCAGCAAAACCAGTATCATTACCGCGGTCAAAATATTTTATATTGCCGTCCGAGAAATCAACAACTTCAATATTGCTACTGTAATAAGAATACAGCAATATTTCTTTGGTTTGTTGTAATGCGGTGGCCAATTCATCAGACGATGTAATCGTGATAAATTTTGGCTTTTGTTCTGCCACTGGCTTTGGCGTGGCGGCTATTGGTGCGGTAACGGATTGTCGTTTTAATAGTTCAGATATTTGCGGCATATCAGCAATGTGCATCAAACGCACAACCAACATGTCAAAGCATTGCTTGGGGTTGCCGGCTGCCTGCATTTCTGGGACGGCTGCCACCATAACCTGCCATATGCGGGACAGAGTATTCAATGAAATCCGATTATTTATTTCTCGGATTTGTTCGCGCTGGTCCGCTGTGTATGGCGATGTGATGACATCGCCTGCGTGCAAGGCAGGGTGCATACGCGTTGCCCAATGCGTCCATTCCATCATATCGGTCAGTAACATTGATAAATCGGCACCGTTAGTGTAAATCTGGTCAACCTTGTCCAGGGCCGCCGCTGTGTCGCCCGACAGCAGTGTGTTCATAAAATCAACAACCGCGCCACGATCTGTGCGCTTTAACATGGCCAGGACTGCCGCCTCGTCCACGTGACCGCCGGTTTGGGCAATTGCTTGGTCCATCAGGGACAGACCATCACGCACCGAACCATCGGCCGCGCGTGCCAGTAATTCATTTGCCGCATCAGATAATTCAATCTTTTCCTGGGACGCAATCCATGCAAAATGTTTTTTCAGTGTTTCGACTGGCACGCGAACCAAGTCAAAACGTTGGCAGCGGGATAAAATGGTGACCGGAATCTTTCTGATTTCAGTTGTTGCTAAAATAAAGATTACGTGTGCAGGTGGTTCTTCCAGTGTTTTCAGCAATGCGTTAAACGCCGCAGGTGATAACATGTGGACTTCGTCGATAATATAAACCTTGTATCGACCATTGGTTGGACGATACTGCGCGGCGTCCAAAATGTCACGTATGTTATCAACACCGGTATGCGACGCGGCGTCAATTTCCATAACGTCAATGTGTTGTCCGGCGGCAATTGCGCGACAGTTTTCACACACGCCGCACGGTGTAGCAGTCGGGCCGTCGGACGACAGGCAATTCAGTGCCTTGGCCAAAATGCGGGCGGTGCTGGTTTTTCCGGTTCCGCGAATCCCAGTAAAAACATACGCGTGCGCGATACGTCCGGTGTTTATTGCCGTCGTCAATGTTTTTACTAATACGTCCTGGCCAATTAGTGATTGAAAATCCTGGCTGCGGTATTTACGCGCCAATACTGTGTAATTGCTGTCCATGCCAAACTTCCTTTTGTTTGCAGGATAGCAAAACAGGGGTAAATTTCAACAATAAAACACTAAATTTGTTGGATAAAATCAGGCAATGCCATATCTTCGTCATCGGTGGACGCGGCGTCATCAGACACAGGGTCAATCGCGGCGGCTTTTTCGGCCGGTGTGCGGGTAGAATCAATCTTGCCCTGTTCGGCGGCAACAATACGGCCATAATGTTCGGCGGCTTGTAACAAACGTTCGCGTTCAATTTCGTCAGATGTCTGGCGTGCCTGGTCCAGGTATTGTTTTCTTTTTTGACGCCACTTGTGGCAACGTTGAATCATCATTCCAACAGATGACTGGTTTTTTTTATTTTGCATTTCTATTACTTGTGTTTTAGGAAATAAATTCAGACAACAGTGCGCATGTGACTGTTGCCACTTCTCAAACGTTTTGATATTAAAGCATCTTAAAACTGATTGCAATATTTTTTTTCAATTGCTATCCTGACGATGTGTAGGAGGGGGCATGAAAATCGTGCCACGAAATCAAAGTGGAAATTTTCTGTTACAGGCATTGTTGGCGTTGACGTGTGTGTTCGCGTTTATGCCGTTTTTTGTGCGTCGTATGGCGGCGCGCGACATGTCAACTCAGATGTATTCTGCAACGCGACAAATTGATACCGCCGCAACCGCCGCCCGGATTTATATACGTGAAAATGCAACGCAATTACCGTATAACGAAACAGTTATATCGGGTGATAAATTTGCCGACGTGTTGGAATCATATGGTTTGCCGCTGGGGTTTGTTCCGCGCACCGCGTTAGGCCAGGATATTGCCTTGGTTATAAATCGTGATACAGAATCTGTATCGGCGTATCTGCGTATAACAGGTGGCGATTTATCCGATGTGCAAATGGCGGAAATGGTTCGTCGAATTGGCTTTTATGCAGGCAGTGCTGATGGCGCTTTGCTGGTTGGAATTGCACTGGACGATGCGTATTCCGATGTTGTGCGCCGTAATGATACAGATTTGGATTCGGGCGCGTTTTTATCAGACTTGGATATGGGGGGGCATAATTTGAATAATGCGTCTGATGTGCATATGCAAACTGGTGAATTTGAAACGGGTGAATTTACATCGCTGAGCCTGTTCGGCGTGGAAAGTGGGCGCAAGGTAAAAAATACAATCAAAGAAATTACGGCCGACCGCGCAATATTCCAGAGCAGTGATGGCGCGTCCGCCCTGTCGGTAACCAAGGGCGAATTAAATCTGGCGTCATTGGATGCAAAAACAATTTCGGCATTTGGTGATACGGGGAATTTTACAGCAACGTCTGGGGCAGTATATGATTTTGCAATGACGGCAGGGCGCACGGGATTTACTGGGCCGGCAAATTGGAACGTTCGTGGCAATGTTGTTACCAGCAAGATAAATTTTTCGGTGGAACGTTTAGAAATAAACTCGTTCTTGAATGCGTCCCGCGGCCAGGACGTTTATATCAATTCTGATTCATTAGAATATTCTGCAAACAGTGGCATCAGCGTTGCAACCATTTCGGCGTCAAATATAACAATGCGTGACCAGACGTCTGACGCTTTATCGCGTGGCGAAACGGGTGACGTGGTGCTTGATATTCGACCGGCCGGGACATCAATATTACCAGATGTTTTAATTACGGGAATTGATAACAGTGCTGTTGACATTATCAGCAATCCCAGTGCTGATGATGGCGATATGGTCGCGTGCAAGAATATTATTGACCGATTAGATGGCGTTTATAACCAGAAGTCGTTGGCCCAGTATATAATATGCCAGTATTATTTTTGGCAGCGTCTGGAACAGCGTATTGATATAAAACAATGTTTGTTAAACGGTGGGGGTAATTGTGAACGGAACTAGGATTTTTTCCGACAGCGCACGTGGTACCAGCATGACCGAGGTTATATTGGCCATGGCGATTGTTGCGATTGTGACGCCGTTTCTGTATACACAAATCAACGACGCTACCGACAATGTTCGTGATATGGCCACGGCACGTGATATCATTGCGTTGCGTGGGAACGTGCTGAATTATGTTCGCACGAACCAAGACAAATGGCCAGATGTTGCGCAAATTAAACTGGCCGATGATGAACTGGCAGAAATATCAGAATCAGCAGCGACAGGATTTATTGATAAATATGCTGTAAATGGCGCAACGGTTACAGATGTTTATTTGGCATTTGATACAGATTTAGATATGTTGCGCACAACGCGTATCGCGCGCCACATTGGCATGGATGCGGCTGTTGTGTCTGATGATGGGGTGGCGTATGGTGCGTCGTGGGCGGTTTCTGCACCGGATTTTCGTTCTGGGCAATTGATTTATCGGGTGACGCGTGATGTCGCCGGAATTGATACATCAAAATATTTGCACAGGACATCATCAGATGACGAAGGTCTAAATGTTATGCAACGTGATTTGAATATGGGCACAAATGGGCTGTTTAACATTGGGGCGGCGATTGCAAAGTCTGCGCGGATAAAAAATGTGGCGGCAATATTTGCCGATGCTCATGAAATATCTGCTAATACAATATATTTTCCAATGGGCTCGAATATGGACGCGGCTGATGTGAATATTGGTGCAATGCGTGTCACGGGCGACGTTACCGGATTTCGTAATATCACAGCCGACAATATGAATGGCACGTCATATACAACGCGTGGGCGTATTGTAACTGATCGCGCGTCGGTTACAGGCTCGGTCAATGTGGCCAAGGATTTTGTCCTGAAATCAGATTCAACCCGCACGGTCAGTGGTTTTGCCGGAATATCTGCAAATACTGTTCGGACCCCATACGTATCCGCCACAGAAATGACGTTTTTTGAAAATTTTGGTTTAACGGTGTCGGGCGAATTGCTGATGTCAACGACCGCGCCACTGAAAATCGGGAATTGGACATTTCCATCAACGGTCCCGCCCCAGTTCAGCACATTGACATTTGAACGTGCAATAATTCCTGCCGCCCCGGTGCGCAGTGCGTTTGGTGTGCTGATGCAATCTGGGTGGAAATCGGCCATGCCAAAGGATGTGCAACCATGATGAAATCAAAACGTATTTTTTTGATTGCGCCCCAGCGTGGCGGCATGCTGATGGAATTATTGCTGACGGTTGCACTGGCCGCGATGATAATCCCGTTCTTGTTCCGATACCAGGCCCGCGCGACGGCGCGCGCCGAAAATATCGTCATTGCGCGCGAAATGGAAAATATACAGACGGCACTGGAACGTTACATCGTCGCCAAACGTGAGGATTTATTACGTCCTGTGGGCAAGAATATCACGCGCGTCGAATTGTCTGATTTATACGATTTTGGTTTGAATACAAATCTGGCCGACACAAAGCGTCAATATCAATTGCGCATTTTAAAGACCGCGCAACGTGGTGGTAAATCAACGTTACAGGGTGTCATTGTCATGTCTGACGCCGATATGACCCCAATGCGTACACGCGAAATTGTGTCAACCGGCGCGGGCCAGATTGGGTTTGTTGATAACGCGCGCACATACGGTGCATTTAATTCGTTCCGTACGGATAATATTGATTTGGGGATTACTGCATCAAGTGGTATTGTTGCCACGACCCCAGTTAACCGTGATAATGCACTATATTTGTGGCGCGTGCCATCAAATGATGCGCGGGATGCAACGATGCAGGCGGGATTAAACCTGGGGGGGCACGATGTCAAAAACACGACGTTCTTTGATGCCACAAATGCGACAATGAATTCGGGGCTGACAATCGGGCGTGCGGTTACAACTAATCTGGTATTTCAAACGCGACCAACAATTGACGGGGTGTTCGATGTCAAAAACGCAACGGTCATGGGCACGATGTCATCTGATGCGCGGTCAATGCAAGTGTCGGGTGGGCTGAAATTATCTGATGTTGGCAAGTTTTCTTTGTTTACGGTAAACGATCTGTGGGTGACGAATTTGACGTTGTCAGGTCTGTCTATCGGTGGCAGCAGAAAAGCCGCCGTCTTGCATGTAAATGATTCCGTTGATATGACTGGTGGGCGTATTAATGCGATATACGTAACGGTTGGATTTGCCGGGTCAATAACGCCGCGCCTGGTGGTCAGCAAACGTATCCAGGATTCGGTAAATTCAGATTATTATTGGGATGCGAGTGGTAACACAGCGCATTTTATGGACGCAATACTGAAAAATTTGAACGATATGGCAGGGTATGCTGCGCGTGATACGCGTGGCAGCACGGTTTCATACCAACTGTTTGCACCAATTGCGACAAACAAAAATGCAACGGTTTCGGATTACCTTAACGCGTTGCGTGAAATCCAGACGCGCGTCACTGCGAAATATAGCCAGTTGAATTTGTAATAATTTGTGGTATAAAAAAATCATGAAAATAAAATGCGAATTTTGCAAGACAGAATATTCCGGGCAATTTCCCGCGGCCGTGCCGGTAAAGTGCGCGGTCTGTGGACATACGTGGGTGCCGCCACGGGCAAACCGGCGTGGGCCGCTGATGGTGTTGTTGGCGTCGTTGTGTGCACTTTTGTCGGCGATTGTGTTCACTATTGCCGTTGTCGCACGTCACCAGATTGATGCGGCGTCAACGGGGCCGTTGGTTGCACGCGCGACGGCTGTGCGAACTGTTTTAGACGAGGCAGGTAACACTCGTTTGACAGTTGATGGTATTGTTGAAAATGTATCTGGTGAAATTTACGGTGTTCCAGATTTGATTGTTGTTGCATATGACGCACATGACAATGTTATCGCACAACAGAAATTTATGCCGACGGCAACGCTGTTAGATGCGGGCGGACACAGTCAATTTTCGTATACAATGTCAATATCACCAATGGGTGTGCGACGCGTGTCGGTGCGTTTGGCCACAGGGGGGACAGTAAAATGAAAAAAATAATATCAGCAATATTTGCGATGTTTTTGTCGGCGCAGTGCATTGCCGGTGATGCACCCGTTGTTAAACGAGTCAGTATTTTTTCAACCAGCACAGATTGGCAGGCGGTAACAGGTTTGGACCTGAATCAATACACAGCGACATTTCGTCCTGATTCAAGATTGATTGGTCGTCAGGGATTGATTTTATATTACTTGGACGCATTTCCGTGTTATGGCCTGGCGTATGGGGTCCGTGTGTGGTTGGGGCCAAACGGTAAAAATGATGGCGCGTTACAAATCGCATGTGTTGCCGCACCGACCGAAATTCATTTTGCGTATCGCAATGCCACCCGTGACGCAGACCAGGCAACGACCACAGGAATATTGACGTGTCCGGTAGCCGGTCGCACGCGTGAACTGACAATTGATTTGTCGCGTTGCACCGTTGGACCCGATTGGCCAGAATATAAATAGGTGTTTTTATGAACGAAATTCGCGAATTTATCACAGATGATGCTGCCGCTGGCGTGCGCCTGGACAAATTTCTAGCGGATAACATGTCCGACTTTTCTCGCAGCGAGATTCAGCGTTTCCCAATAACCTTGAATGGGACGTCTGCGCGTATGGCAACACGTCTGCGTTCTGGGGACAAAATCACAGTTGAAATTCCTGCACCCAAGACAGATGTTGCCGCCGAAAACATATCGTCTGATTTTGATTTGGATATTTTATACGAAGATGATGATATTATTGTTATCAATAAACCGCGTGGCGTGGTGATGTATCCGTCGGCTGGAAACAAGACAAAGACACTGGTTCAGAATATTTTGGCGCACTGTAATTTGTCGCTGTTGGGTGGCGCGACGCGTCCGGGGGTTGTGCATCGTCTGGACAAGGATACCAGTGGCGTTATGGTCTTTGCCAAATCTGACGCGGCATTTCGTGGGTTGGTAAAAATATTTTCCAGTCACGATTTAATTCGTCGCTATGTTGCGTTTGTGTGGGGCGTGCCGAATTGGGACGGCGCAGACATAACGGGAAATATTGCCCGTTCGTCCCGTAATCGCCAGAAAATGACCATGGTGAAATCTGGGGGAAAACCGGCCCATACCCAGGTGACTGTTATGTCGGTTTGGCCACGTGCAGGCTGTGCGGCGTTGCGTTGCAATTTGCTGACGGGGCGCACGCACCAGATACGCGTCCATCTGTCGTCGCATGGATTCCCGGTTTTGTGTGACCCGGTCTATGGTCGCGGGACAAATCGCCTGGCGTCGGTGCGCGATGGCGAATTGCTGGATTTCTTAAAGGCCCATAATGGTCAAATGTTGCATGCAGAATACCTGGAATTTGCCCATCCGGTAACAGGCATACGTATGCATTTTAAATCGCGCCTGCCAAATGACATGAATGAATTGCGGTGTATTTTGGACGAAATTGGATAAATTTTGGGGGCGCAGGCCCCCTTTTATTTTGCCCATGATTTCACAGATTTTTTCTTTATCAAACATATATTTTGTGATATAATAAACCATAAATAATGGAGTGGACAGGATGAGTTTTCTGAATAAATCTATCAGTTTTGTTGCTGTTTTGGCATGCACATCTGCGGCTTTTGCGGTTACCGCACGCCCCAGTGTGATTGGCAATGCAATGCGTCGCATGCCGACGATGACGACATCGGCGGGTGTGATTTCTGGCACAACGACGACAACGACATCCAATTTATTGGCAAATGCTGAATGTATTGACGCATACACCTCGTGCCTGAAAGGGGCAGATGCGTGTGGCCCGAATTTCGAAGAATGCACAACACGCGTTTTGTTCCACGGCAAAATGCCACAATGTCTGTCCACATTGGCCCAGTGCAACACATCTGGGATAAACAGTTTGTTCGGAACGTCCAGCACGACCGCATTGTCCAACGTCGCAACCAAGAATACGTATGGCGAGGTTACAGATTACACATACCCAACCGATGGCAGTGTCTTGGGCCAGTTGATTATCGGTGCGGCAATCTCTAATAAATATGACACATCGACTTGTGTAAAACGTTACACGTCTTGTTTAAAAAAGGACAACGTTTGCGGTGCGGATTTTGAATTGTGCACAACGAACGCCGAATTCAGAAAGCAAATGGTGTATTGCGATTCTACATTGGCGCGGTGCCAATCAGATGGCAAGATTGAATTATTTGGTTCAACAAACACATCTGTATCGCCCAGCGCGACCAGCCGTATTGGCGAAATGATTTCCGAAGGGGCGTCCTTGGCGGCAATAAATGCCGTATCCACTTGCTACAAGGTTGTTGACCAATGTATATTGAATGCATGTGCAGAAAATCCATATAAATGCTATGAAAACGCGTCAACCCAGACTGCCCAGTTGGTAACTGACATCAATTCCGGTAACGCCGATTCAACTGCGGGCGCGGCAATCACTGTTTCAGACAGTGTCAGCACATCTGCGATTGCGGCATACATCAAGAACTCTTGTATGGATACCATTGGTTCCAACAAATATTGCTATGCAACATTCTTGGGTAATGGCGCAATGCCAACGGCGTCCCAATTAAAGGACGAAGACAACCAAGAAGAAGTTTATGACGAGGCATATTCGTCCCGAATGAACAGCGCGATGAAGGCCAAAATTGCCGACCTGGTCGATAAATTTGATACCAAGGCCAAGGCAAAGTGCACCGACACAATCAAAACATGCGCAATGCGTGTTTGCGGTGGCGGTAATGGCGCAGCATGTTATTCCCAGGTATTTGGTGCAACTGACAAATCAATCAACAACGCGGTCAGCTATCAGGAAATCAAGACTGGATGCGCAGCGGTTGTGAATACTGATTTGTTTTGTAAATATTCGGCAATGAATCCGAATGCAACAGGGTCATACTCTTATTCATATATAAACAATGATGCATTTGACACATTGTTCCCTGAATACCAGGCTGGTGCCGCCGACCCAATCGGCGTTATCGCGACATTGAACGCATCATTAGCGAATTCTTACAGTGATGCTGCTATCGCCCAGATGAAAAAACAGTGTCAGGCTGTCGCAACCAGTTGCGTAAAATCCATGTGCGGCACCGATTATGTAAATTGTTACCGCAACAGAACAGATATTTATTCCAATCTGACCAGCACGGGCGACAGTTCATTTGATAAATCAATGAACAAGGTTGGTGGTGTTCTGGATTACACAATTGTGTTAGGACTGTGTATGGATACGGTTAAAAACGCATCTGTATGCGAACAGCATTTGGCAATTGAACAAAATAAATTGAAAATCGCAGGTAAATCAAATACAGGTGCGTGGGGCGATGCCACCAGTGTGCGCAGTGGTTGGATTGATGCCGGCGGTGCAACCGCGGTAACGGCGGATACTGAAACTGTTCAGGCATACGATGAAAACGGTAATGCGTTGTGTAGTGCCAAAAATGGCGACCAGGGCACATGTAACACTGTTGACGATAATGGCAACGTGTTTGATACGCCGGTTATGATTTCTTACACAACATATCTGCAGTCCCAGGCGGCAACATCATTGTTCAAAGATTTAATCTATGACATTGAAAAAGAAGCCCAGGCGAAATATAACGCCAAGTTGACCAAGGAACAGAATATGTGCATGTCCAGTAATGCTGGCGGTGTATTGGGTAATCGTGATACAGGCAGCACATATATGTGGGCAAAACTGAAATCAAACAAAGTTCCAAAGAACTATGCGGTCAATGGATTAAAGCCCAGCCAGTTCGCGGCCAGCAATGATTTGTATGGTTCGTTCTGCCGTGTGCGTGTGACCTTGCAATCTGATGACAAACGTATCCAGGATACAATTAGAAAAGGCACAGATTGGTCTGTTGCATACTTTGCCGTCGGTGACAGTTTTACCTGTGGCAGTTGGATACCCCGCGATGCATTGGAAAAGATTGCCAATGCGGTCGCAGATAATGCAACCGCAGACAAGGCCGCATCTCAATCCAGAACGCGTGGTTGGTTGACGGCGTTGGGCGTGCTTGGGTTCGGTGCTGGTGGCGCAGTCTTGGGCAGCAATATTCAAAGTGGTAAAGCCTTGGGTAGTCTGACAGGATTGAACAGTAACAAGGATACAAACACAGAAAGATTTATCAAAATCTGTGAAGACAGAGCCAAAACTGCTATGACTTCGGGCATCAGCAAAGATGCACAAATTACTGCGGCTAACGAGGCAATAGTCGCAGCCAGCAGATTGGATTTAGATACCACTGATGCAGCAAGTCGTGTTGACGCACTTAGTAAAAAAACAAGTAGTTACGATAAAGAATCTTCCGCTTTAAGCACGGCCATGAGAAATCTGTCTTTATCGTGCAGTAAAAAAGACAGCGACGATAACAATGATAACGAAAAGAAAAACAATACATTGTTGGGCACATCCATTGGCACAGTTGTGAGCAGTGTTGCCGGTGGTATCTTGATTAATAAATTGGTCGGCGATATCCAGAAAACTAGCCTGGATTCTGCACAAAAGGCTGCATACGAAGAATGGATGAATAACGTCGGTCGTCATATTTCCTGCTATGTCGGTGGTGACGAGGCCGGTGAATACGGTGACATAATTACCACCAGCATTGAATAAAAAACGCCCCCCCGGGGCGTTTTTTAAGTGAGAGAGTGAGAGAGTGAGAAAGTGATAGAGTGATTCAGTGATTTAGTGATAGAGTGATAAAGTGACAGAGTGATATAGTTTTAGAATAAAAAACTTAAAAACTTGTCATTCCTGCGCAGGCAGGAATAGGGTCTTTAAAACCTTGTGTTGTGGTGCACGTTTTTATATACTGACCTTATGCCAGGACATAACTATTGGGTATATATACTGTTTGACAAACCGGCCGGTGCAACATACATTGGTGTGACCAATGACCTGAAACGTCGTGTCTTTGAACACAAGATGGAATTGATACCCGGTTTTACCCAAGATAAACATATCCATAACCTGGGCTACTTTGAAGAATACAAATACATAGACAAAGCGATTGCGCGTGAAAAGGCGTTAAAGAAATGGAAACGTGCATGGAAGTATAAACTGATAGAAACGATGAATCCCCATTGGCACGATTTGGCGTCTGACATAGACGAATATATCGCACGTATACAGCACGACTAAGGACGCCGCGATTGTGTGGGTATGGCTCGCGTTCGCTCGCACTGCACGGTCCCTATTCCTGCCTGCGCAGGAATGACAAGTTTTTAAGTTTTCTGTTCTTAAACTAAATCACTATATCACTTTGTCACTTTCTCACTATATCACTCTCTCACTCTATCACTTTGTCACTAAAAAAAACCGCCCTGGGCGGTTTTTATGGACATTGAGCCAATTGATACATTACATTTTGGACGTCGTTGTTTACTGATACCGTAATCTCGCGCCCCAGGCCGTCGGTGTATGTATAATTAAACTTGGCATCTTTGAATTCTGGGACGGCCGCGTATGCGTCATTAAACGGTGCCAGCATTGCATTAAACCACTGGCGTCCACGACACAGACAACCGTTGCGAACATCGGCCGCCACCGCCGCTGTTGATGTGTTTGGATATTTCGTATCCAATTCATTGTCGGTCATCATCAGGCAACGTGTGCCAAATCCGTAAAAGTTTGCGTCATCTGCCATAAATTTATAGACCAGACCATCAGACGCCCCTGCACGGCGCAATGAATACGCCATGCCATCAGTGCAACACGCACGTGCCGAATTCAGCAACATTTTATACCGGGCCAGCAACGGTGCCGCCGCCGGATTTGATGCGTCAATATTTGCGTCGCAACGCGCCGCGTCAACGAATTCCGCCATACGGACATCTTGTATTTTACGACTGCGTGGGGCAACAGCCTCGCGCATGATGGGTTTGCGGCGCCAAATATCGCATTCGGCATCAGTATCAAACGGGCAACCGTCACTGCGCCCAAATACAGTTTGAACTGTTTCAGTCATATCCTGGGCAGTGTATGTGGCGCGTGGTGCAACCGTGTTATTCGTCCACAGATTATCCTGGGGCCTTTGTGGCGTCAATAATTCTTCTATACGTGCGCGTGTTGCGATTGCGTCGTTCATATTCTGATTATACATCTGGACAGCAATATCGGGCGTGGCCTGGATATCTTGTTCATAAATTTCTGGTAACGGTTCCAAGAACCAGTCTGAAAAATCCTTGTCCCGATACGAAACAATGGAATCGTCCCAGATTGGCACGCCATCACGCCAATCCACGGTTTTATCATATCCGCGTGATTGGTATTTTTCGTGTGTTCCGTCCCATAACGGTGCGCGATTATCCGGCGCAACCGGTTTCACAGATAACATCTTGACCTGGCGCATAGGAATTTGGTCGGCATAGAAGTATTCCACAGGCTGACTGTATTCAGCGATTGGCGTTTGGATTATTCCCAATTGGCGCGGTTCAGATACAGTAACCTGGCGCGTATCCATTTGTTCAATATCACAGCCAGTGCCGATGCAGTCTGACGCACGCGCTACATTTGTCCCGAATAAACATACCAGGGACGATAAAATTGCAATCTTGGTATTCATACTCTGAATAATATCACAAAAATGCACATGTTTGAACAGGTTTTTGCGGAAAAACGTTTTTTACTTGTTGTCGCGTTGTTGTTCCGCTAGTATTAGGAATGTAGTCAATATATAACCCCAGGAGAAAAAATGAAAAAATACACAATCAGTATGTTCGGTGCGGTTGCCATGATGGCGGTGTCGCCGTGCGCATTTGCAGATGACGCGCCTGCAACAAATACAAAGACAAAGTTTCCCCATGGCGTCCAGATTGGAATGGGGGTGTCTGCAACCAGTGGATTAAACGGTTTTGTTGGCTATGTGAACAAAGACTTTGATTCTTTCTGGGCCAAGCGTTTTGGTGTTCGTCTGGATTTTGCTAGTACACGTCCAATAAAATCAGCAATAGATTCTGGAATCGATTCGTTTATGGGCGACGATGGAATTGATATCGGTGATAATCTGACGGTCAAAGATGGTGAAATAAAGTCATATCACGCAGCCGCATTGGTGGACTTTTACCCATTTGGTGATACATGGTTCTTGGGCGGCATGCGTCTGACCGGTGGTTATTATCTGGGAAAGACAGATATAGATGCGAATTTGGCAGGTCATATTGATGGTATGCCAAACGAATCGTATGAATTCAAATTGATGGACGAAATGTATCGTTATACTGGCAATTCTGTCCAGGGGACGGCTCACGCAGACTGGAAATATTCGGGGCCATATATTGGGACAGGTTTTGATTTAGGGCTGTTTGCCGGGTTCAAGATTTATATGGACGCAGGTGTCGTATTTACTAACAAGGCCGCTCAGCTGGATTTAGATGTCCCGTTTGAAGGGCTGCAACATTGGAACGGTACTGGCTGGGATACTGTCGCCGACGACAGCGCATTACAGGACCAAGTTGACGCCGTTACGCGTGAAGCGTTGGCCGACGCCCAGCACGAATTGAACGATAACAAGTTTTATCCGATGGTCAAAATGGGCTTTATGTACCGATTCTGATGACGCGATTCGTTAAATAAAATATAAAACGCCCGCTTTTTGGGCGTTTTTTTTATAAAACCGAATCAGATTTTGCCGAAAAACCGAATCGTGGCGTGGGCGGTCTGATAAAAAAATCAAAAAAACTAAAAAAAATTTCAATTAAAAAAATGCCGAATTTTCAGGACGTTGACGATTTTTTGCGGTCGGTAAATAAATTTTCGTAAAATTATTTTCTAAAAATCGCTTGACTTTTTTCGGGATAGGGCACATACTATGCGGGCTTTCAAGTTGGGAACAAAACAAAAAAGACTCTCAACCCCTGAAATTCTGCGGTTATCGGAACGACCGAATGAATAGGGTTCCTGATAAACTCGCAAACATTGTGAATAAAAGCAGCTCATCAAAAGATTTTTGATGCAAATCAAAAGTCTGTTCAAGAAGAGATATGCAGACAGTTGAATTTGGAAATATCCAAACTTTGACTAAGTCAATGTGCATATCCTAGACAGGTAGTAGGTTTACATATTAAACCTCGTTAAAAAACTTGTCTTGCGAATTATATATATGTAAAGACGAACTGATATTATGTCAGTGTTGTTTTATGCACAGGGCTTAAACCCAAGTTTTTTTAGAACTTGAGAGTTTGATCCTGGCTCAGAACGAACGCTGGCGGCAGGTCTTAGGCATGCAAGTCGAACGGGTGAAGCAGGGCTTGCCCTGTGGATCTAGTGGCGCACGAGTGAGTAACGCGTGGGAAGCTGCCCATCACTGGGGAATAACGTTTGGAAACGAACGCTAATACCGCATACGCCGGAAACGGGAAAGATTTATCGGTGATGGATGTGCCCGCGTTGGATTAGCTTGTTGGTGGGGTAATGGCCTACCAAGGCGATGATCCATAGCTGGTCTGAGAGGACGATCAGCCACGCTGGAACTGAGACACGGTCCAGACTCCTACGGGAGGCAGCAGCTAAGAATATTGGGCAATGGAGGAAACTCTGACCCAGCCATGCCGCGTGAATGAAGAAGGCCTTCGGGTTGTAAAGTTCTTTTAATCGTGAAGATGATGACAGTAGCGATAGAAAAAGCACCGGCTAACTTCGTGCCAGCAGCCGCGGTAATACGAAGGGTGCAAGCGTTGTTCGGATTTACTGGGCGTAAAGCGTCCGTAGGTGGTTTGTTAAGTCAGGGGTGAAATCCCAGGGCCCAACCCTGGAACTGCCTTTGATACTGGCAAGCTGGAGCGTGATAGAGGAAGATGGAACATCTGGTGTAGGGGTGAAATCCGTAGATATCAGATAGAACACCAATGGCGAAGGCAGTCTTCTGGATCATTGCTGACACTGAGGGACGAAAGCGTGGGTAGCAAACAGAATTAGATACTCTGGTAGTCCACGCCCTAAACGATGTGTGCTTGTTGTTGGTTCCCTTCGGGGTATCAGTGACGTAGCTAACGCGTTAAGCACACCGCCTGGGGAGTACGATCGCAAGATTAAAACTTAAAGGAATTGACGGGGACCCGCACAAGCGGTGGAGTATGTTGTTTAATTCGATGCTACGCGAGAAACCTTACCGACCCTTGACATCCCGCACGCGACTTCCAGAGATGGTTGTCTTCTATTCGGTAGGTGCGGAGACAGATGCTGCATGGCTGTCGTCAGCTCGTGTCGTGAGATGTTAGGTTAAGTCCTGCAACGAGCGCAACCCACGCCCTATGTTGCCAGCGGGTAATGCCGGGAACTCTTAGGGGACCGCTCGCGTCAAGCGAGAGGAAGGTGTGGATGACGTCAAGTCATCATGGTTCTTACGGGTCGGGCTACAAACGTACTACAATGGCGTCAACAATGGGTCGCAATGTCGCAAGGCAAAGCCAATCCTTAAAAGACGCCTCAGTTCAGATTGCCCTCTGCAACTCGAGGACATGAAGTTGGAATCGCTAGTAATCGCTGATCAGAATGCAGCGGTGAATACGTTCCCGGGTCTTGTACACACCGCCTGTCAAACCATGAGAGTCGATTTCACCCGAAGTCGGTAGTTTAACGCAAGAGAACGCCGCCTACGGTGGGGTTGGTGATTGGGGTTAAGTCATAACAAGGTAGCAGTACCGGAAGGTGCGGCTGGATCACCTCCTTTATAGAGAATACCGTTTACACGAAAACGGTCAAATCCAAACGCGACTGTCTGAATATCTCTTTTTGATGTGGGAATCTTTCTGCTGGGTCAGTAGTTCAGTTGGTTAGAATGCCGCTCTGATACAGCGGAGGTCGAAGATTCGAGTTCTTCCTGACCCACCACTTAAATTTGATGAGGTTGGAATCAGAAATGATTTAATCATTTTTGATTCCAGATGTTCCATGATGAATATCGTCGGAATCTGCTTTTATAGCAATACATTGTGAATCGGTTTTTATGTCGCAAATCATAAAGTTTATAGAAATATGAATTTCTTGATTTGTTGAACATCGTAATAATCTCAAAAATCTTTCTATAAGAGTAATCACGAAAGTGATAATTCAATTAGAGAACAAGAATCAACTTAAATGCTTAAAAAACTCATTAAGTTATTTTACTGTGCATGAAGACTTTCTCTTCAAGCATAAGATAAAAAGTAACAAAGGGTGTTTAGTGGATGCCTTGGCAATCAGAGGCGATGAAGGACGTGAAAGACTGCGATAAGTCCGGGCGAGCCGTCAATATGCTTTGACCCCGGAATGTCCGAATGGGGAAACCCAATCCTTTATGGATTATCTTTGGCTGAATACATAGGTCAAAGAGGCAAACGCGGAGAAGTGAAACATCTCAGTACCCGCAGGAAAAGAAAGCAACAGCGATTCCCTTAGTAGTGGCGAGCGAACGGGGACCAGCCCAGTGGCCGAGATTTTAGATAGCAAAATGTGGTGGAAAACACAGCGATAATAGGTGATAGCCCTGTATGCGAAATCTAGTTTCTTGGTCCAAGAGTAGAGCCGTACACGTGAAATTCGGTTTGAATATGGGGGGACCTTCCCCCAAGGCTAAATACTCCTGATTGACCGATAGTGAACAAGTACCGTGAGGGAAAGGTGAAAAGAACCCCGAAGGGGGAGTGAAATAGACACTGAAACTGAATACTTACAAGCTGTCAGAGCCGGTCTTCCGGTGATGGCGTACCTTTTGTATAATGAGCCAACGAGTTATTATTGCATGCAAGCCTAAGCCGCTAGGTGTAAGCGAAGGGAAACCGAGTCTGAATAGGGCGAATTGAGTATGCAGTAATAGACCCGAAGCGGGGTGATCTAGGTATGAGCAGGCTGAAGGCGGCGTAACAGTCGCTGGAGGGCCGAACGCACCAATATGGCAACATTGGGCGATGACTTGTGTCTAGGGGTGAAAAGCCAATCGAACCCCGTTATAGCTGGTTCTCCGCGAAAACTATAGAGGTAGTGTCTCAGGTGTTCGTTGTTGGGGGTAAAGCACTGAAATGGCTAGGGGGAGTAAAATCTTACCAACCCATATCAAACTCTGAATACCAACAAATTATAGCCTGGGAAACAGTCCATCGGTGCTAAGGTCGGTGGACGAGAGGGCAACAGCCCAGACCGCCAACTAAGGTCCCCAAATAATGATTAAGTGGGAAAGTGAGTCGAGATTCCAAAACAACCAGGATGTTGGCTTGGAAGCAGCCATCGTTTAAAGAAAGCGTAATAGCTCACTGGTCTATTAGAGTTTCGGCAACGAAAATGTAACGGGGCTAAAATCATTTACCGAAGTTGCGGGTGCGTCGTAAGACGCGCGGTAGCGGAGCATTCTGTAAGCCTGTGAAGCCGAAGGTGCGAGCCACGGTGGAGGTATCAGAAGCGCGAATGTTGGCATGAGTAGCAGCTAATCAAGGTGAGAAACCTTGACGCCGTAAGAGCAAGGGTTCCTATCCAATGTTAATCAGGGTAGGGTGAGTCGACCCCTAAGGCGAGGCCGAAAGGCGTAGTCGATGGGAACACGGTTAATATTCCGTGACCTGCGTGAGAGTGACGAATTGCGTAAATTGTTATGCCTTATTGGATTGGTGTGGCAGTGAAGCAGTTCCGGGAAATAGCCCACGCGTATAGATCGTACCCAGAACCAACACAGGTGCTCGAGTCGAGTAGACTAAGGCGGTTGAGAGAACTATGTTGAAGGAACTAGGCAAAATGCATCCGTAACTTCGGGATAAGGATGACCTGTTTCAAGGCAACTTTAATCAGGTGACACAAACCAGGTGGGGGCGACTGTTTACTTAAAACCCAGGTCTCTGCTAAATCGTATAAGATGACGTATAGGGACTGACGCCTGCCCAGTGCTGGAAGGTTAAGCAGAGGTGTGCAAGCATTGATGTGAAGCCCCAGTAAACGGCGGCCGTAACTATAACGGTCCTAAGGTAGCGAAATTCCTTGTCGGGTAAGTTCCGACCCGCATGAATGGCGTAACGATCTCCACACTGTCTCCAACATAGACTCAGCGAAATTGAATTCTCGGTGAAAATGCCGGGTACCCGCAGCTAGACGGAAAGACCCTATGAAGCTTTACTGCAGTTTCGTACTGGCACTAGGACTCATTTGCGTAGGATAGGTGGGACGCTTTGAAGAGCAGGTTTCGGCTTGCTTGGAGCGGTTGGTGAAATACCACCCTGATGTGTTTTAGTGTCTAACCCGCGTTCTTGAAGCAGGGCGGGGGACAGTGCGTGATGGGCAGTTTGACTGGGGTGGTCGCCTCCCAAATCGTACCGGAGGCGCGCGAAGGTTTGCTCAGGCTGGTCGGAAATCAGCCGGTGAGTGCAATGGCAAAAGCAAGCCTGACTGCAAGGGGGACACCCCGAGCAGAGACGAAAGTCGGTCATAGTGACCCGGTGGCTCCGCATGGAAGGGCCATCGCACACGGATAAAAGCTACTCTAGGGATAACAGGCTGATGCTACCCAAGCGTCCATAGCGACGGTAGTGTTTGGCACCTCGATGTCGGCTCATCGCATCCTGGGGCTGGAGCAGGTCCCAAGGGTATGGCTGTTCGCCATTTAAAGCGGTACGTGAGTTGGGTTAATAACGTCGTGAGACAGTTAGGTCCCTATCTACTGTGGGCGTTGGATATTTGAGCGAACTTGACCTTAGTACGAGAGGACCGGGTCGAACGAACCTCTGGTGTACCTGTTGTCGCGCCAGCGGCACCGCAGGGTAGCTATGTTCGGAACAGATAACCGCTGAAAGCATCTAAGCGGGAAGCTGGTCGCAAGATAAGATATCCCCATGAGTTCAGTTCTAGACTAGGACATTGATAGGCTGTCGGTGTAAGCCCTGTGAGGGGTTTAGCTTAACAGTACTAATCGAACCATTGACTTTTTATCTTTTTGTCTTGACTTGATAACAAGTCAAGCGTATGCTTGAAGAGAACGTTGAAGTGATTCTGATACAGAATTACGATGTTCGCTGGATTTATTCTGGTGATTATTGAGCGGGAGTCACCCTCTGTTCCATTCCGAACCAGACAGGGAAACCTCGTATCGCCGATGGTACTTTGGCTTAAGCCACGGAAGAGTAGGTCGTCGCCAGAATAAATCCAGTCTTGTTCCACATAGCCTTGGCGAAGTGGAATAGATGTAAAAACCGAATTTTAACCGCCCACGTGGCGGTTTTTTGTTTTTTAAGAAAAACTTTACAAAATGAACAAAAGTTTACAAAAAACATTGCAAAATGATTTTGTAAAGATTATGATATGAAAAAGGGTTGGCGTATGGAAGTGTCTTATGAATATTTGAGAGAAATGATTGGTTCAAAAGAAACGTTGTTTGTTGAATGGAAGTCAGACGATAACAACACCTTTAATGATTCTGTCTTGGTAAATTCATGTGTAGCATTGGCAAATGCAGAGGGGGGACAGCTGTTTATAGGTATAAGAGATTGTACTGGAGAAATAATAGGAAGTAAAAAAGCTCAGTTAAATAATGCTAATGAAAGAGCTTTGGAAGGATTGATTCGTTCTAGAACGATGCCAAATTTAAATGTTGATGTCATGTTTTTAAATTTACCTGACGGAAAAATAATCGTGAGAGTTGTTGTCCCTAAGGCCATTACAGTGATCGGAACAACAGATGGCAGATATTTAAAACGAGAAATTCTGCCAAGTGGTGAACCCAGTAACAAGCCAATGACACCAGATGAAATTTTTAGAAATACTACGAGTATTGGTTTTGTTGATCTATCTGCAAATATCATGTCAGGATTACATATGGATGATATTGATATTGAATTAGTAGAAAATAGCATACGAGATGTTTTGAAAAAAGATTTGAAAGAGGAAGAAATCGCTATTTTTTCACAAGAACCGATAAATGTTTTAAAAACTTTGGGATTGGTGAATTCTGACAATATACCAAATATAGCCGCGGTGTTGTTGTTTGGAAAAGAGGAATCTTTGAAGGAAAAATTTCCAAATCATTTTGTCCAATATCAGGTCTTTGGATCGCAAGGAGAAGTGTTAAAAAATGAAAAATATTCGTTACCTATCATCAAGTTGTTGCCAAAGTTATTGGTAATGCCGGAGTTATTGAAAAATACAGATGAGTTTTTAGTAAATGCTCAAAGTCTGGTTGTACCTGAATATGCTCCTGATGCGATAAGAGAAGCCTTTGCAAACGCTATAGTCCACAGAGATTATAGTTTGTATTCAGGAATTCAGATACAAGTATTTAACGATGAATTAAACATTACAAGTGCAGGAGGTTTTGTGAAGGGGGTTTCTTTACAAAATTTGTTACGTACGCCTCCTATACCACGGAATCGCCGTTTGGCAGATGCCATGAAAGCGTTAAAGCTGGTCGAAACATCAGGTAGGGGAATAGATAAAATATATTACTTTCAAGCAAAGTATGGACGCCCCGCGCCAGACTATTCCGCATCAACTGAGAACCATGTTATTGTCAATATCTGTGGAGGAAAGGCAAATTTAGATTTTTGTAAATTTGTCTTTAGCATTAGTGACGAAATACATTTGTTTGATATGTTAATTTTAAATTACTTGTTTTATCAGCGTAGTGCAACAATGGCGCAACTGGCGTCTCTTGTCCAGTCATCAGAAATGGAGGTTCGTAGAATAACTCGAAGGTTGCTAGAAAAGAATTTGATAGAAGTGGTAGATGAAGGTAATCCTTTGTTTTTTTTAAAGGGTATGGCACCAAAGAATAAAATACGTTTAAGGGATAGTAATATTTCTGAGTATGAAAATAGTATCCAAAATTTATTGAAAGAGCATGATAAATTAAGTAGAAATGATATTGCAAAGTATATAGGTTTGTCTCCTGCTCAAACATATAGAGTATTGCTAAAAATGCAAGCGAGTGGCAAGGTTGTTATGACCGGGTATCGTTGGAAAGCGCAACAAATCTTTTTATAATCTTTTTAATATGATTTTTATAAAGATTTCTTAGAAAAATAAAGATGCGCATCTTCGCCAGAATAAATCCAGTCTTGTTCCACATAGCCTTGGCGAAGTGGAATAGATATAAAAACCGAAATTTGACCGCCCACGTGGCGGTTTTTTGTTTGCCATTTGCGTGGTGCATGGTAAAATGTCAGTATGAAAAAAATGGATGATAATTTTCGTGGCACGCGGGGCAGTTTGCCACCACAACTGTTTAAATATATTGATATGTCAAGAATATCTCAGACGACGACAAAGTTTGTAGAGTATATGAATAAATTGGCAGATACGTTTCATCAAAATGTTAATCATGATGATGCGTTTGCTAGCATTAGAAATACAAAATTGAATGCCCCCGACTTGTTTGGTCAATGTGTCAAATTGCGCTATATTGACAGTGGTATAAGTGGCAGCGTATATGAAATGCGCATCGGAGACCAATGTTTTGCGTTCAAGATAAACCGTTCATCGTATTCGGACATCAGTGAATTGGAAACAATGCATTTCCAGAAAAAGGCGCGAAATTTATTAAATAAAATTTATATCGGTTCTACATTTGAATATGAAGGCAAAGTGTATTCGTGGTTATTGATGGATTATGTAGCCGCATCTAGTCAAGACACGTTTGATTTAGTGCGAGAGCGACTGTATTATGCAAATTTGACCAAGGGTTTGGTCTATGAAGACGTGTCCGAAGATAACCTGAGAAATGGCAAGATTATTGACCGTGGCAATATGTGGCAACGTAAAATTCCTCTGGGGCGGACCGAAATAGACTTGGTCAAGAAACTGGTTTATGCCATGCGCACAGATGATATGGTCGCGTTCGAGATATTGACATCACATGCGTTAACGTCATATCCGAAGGTTATAAATTACCTTACGATGTCGATGATGAATTTGCTGGGTGAAACGCCGGCCCGATTTAAAAAGTTCCGCGTCGTAATTTTTGATAAATCTAATATTATCAAGCAGGCAAAACACGCCGGCCGTTAAATCCCCAGAAAATATTCTGCCGCGCGTCCAATTATAAACGCAGCGCCAGATATTGTGGCACACACCAAAAACATTTCTATTGCGTTACGCCACCATGATTTGCGTTGAATGTTGCCGACAATAAAATTAAATGCAAATATAATAATAATTGCAATTGCAAAAGTTGCGCACAGTGCCAGTCCTCGATTTGAGGTCACACAAAATGGCAATATCAAAAATATGCATGTTATCATATACGCAGCACCTGTTAGTGCGCCTGTGCGCAATGCACAGGAAACATTTCCTGCGCGTGCGGCCAGATAATTTGATGCTGCCATAGACAGAGCCGCCGTGATTGACGCGATGATTGCAGTTACTATTATATCGCGCCGGTGCGGAATTGTAAATGCAATCCCGGCAATCAATCCGGTCAGCGATACCAGGGCATCATGCATGCCTAAAACAGTTGCGCCAATTGGATTAAAATCATTGTTTTGGTGTCTCATTTTGTTTGCAAATCAGCCTAGCCCAAACAGAATATTTTTGCCCCAGGAATCAATTGATAATATAGCCGTAAAAAAATACAAAGTTTACAAAGATTTTTTCTTGCAATTGCGGGCTTTTTTGCTCAAAATCACAAGGTTTTTTAATTCAAAAGGAGAAACCATGAGCAATAAATGGGTATATACTTTCGGCAATGGTGCTGCTGAAGGTCGCGCAGATATGCGTAATCTGTTGGGTGGCAAGGGCGCAAATTTGGCCGAAATGAATTTGGTCGGATTGCCGGTTCCTGCGGGTTTTACTGTGACAACCGACGTCTGCACGTATTACTATAACAACAATGAAACATATCCAACCGATTTGATGGACCAGGTGCACGCAGGTATTGCACATATTGAATCTATTATGGGTAAAAAATTCGCAGATATGAATAACCCTTTGCTGGTTTCTGTGCGATCTGGTGCGCGCGTTTCTATGCCTGGTATGATGGATACTGTTTTGAACCTGGGGTTGAACGATGAAACAGTCAAGGCATTGGCGCGTCATTCGGGCAACGAACGTTTTGCATACGATTCATATCGCCGTTTTATCATGATGTTTTCTGATGTTGTGTTGGGGGCCGATATCAATCTGTTTGAACACAAACTGGAAGAAATGAAGGAATCCAAAGGTTACAAGGTTGACACCGAACTGACCGCGGAAGATTTGAAAGAATTGGTTGAACAGTTCAAACAAATCGGTGTTCAAATTGGCAAAGTTTTTCCCCAAGACCCATGGGAACAGTTGCAACTGGGTATCGGTGCAGTGTTTGGCAGTTGGATGAGCAAAAAGGCCATCACATATCGCAAACTGAACAATATTCCGGGCGATTGGGGAACCGCAGTCAACGTCCAGGCGATGGTGTTCGGTAATTCGGGCGAAGACAGCGCAACCGGTGTATGTTTCAGCCGTGACCCAGCCACCGGGGAAAACAAATATTATGGTGAATATTTAATTAATGCCCAGGGTGAAGACGTTGTCGCGGGTATCCGCACCCCACAACCGATGAGCAAAGATGATTCTGGTCGTCTGTCATTGGAAGAAGCAATGCCGGCTGTCTATAAAGAATTGTGCGATGTTCGTGAAAGACTGGAACAGCATTACAAAGATATGCAGGATATGGAATTCACAATTGAACATGGCAAACTGTGGATGTTGCAATGCCGTAATGGTAAACGCACTGCGGCGGCCGCAGTTCGTATGGCGGTTGAAATGGTGAACGAAGGTCTGTTGACCAAAGAAGAAGCAATTTTGCGCGTTGGTGCAGACCAGTTAAATCATTTGTTACACCCGATGCTGGACCCTAAAGCCACACGTGATGTAATTGCGATTGGGTTGCCAGCGTCCCCTGGGGCCGCTGTTGGCCAGGCCGTATTTAATGCCGAAGATGCTGAAAAGTGGGCGTCCGAAGGTAAAAAGGTTATGCTGATTCGCGTTGAAACGTCGCCTGAAGATATCGCGGGTATGAACGCCGCCCAGGGGGTTATCACGGCGCGTGGTGGAATGACATCGCACGCGGCTGTGGTTGCACGTGGTATGGGGACACCATGCGTGTCGGGGTCACCGGACATAAAAATTGATTATACAACAAAAACATTGACCACAACCGCCGGTGTTGTTATCCACGAAGGCGATTGGGTATCCATTGATGGCGCCCAGGGGCAGATTATTCGTGGCGCAGTTCCAACTGTATCTGTGGAATTGACCGGTAATTTCGGCACATTGATGCAGTGGGTTGATGAAATCAAAACACTGACGGTCAAGGCAAATGCTGAAACACCAAAGGATGCAAAACAGGCGCGTGATTTCGGTGCCGAAGGTATTGGTCTGGCACGAACAGAACATATGTTCTTTGACCCGTCCCGTATTCAAGATATGCGCGAAATGATTCTGGCCGATGACGAGGCAGGTCGTCGTGCAGCGTTGGCAAAATTGTTGCCATATCAGAAAGCGGACTTCATTGAATTGTTCAAGATTATGGACGGCCTGCCGGTCACAGTTCGTCTGATTGATCCACCACTCCATGAATTCTTGCCACACACCGATGCAGAAGTCGCAGAATTGGCGGCGCATATTGGTAAAACTGTTGAGTTCGTAAAATCACGTCGCGAAGCATTGCGCGAAACTAATCCAATGTTGGGGCATCGTGGTTGCAGACTTGCGATTACATACCCAGAAATCTGTGAAATGCAGACACGTGCGATTTTGTCGGCTGCATTGGAATGTCAGGCGGCAGGTGTTTCTGTTCGTCCAGAAATCGAAGTACCATTGGTTGGTTCGAAAAAAGAAGTAGATATCGTCAAAGCCGTTATTGACGCGACTGCCCAAGAATTGTTTGCCGAAACGGGCAAGTCAATCGCATACACTGTTGGTTCAATGATTGAATTGCCGCGTGCGACAATATTGGCTGACGAAATCGCCGAAAGTTGCGAATTCTTTGAATTCGGAACAAACGATTTGACCCAGACGACATTAGGCATGTCCCGTGATGATACTGGTAAAATTTTGGACGAATATCGTGCACGCGGCGTGTATGTCGCAGACCCATTCGCATCTGTTGACCAGTTGGGCGTTGGACTGTTGATAAAGGACGCTGTTGCCAAGGCGCGTGCGACCAAGGGCGATAAAATCCACTTGGGCGTTTGCGGCGAACACGGTGGCGATCCAGATTCTATTGAATTCTTTCATAAAATTGGATTTAATTCAGTATCGTGCAGTCCGTTCCGCGTGCCAATCGCACGTTTGGCGGCCGCACAAGCAGCGGTTAAATTCCCACGTAAATAAAAAATGCCCCACCCGGGGCATTTTTTAACAGAGAGCAGAGTACAGAGAGCAGAGAGCAATGTTTGTGCTCGCGCGTCCGCTCGCGGCACCATACGTCTGGATCCTATGGTCAAGCCCCAGAATGACAAAGGCTGAATTATGTTTTTTATTTTACGGACATTGTTCAAATTTATGTCGCGGAATTTTTCTTAGGTGTCATTCTGGGGCTTGACCCCAGAATCCAGGTGAAAAAAAGTGCGCCGGTGGCGCATTCAAAATTGTCATTCTAAAACTATATCACTCTATCACTTTATCACTTACTCACTTTTAAAGTGCCAGGCTGTGGCGTGTTGCACTGATAAAACTAATCAATTGAAATGTATTTAAAGAATATCGCCCGATGGCCAGGCGTTCGTATTCGCCGGGTGTTAAATCCATTGCATTGCACATAAATACAATGGACAATCCCATTTTTTGCCGAATTTGCTCAATCTGAACACCGATTTTCATATGCGCCCCCAAAAAGAAAACCACCAGAAAATCAGGTGGTTGGAGGTTCATAACTATTCAAACGAGATAGTGTGCTTATTCAATATATTCGCACTCCTCCAACCAAGGGGCTGGAGTACTTTTCGCCGGTCAACACTCGGCGCGTTTGAGAGGTTATGAATTCCCCACAATGGCAACCCGCCATTGCACTGCGATTATACAATGTTTGTGCATGAAAAACAAGGAAACATTATTTTTTTTCTAAACTTTGGACTTTTATTCTGGGGTGGCTGGGTGTATAATTTTCGGTATGAAAAAAATTGCAATTTTATCGTTGTTATGCGTGTTGCCAATCGCGGCGGTTGCTACGGAAAACCCAATGTTTGGGCGTGACGCACAAAATTCGCTGGGGCTGTATGTGGCGCAATCCACCGGCGATGGCACATTGTTCAAATTGGTTGAACCGTGGCTGTGGGAATTTTCGCCCCAGACGTTATTTATGTTCCAATATGCTCAACCGGTGGAAATTTTTCGCCTGCCAGCGCGAATAAATTTTGGGTTGACGCAAAATATCGGCCATCATGGTGGCCATGGTCTGTCGTTCTTTGCTGCTGGTGTGTCGTGGGACGTTGCATTGTTGCAGTGGCGCGGTTTCTATGCCGGTGTTGGGGTTGGGCCGTATATGCGTGATTCACGCGACCGGTGGGTGTCTTCGCGGTTGGTGTTTGGGGAACGCTTTTTCATCGGATATAAAATTGCCGACAATATGACGGTTGAATATTTCACCCAACATTTTTCAAACGGTAATTTCACAGATCCAAATCGTGGATTTAATTTTACTGGGTTGTCATTTAATTACAGCTTTTAATTGCACTCATTTCTTTATTTACAGCACTTGGCAAAAATGTTA
Source organism: uncultured Rickettsiales bacterium (assembly GCA_900550495.1). Taxonomy (GTDB): domain Bacteria; phylum Pseudomonadota; class Alphaproteobacteria; order Rs-D84; family Rs-D84; genus Enterousia. The sequence goes on from URSJ01000003.1 coordinate 43,093, forward strand.
TAATTATGGGTAATAAAGGCGGAGCCTGTTTGGTGTCTGCCCCGTCAAATAACGGGTTTTCCGGGCGTTTTCCCGGATAACAGGAGAGTATTTATGAAAAGCCGTAACATTGCAGATTGCTGCAAAAATGCTGTCGGAACAGTTTTCTTGTTGGCTGGCGCATTTTTTGTTTGTTCGACATTGTTATCAATACGCGCGGTATTTGCTGACCCAATTGCGCCGACTGCGGGTGCAACGGTGACGGCACAATCGCCACGCACAATCGCCGCATCGCGTCGCGCAACATCGAACGTTGTGTCGCGTGGCACGACCGCAACACCGTCGGCAAACGTCGGGCGCAATGTTTCGTCGCGTACCATGGTGACCAGTCCGCGCACAACCACTGCCGCGACATCTCGTGGCGTTGTGTCCCGTGCAACTGGTACGTCGCGCACAACCACAACATCGCGTAACGTTCGTGCCCGCACCGCAACATCAAGCCAGGCACGCATATCTTTGCAGGGCAGTGCAATTCGTGGCAGCAAGAAATCATCGCCCACGACATACACATACCTGGCGAATAAACTGTATACCGGCAACTATTCAAACATCATTGATTCAACAACTGGTCTAATTTCAGCCGATGCATACAACAACTGTATGGAATCCTATTACACATGTATGGATGAAATCTGCACCGCGCGTAACACGGCGCAGCGTCGTTGTGCATGTGCAGGTCGTGTCAAGGCCTTTGCCGAAGCGGAAACAGCATTGGAATCAGCAAACGAAGAATTGATAAAAGTGTCTGGTGAATTGGCACTGTTGATTGCGAACAAGGGCAAGGATGTATCTGATGCATTCCAGTTGACCGATGCAGAAAAGGTTATGAACTGTGTTTCGTGGCAGGAAGTGACCCAGAAATACGGAACTAATTCTGAACAAGCTATTGCGTGGTGCAATAACCACTCTATTTATGGCGAAAATGGGAATAAATTGTCCACGTGTGCAAAGCCGTCATATTGCACTGTATCGGGTAATAACTTTGGGTTCGATATTGCTAATATTGATGGTTCTTCCAGTGATATTTTGGCGTCACTGCAATCATGGGCAGACGCCAAGGAAAATACATTGACAATTTTGACCGATGATACGGACAATTTGACCAGTGCGTTTGACAATCTGTCAAATGTTGTTTCTGGGTTGGCTGGGATTGACGGCGCATTGAGTGACAGTAATAGTTTAAAAGATTCGTTGGCCCAAACATGGGGATATGAATTGTTTGAATACGCGCACAATAATGTTTGTAACCGCGTATTGGATTCCTGCTTTAATGGCATATACGAGGCGTGCGGAACTCCGCCGTCGTCTGGTCGTAAATGTGGTAACGGTGCGTCCCAGTGTCCGTATAATTACAACAGTTATATCAGCGTATCCAATACCGGCACGTATGAACTGAATTTTATTACGGCAAATTCTGGATATACTGCGTCAAACAGCGCGACTTGTTTTGGATACACTTCATCGTCGGGCGATCCTTATTCAACGTTGCGTGGACCTGTGGCTGATGCGCGTCGCAGTATTATGCAAAAGTATGCGCTGGACGCAAACGCAGATTGTGATTCATACGGCGAACAGTTGCGCAAAACAGCCCAGAATATAGGCTATCAAAAGGTTGCCGCGCAACAGGCTTTGCAACAAAAACGTTTAGAATTTGTAACCGAAGAAAAGACATCGGTGTTGAATGCCGCGGTTGCAGCAGGAACGAATTTCAACGAATGTATCAGCGAAATTTACGACTGTTATGAAACCCAGGCAAAGTCAAATGCATCATGGACAACTGCGCGTATCAGAACATATTGCGCCCAGATTGCGAATGTTCCGCATTGCTATGAAGAAATGATTTGCAATCCGTCGAATTCGCCATTCAAGGCCGTTATAGACAAGGCTGATAATGCCCAGTGCAAGAATACCGTGGATTATACAACCAATACGTGCCGCAATGTTGTTACATTGAACGATATTTTGAATGGCACAGGTGCGACCGAGGCTGTTGAATGCAAATTTGGCGATGGCCAGACGTGTGATTCTGCGGCAATGCGCCAGAAATGTTTGTTGGACGCAATCGGAACCGATGGCACCAATACAAATAAAAATGTTTTACAGACTTGGAAAAAGTCAGAGTAATAAAAAACGGGGCACGGCCCCGTTTTTTATTAGAGAGCAGAGTGCGATGTATTTGCTCGCGCCACTCACAGCGTCATAGACCTGGATTTTGGGGACGTGGGCTTTTTCGTATGCGTCATCGGCGCACTGTTACTTTCTTGTCATTCCTGCCTGCGCAGGAATGACAAGAATAGAAAAAGTGACTTTGCACTATAAATGTCGTCTTGTTGTGGTTTTTCGTCAAAACGCTTGACTTTTTGTAAAAAAATGTTACTTTTGTAGCAAGTTTTATACAAAACGTAGAACAAGAACAATATACAAGAGAAAGAAATATGAGCAATTTCGCAATCTTTCAAACCGGTGGCAAACAGTATCGTGTCCAAGCGGGCGATATTATCAAGGTTGAAAAACTGGATGCCGAAGGTTCGGTCGAATTTGACCAGGTTTTGATGATTGGTGACAAGGTTGGGACACCGTTTGTTGACGGGGCCAAGGTTATTGCCACTGTCGTTGAACAGAAACGCGCTGACAAGGTTTTGGTGTTCAAGAAAAAACGCCGCCAGAACTATCGCCGCACACGTGGCCATCGTCAGTATATCACTGTTGTAAAAATCGCAGAGATTAAAGGCTAAGGAGTTTAATTATGGCACACAAGAAAGCAGGTTCGGCGACCACTAATGGACGCGACTCGGCCGGACGCCGTTTAGGTGTTAAAAAATCCGGTGGCAGCCGTGTTATCCCAGGTAATATCATCATTCGCCAGCGTGGCACATCTGTGCACCCGGGCTTGAATGTTGGCATGGGCAAGGATCACACATTGTTCGCAAAAATTGCGGGCATTGTGAAGTTCAAAAAAGGTTTTGGTGACCGCAAGACTGTTTCCGTTGAACCTGAATCCAAATAAAAAACGCGCCATCGGCGCGTTTTTTATTAGAGCGCAGATAGTAATGAATATGTCCGCAACTGCGGACATATTCATTACTATCTTATGTTAACTTTGAACTTTTATGTAGCGGGGACTTGTGATATAATTAGACAGAGAATGAAAAGGTTTCTGACATGTTTTGTTGCGTTGGCGTGCTTTTCGCCGGCGGCGTTTGCCACCGACGGTGCTGTAACGCCATCGCGTTTAATTCCGGGAACAAATGAAAAATCATCGTCGCCTGTGGCAATGTCTAACGGTGTAGATGGGGTGGGGGGCGTCACGGCAACTGCGACCATGTCTGAGGGCGCATCTCCATCGGTTGTGTCACGTTCCGCGACCAGAACATCAACAAATACCACCACCGCGGTACGCAGTGGCGCGCGCAGCGTAAATATCCCAGATGCCACCAAAACAACAAGCGGCGCGCGCAGCACGGGCGTTGTGTCGTCGCGTGGTAATGCGGCGTCGCGCGTTTCGGCCGGCACAGATACCAGTGGAAATAATCGCACGGGGTTGGATGCCGGGGTGAATACCGTCGGGCGCAGTGCCCGCACCGATGCGGCCAGTATAAATAATAATCCGGCGGTCCGTCGTGCCGGCGTTGTTTTGCGTCCCACCACGGCCGAGGTTGGCGGTCGCGCCCATATCGCAGGCACTGATGTTCAAACCGGTTCAAATATTTCGTTTGGCGCACGCAGTGTGACATCACGCGCGGCGTCCAAGACCGCAACCGCCGAAACAGTCAAAGAGGCCAAAGAACGCCTGGAACAAACGGCCAGTCTGAACAAATCGTGCCAAGAACAATATAACGACTGTATGGACCAGTTTTGTGCGGTCATTGATTCTAATCAAAAGCGATGCAGTTGCAGTGCGAACCTGTCCAAATATACCAAGGTTGAAACCGCGGTCAAAGATGCTAATACCCAGTTGAACGAGGTGGCCCAGCGTATTCGTTATGTTGGTCTGTCGGCCGACGAAATTCGCGCAATTATGACCGCGACCGAGGCCGAAGATGCACTTAGTGGCACAACAGACACAACCGAAACGCGCAATATGCTGACGGAAATAGAAAAGTTGATAAAGGACCCGAAAAGTTCAACGTCATATTCTGACACCTATACTGGGCTGGATATGGACCTGGATTTCACGTCTGATAGTTCGGATTTATTTAATCTGGATTTCTTGAATATGAATACGTCCAGTTTTTCAAATCTGCGTGGAACAGAATTATACAGTGCGGCAAAAAAACGTTGCAACACGATATTGACTCAGTGTAAAGAAGTTGGGGCAACATCGCAACAAATTACGGGTAACTATGACTTGGCAATTGACAAGGATTGTATCGCGTATGAACAGGGCTTGACCAAGATGAATGAAACATTGGTGTCCAATGTGCGCAGTGCAAATCGTATGTTGCAAAAGGCGCGTCTGGCTGTGTTGCAAAATAAGAATCAATATGATGCCAAGGGTTGTATTAGTGCACTGGATACATGTATGACCGATGATATGGTGTGTGGTGAGGATTATTCAAAATGTTTAGATCCGACCAAGACATATATTGATGAAAATGGCAAGGTTGTCTTGGGGCAGAATATTACTAATATAACCGCGTTTATGCAAAATTATAATAATGCAAATATAAATACGGAATTTCTAGAAACTGCATCCGGCGTCAGTATAAATACGGATACGTGCAAGTCATCGCAATATTCCGATGGAACATGCATTGTTAAGTATTTATTAAAGAAAATCGGAACAAAGCAAAAGGTCACAGACGAGGGGTTATGTCGTGCCGTCTTGGATAAATGCCAGGCATATACATACGATTCCAACGGCAAATACAAGCCATACAATGATGTTGTCGTGAATTATGTCCAACGTGCCATGGTCAATGTCAAGGCTGCCCAGCAACAGATTATATCCGATTATGCGTCATCATGTATGGTTGACATCGCATCATGCTATAACCAACAGGTAACCCAGGTGAATGCATGGTCATCAACGGCCAGTGTCGCCAGTGTGTATAACGTCATGCGTGGTGCGTGCCGTAACGTTGCATTGACGTGTGCATATGCTGTATTCGCCAAAGATACGACCAGTTGTCCATCTGGTAATGATGAAATGTGTATCAACAGCATATCGGAAATGTTCTATCAGTCATTGTTATGCCCGACAAATTCAATATATCAAGCAACCGAGGGAAGCGTTGGCACAAACGGCTATGTGAACAGCAGATGCAAATGTAATGTTGGCTATGAACCATACAGTGGTCAGTGTTTGCCAGCGTGCGGTTCAAATGAAACGCGTAATTCATACGGAACATGTGCATGTATTTCTGGCTATTCCAAGGTAAATGGTGTATGTGTCCAGAATGCATCAGGTGGTTCAACAGGCGAAAGCACATCGGGTGGTTCAACCAGTGGCAGTTAAATAAAAAACGCCCGTTTGGGCGTTTTTTATTTGGTTATTTCTTCCATAAATTTATTATGATTTTCCAATTCATCAGCGTGTGCTGGGAATGTGCGACGTGGAAAATCCGCGCCGATTTTCGGGTGCTTTAAAAACGCGTTGTGTTGTTCTGCGATGACGTCATTTATATCGGGTGCAGGTGCGGTGTTTTCCAATTCCTTGTAGACCTTGGCCAAAATTTCAGCGTCAATCAGTGCACCATGTGCGTCGGCACGTGCAGTCAGTGATATGCCATACCATTTTGCCAACGCGTCCAGTGAATAACTTTTGGGGCCAAATACGCGGTTGCGTGCGATGACAATAGAGTCCAGTTGTCGGCTGCGCGGAATCTGGGGCAGGTTTAACATTTCCAATTCATGATTTATAAATGGAAAGTCAAAGTCAATTCCATTATGTGCGACCAGTGGTGCATCGCCAATGAATTCCAAAAATTTTGGCGCAACGACGGACATTTTCGGTTTATCTTCCAAAAACGCATTAGAAATTTTGTGAACCATATATGTTTCTGGGGGAATAATCTTACCTTCTGGATTTATATATTCGTGGAAAGTATTATCGGTAATTTGCCCATCAATCATTTCAACTGCGCCAATTTCAATACAGCGATCGCCACGCAAATATTCAAAACCTGTTGTTTCAATGTCAAAGCAAATAACGCGCCCCATAATTTTCGTCCCATGGTTAAAATATATTTTTGATATGTGTTCGGTGGTGTATTATAATGAATACGTGAATTCAAATCTAGAAAATCTTAATCCTGAACAGAAATTGGCCGTCACCACAACTGATGGGCCGTTGTTGGTGCTGTCGGGCGCAGGCACGGGCAAGACGCGTGTGTTGACCACGCGTGTGGCGTATATTTTAAACGCGGGGCTGGCTATGCCGTGGCAGGTATTGGCCCTGACATTTACAAATCGTGCGGCAAACGAAATGAAAACGCGTATTGCCGAGTTTGCAGATAACAATACCACGTGGATTCCGTCAGACCTGTGGTGCGGGACGTTTCATTCAATTTGTCTGCGTATATTGCGTGCAAATGCGGCGATGGTTGGGTTGCGTCGTGATTTTTTAATATATGGTGAAGATGACCAGAAATCGTCGATTAAAAGTGCGCTGGTAACACTTGGACTGGACGCGGCGGATTACAAGCCTGCCGATTGGATTGAACGCATATCATCAATAAAGGACAGGGGCTTGCCTCGCCCTGGGGATATGACTGTTGGTGCGGTTGCACAAAAAATACTGGACGCATATAATGCGGAATTATCACGCCTGGGGGCGGTTGATTTTGGTGACATAATATTACACGTATTGCACCTGTTTGATAAAAATCCAGATATTCTGGCGCGATATGCGCGGCAATTTAAATACATTATGGTAGACGAGTTCCAGGATACCAATCGCGCCCAAATGCAATTTCTGGAAATGCTGACGCGCGACAATGATAATCCGAATATCTGTTGCGTTGGCGATGATGACCAATCAATATACTCGTGGCGCGGGGCAGAAATAAAAAACATTCTGGGGTTTGAACAAAAATTTAAAAACGCCCAAATAATCCGTCTGGAAACAAACTATCGCAGCACGCCGAATATTCTGGGCGCGGCAAATTCATTGATACGTCATAATCGCGGTCGCCTGGGCAAGGATTTACGAACTGCCGCCGGCGCAACATCGGGCGAGCCAGTTTATGTTTTAACATTGCCGTCTGATTGGGACGAGGTTCGTATTATATCAGACACAATCATGAACAGTGCCGATGGCGCATATTCTGATTTTGCGGTGCTGATTCGCGCAGGCAGTTTGTCACGTCTGTTCGAAGAAGAATTTACATCGCGCGGTATTCCATACAAATTGGTTGGTGCAACCAAGTTTTATGACCGTGCAGAAATCCGCGACGCGATTGCATATTTGCGTTTGTTGGTTTATCCATTTGATGACATGTCATTTATGCGCATAATTGGCAAGCCGCGACGTGGATTTGGGCCGTCTGCATTACAGAAATTACGCGACGCAGGTGATAGCCTGATGGCAGGCTTGCGCAATGCGCGTCTGACTGGGAAAATGGACGCATCGCGCGGGGAATTCTTGTCTGCATTTGATTTTGATTGGGCGGCCATGCGACCGGCGGACGCGGCCCAGAAATTATTAAACGATGCGGGTTATATTCGATTCTGGCATGAAGCAAAGGACAGCGATAAAAACGACCGTCTGGACAATATTCGCGAATTGATAACTAACGTTATTGCAAAGTATGACACGTTGCCAGAATTTTTGGAACACGCGGCACTGATGACGGCGGACGATAATGATGCCGATGCAACTGTTACTAATGCGGTGTCAATTATGACGATACACGCGGCCAAGGGATTGGAATTTAATACTGTATTTTTGCCCGCCTGGGAAGAGGGGATATTCCCGAACGACATGTCGGTAACCGATGGCGGATTAGAAGAAGAACGCCGTCTGGCGTACGTTGCAATTACGCGCGCGCGTCGTCGTGCAATTATTTCAAATGCAATGTCGCGTATGGTGTTTGGCACGCGTCAATATAATTCGCCCAGTCGTTTTATCACCGAAATGGATAATCGCTTTTTGGATTTCCAGGGTGGCGGTCCGCGCACATTGCGCAGTGCGCCTGCGCCAACGCAAACATATGCGCCCCGTCGCGCACCGATAATTAAAAATAAAAACGCCGTTGGGCGTTTGGTTGAACACAGTGAAATGGGCCGCGGCGTCGTTATCGAAGATGCGGGTGATATTTTAACCGTTGCATTTCGTCGCACCGGTATAAAAAAGGTCGCGTCAGGCTATTTGAAATTCGTAGATTAATTGTTATTTTTTGTCCCCGCCTTTGCGGATAATTTTATACCACTTGGTGGCGGTATCGGTCACGTTATTCAGTAATTTTTTGCCATCTTGTTTAATCTTGTCGCCCATGCTGGCGTCAATACTGCCCCCGATTTTTTTAGCAATTTCGTCGGCTCGATTGGCCAGGTATGCAACCAACATTGCCGTCAACAGCGTGACAAAGAAATCGCTGTTGTTTATGCTGGGCACATGCGTTGCCAAATCTGCGTCCACAGCGCCCGCCAGCAGTGCGCCACATACTGCAATCACGATGGATAGCGATACAAAGTAAATTGCTGCGTTTATAAAACGCATTATCTGTGATTGTAATGATTCAACTTTGAACAGTCCCAGAAAACCATTGTATATTGTGCCAGCAATTCCCTTGTATGAAGTTTTGCCGACTGTTTCGACAACTGCGGTAAATGGCAACATAAACACAGCCAAGAACAAATCGGCAATAACCCCCAGTGCCATAAATGCAAACTTGAATCCCAAGTACACAAACAATACAACGAATGTCAGGCCTACGACAAATGTGAACATACTGTGTCCAATTCCGGCCAGCATCCATTTAAAACCGGCCACCACCGCAGTATAGAAAAATCCAGACAACCGTGTCGGCACACACAGCATATCGGCTGCGGCATTTGCGTCAATTGTCATACGCGCTGATGTATGTGCGGTGGCGTATTCACGAATCGCGCCACATGTATCGGGCAGCGATGCACCAGATGCGGCGGCCACCGCGTTTAATATCAAATCAGACATATACGTGCCAACGGTTACAATTGGCCCCATAACCCACATAAATATCTGACCCGGGCCAAATCGCAATACTATAATCCATATCGCAATCAGTGCGCCTTTCTTGACAATTTTTTCGGCCAATTCGCGCACATTTGATTTGGTGGTCATCATCTGGTATGCCTCGAACATAATCCAGAACATGTATGCTAAAACAATAAATATAATCATAAAACGCACCAGTGATGTATCCAGTATTTCGCCCACCATGGACAGTGCGTTCATAAATGCCAGACCGGCTTTAGCCTCAACCGGGACATAATTATCAACTAATTGCACCTTGTGAAATCCGTTTAAATCGCGGGTCAGTTGCCCTGTCAGTATATCTTTGTTATGGTCTGTTGCCCACGTTCCGTAATCACCAATATCACCAGTTGTTGTAGTATTTGTTGCACTAAATGCAGGCATGACAAACATCAGGGCGCCACACATTATGATTTTTGTAAAAAATCGCATCAATTTTTTCATCAGTCTTTCTTTGCCATTGCCTTTGATATTGCGTCAAAAATTTGTTGTGGGGCAGACCAAATTTTTTTACCTAACTCTTTGGTCCATGTGCCAAAGTCGAACAATTCGCGCCCATCCTTGCCCAGCATTGCGTCAATTCGTGGCGATACCGCATAGAAATACAACAGGAACATAAAGAACATTATCAGCAAGAAATCCCACCCATCGGCCAGAAAATCAAACGCACCCGGATATTGACGTTCAACCATCGCACGCTGTGCGGTAAAGCAATCTTTGAATTTGTCGGCATCCATTTCGCCGTCGGCCAATCCAACCCGTTCACAGGTTGAAAACACGTTCATCACAGACAGTGTTTGCGCATCTGGGTTTTGGACGGTCTGGCCCATAAATGGTGGCATAATCACGCTGTATCCATCGTGGGGACCGGGGAAAAATTCATCGGCGGCAAATGAAACCGTTGCATAGATAATCAAAACTTTCAGTGAAATCGCAACAATTCGAACCGCCGATTTTACCAGCATATTTATCGCACCACCGACAACGTTACTGGCCAGTTTCCATGTCCCATCAAACGCGTATGCCGCGACCAACAGTGGCAAGAATATAATCAGAAATACCAGTTTAAATACAACCGACAAAACCTGGAAAAACAAATCAAATCCGATTATCAAAAACATTATGACCAGTGCCAATCCTGCAACCCATGTAAATGCGCCACCGCCCATCCCCAGCCATGCGTAATTCATCATTGCAAATCCGCCCGCCGCCCCGGCCAGCATAACACTGTTTAAATTTCCCATAACGCACATGAACGGTTGCAATACCGGGTTTAATATATCGCCCGTCGCGGCCGCGTCCATTGCGCCACATTGCGTTGCGTCGGTCACCCCGGTCGCTGCCATTGATAATTCTGCACCGACATACATCACGGGGGTAATTGTTATGTTTGTTATCGCGCGCAGTGCGGTTGTTCCGCCCATACCTAAAACACCCAGTACCGCGCCAACCAACATCACGCGCACGCCCTGACGCCATACCTTGTCAAACCAGGCAGAAAATTCCAGCTTTTTGTCCCCACCGTCCAGCGTGGTCGTTTGCTTTGCCGCGTCAAAAATGTATTGCGCGGTATAAACAAACAGGAAAATTCCAAACCCAATTACCAGCAATATCCAAATGTTGTCCAGCATTGCCGTCCAGAACATTTCGGCGGCGTCACTGATTACTGTAAATAATTCGGCAATGTATCCACACATAAAGCAGCCGTTTGCCGCCGCAATATCGTCAGACGCGCCGATTGCCGACATAAAGTTATCCATGCTGGTATACGTCAATGCCGCCCCGCCAATTGACGATGACAAATACCATATCCCCAACCCCAGGGCAATTGCCCACATAACAACACGGATGGCGATAGAAATCAGTTTTGCCTTCATCATTTTTCGTCACCACCCTTGACAATTGTTTTTACGGTCTTGGCCGCGGTTTCAACAACGCGCCGCGTCAGTGTTTCGGCGTCATTTGCCAATTGGTCGCCCAATTTGTGATCTTCGCCAACGCCAAATGTATCCAGAACCATACTTGTAACCTTGGGTATTTGTGCCTGGATAAAATTCAGAACGTAAATCAACACAACACTGCTGGCGATACCCAATTCGGCCAGGTTGTCATCTGATAAATCCGCGTCAAAGACATCGCCCGATAATATTACCTGCATTAAATCTGCGCTGGTGGTGCCGTGTGCGGCAAAAAACGTCGCAATCAACACCATAATAACAGTGTATGTCAGCACCGCCGACGCCAATGCGATAATTGCATTCATCAGGTTTTTAAATTGTCCTACACCCAAACTGGATCCAATTTTAGACATCCATGATGGAACGTCGGACGCGCCCTTGAACGATACCAGCATCAGGGACAATGGGAAAAAGAACGCAAAAAACGTCATAGCGATAATAATGTCGGCAAAGTAAAAACAGAAACGACAAAATAATTTGAAAAATCCATACGCCAAATACAGACCCACAAAGAATATGATAATGTGCTTTATCAATGCGCCGATACCCAGTAATGCCTTCCAGGTGAACGCACTGTCCATCACGGCAATGCCCAGTTTAATAAAGGTCTGGAACTGGGTAATCGTTGTCTTCATCAACAATATAATTTTGTCGCGCATTTCTGGACGATAGAATCCCGTGTCGTCCATTTTCATGGGTTGGTATGTAACCTTTTCGTTCACGGTTTCGGTGTCGGTCTGCAACATTGTTTGGGTGTATCCGATTGCGATTTCGGTTGCCGGTTCAAACGTGATTTGCGTCATAAATCGCGGCACCATCACGCCCAGGCTCAACAGTGACAACGCCACCAATGAATTTATAATAACAGGGCGCACCGACTTTGAATACCATGGGTCGCGCATTCCGCCACGGATATTTTGCCACACGGCATTGATGATAAAGAACGCAAAGAATACACAAAATAATATGACGCAAAAAATGGTAAATTGTTTATATACCGCACCTGCCGCATATGACACAACTTGAAACAGGCGGTCAAATACCGCGCAGCCCCAACATTGGACTGATGTATCCACCAAAGAATTCATCCAGCCGTTCATTTCTTTTTAGCCCAGCCTGCTGCGTTAAATATCTTTTTGCCCCAATCCTTGGTTCCATTCCACAGTGTTTTGCGGTCACTGTTGACCTGTTTATACAGGTTATCCATACCAGAACCTACGTATTTATCCAGTTGCTTGCGCGTCAATTCAAATATGCGCAACATTACATAGAACGTCAGAATTGATGACAGCCACAGCACAGAATGATTGCCAAATCCCATCGCACTGTGTGCCATCTGAGGCATATTTGTTGATGTCGCGCTGCCCGCTGCAACGACAAAGACAGAACTAGACCATTGGAACAGAGATTTTATAATTGCCAGATTTATGCACAGGATAAATGCACATGCAATCATCGTAATAATCAGCTGTTGCAGTGATTTCGTTATCCCAGAAAATGCCGGCCATATGTCAAATATCTTGTCCGGATTTTTCGGCTTTGCGACCCAAATCAATACCTGGAACGGATACAGAATCAACGCCATGCCGAAATTGAATATCCCCTGAATAATCAACAGTGCCATAAATATATTACTGGACACAAACGTTGTTACCAATAAAATTCCTGTAATCAAATTAAGAAAATCTTCGCCACCGTGGGGCACCAGTGTAGTCAGCCCGCGCAGGCCCTGTATAATAAAATCGAACCCGCGTTTGATAATTTGATTATTTGCGTGCGACAGGTCGGCAACCGGTTGAACCAAGAATTCACACGATTCGCGACTAATCCACTCTTTCTGGACAATCGATTCGGGACATTCAACCTTGTCTGTGGTGGCACCGCCGGTGTTGTCATTTATCGTTTCGGTTATCGCGTGTGTGTATAATGACCCAAATTGCAAGAACGGGTTTATCAACCATTGTGTTACATACACGGGTCTGATTTGCAACAGAACAACGGCGGCAATCAATGCGCGAAATCCTGGTTGCATAACATTTTTTATAATTGTTTCACCGGTGACGCCTGACGCCATATTACCGCCACCAGAAAATCCGAAAAAAGAAACCCATACTTTTGGTAAATATAATTTTATTAGATACAGCGCAATCGATACCGCCAAAAATCCCCAGACCAAAACATATATAATGCCGGTCCCGTTACCGACAAAGAAATCATATCCGCCGGTTGCAATTTGCATCATCGCGTCCAGCACCATTGGCACCATCGGCGACAGATCCAATGCGTCAACAATTCCGTATTCGGCGTGCGCTGGGAATGGCAATGCAAACAACGCCAGCCCAACCAACATTGGGCATATCGCGCGCGACGCGCGAAACAAAAACTGGCGCAGTGACAAATACATTACTCTAATTTTATTATAATTTATCTGTTCAATTATATCACATTTGGGACAAAATGTGATATACTTTAAACGATGAACAGACTAAAAAAGTTTTGGATTCTTTTTGTTTCGTTCCTGCCATTGACGGCAGGGGCAGTTGCGCCACTGGTTATAGGTGGTATTGCGGGTCTGGGGGTAATCGTCGGTTTTTCAATATTTCGCACAGCGTCGCCGGTCAATATGGCGGACGCAATGAATTTCTTTTCGTCGTGTTGGTCGTGCCAGATGTTTTCAGATGTTATGGCGGCAATGTCTAATTTGTTGCCGCGGGCATACAGCGCAATTGGCACGGTTGTAATTCCGGTGGCGGCGGGTCTGTCAGCAGTGTGGTTCGCGTGGAAATTATTCGGTGGATTTTTTAATGCCAAGATAGAACAACCCTGGGCCATCGCGGGAAATTTCGGCACACACCTGGTCAAGCTGGTCACGCTGTGTGCGTTGCTGTTGGTGCCACTGCCACGTATGATATCAGAAATTGCGATAACGCCGATATTCAACATCGGATTGTCACTGAATAGGGCGGTGTCGGGCAACGATGCTTTTTCTGAATGTGTTGTTGCCACTGCGGTGGCTGATCCTGTGTCGGTTGATGCCGCGGCGGCGTCTGCGGGGGCATATTCGCCGCGTTTGCGTCATAATCTGGCGTGCGAATTGGCAAATGTGCATCAAATGACCGGCCTGGGAATGACGGTCGGGTGGACAATGCTGAACATGGCGTTCAATTCCAAATATATGCACAAGATTATGTGGGATATCCCAATTTTTCCAAATGTCCCGATTTTCTTTGCAGGGTTGTTGGTATTGGTTTTATTCTTGTGTGCATTGTTGCCCGTGCCAATGTATTTTTTAGAGGTATTTATAAAACTGTCCATGGATTTGATAATGTTGCCACTGATGTTGCTGGCGTGGCTGTTCAAGGGTTGGCCAATATTCCCAAATGGTGGCGGAAACATTCGTTCCATTATTGATGATGTCGTCCGGGCAACCGCTGGAATCGCGATGGTTGGTGTATTTGTAACATTTTCTATAATGTTTTTAAATGCGGTATTTGGCCAATGGACAGGGGCGTCACGTTTGGCTGTGGCATTGGCGCAAAACGATTCGACTTTATTGATTGATGGATTGATGATGCGCAACGACAGTTTGATAACAATCATACTGATGGGAATCTTTATCGCGATGTTCATGACGTCGATTCCCGCCCTGGTCAAGGCATTGTTCGCAAACGTGAATATTCCTACGTCTTTCTATGAAACAACAAAAAAGAACATAAATATTATGTGGGGAAACCTGAAAAAGTGGTATGCCGCAATAAAAAAATAAAAAATCAAGCCCTTTATTTAACATAGCCCCCTTTTTTGTGCAATCCGAATCTGATATAATTCATAGCAATGAAGCAGTTTCCGATTCTTTATTGGCCACCCCGGGCAAACGGCGATAATGATTACCGCCTGGCACGCAAGGTTATAAATACAACCGTCGGCATAATGCCAGATGTTTTAACCGATGACATTGACGTTGTGGCGTTTTTGCGCGACAATCCAGATGCAACGGTGTTTTATCCTGTTTTCTGTGAATCAACCGGGTGGTGGGGCGAATTGTTGGGGTCGGACGCTATTGTAACCGACAAACTGATTATATCCCCAGAATGTCAACTGATGGTTATCCGCGCGGCTACTTCGACGCCTGCACCGCGGCGTACTGGTCAGAACCAGTTGCTGGCGGCAGAAATTTATCCGACCAGCGGATTCTTTAAAAAGATGAATTCCAGCGTTGCCACAGTCGCAGATATGCTGGCCACGGACGCGGGGACGATATTGGCATTATTTTCTGGAAAAAATCAGTCCCAGTTTATAAATATCCTGGAATCGACGGGAAATTCGTATCTGGGTTGCATTGGTCGATACTAATAATCCTTGCAATATGCAAAAATCCTTGTATAATCTGCACGCTAAATTTAAAATAAAAAGGGTAATAAGATGAAAAAAGGAATTCATCCTGAATATCACGAAATCAACGTCACACGCACAGATGGCAAGACGGTGAAAATGTATTCTTCTGTTAAAAAAGACTTGGTTTTGTCCACAGATAACTTGAACCACAGTGCCTGGACCGGCCAGCGTTCTAACGCCGGTGACAAGGGTCAGCGTGCCGAAAAATTCAAGGGCAAATTTGCTGGATTCAAATTCTAAATATCGCAAACCTGTGGGGTGGGACACAATGGAACTGTTGATAAAGGGTTCAACCGAATTAAACAAAATGTTCATGGCGTTGCAACGGACGGCGTCCGGTCTGCGTCGTGACTTTGGAGAGGTTGAAAACCTGCAACAGTCGTTGCACGGTGCGCACGATTTTGTGCAAAAGGCATCTGCCCGCATCGAAGAAAGCATTTTGTCCGATTTGCTGTTGGTGCGCCCATCGGCGGGATTACTGACGCCAAACGTATCACGTGATGGCGACGGTCGTGATGAATTTGTTTTGTCACTGTCGGGCGCAGCAAATTTTGTCCGTGCGAATCCGTATTTTGCTATTTCACTGGCATTGCGGACAAATGACGAAACAAAAATCGCGTTGGTGTATTCGCCAATTGATGAACGTCTGTATTATGCAGAATCTGGTCGTGGCGCGTATGCGTTTTCGGCATTTCATTCTGCCCGCGTTCGGGTTTCTAATATTACCGATTTGCCCCAGGCGACAATCGCATTTAATACAAACGACGCACGCACGGTATCGGCGGATATTCGTCGCACAGGGTGCCCGGCATTGGATTTGGCGTGGGTTGCGTCGGGTAAATTTGACGGTTTTGTATCCGAACCATTGGATTTTGCAGAAATTGCGGCCGGCGACCTGTTAGTGCGCGAGGCCGGCGGACAAATATCCATGGGGGCAGATTTAATCGCCACCAACGGCAAGATTGAATTATAAAATCACGCGCCACTGGCGCGTTTTTTATACGAATTTTATGAATTATGGACACTTGCAAAGTTTGAATAAATATCTTAAACTTTGTGCTATGAAATTCAAAAAAATCTTACGTATTTTGTTAAATGTTGTGTTCTGGTGCTTTACAGCGGCAATTGCGGCGTTGGCGGCATTGGTTTTGATTTATGGTAACGATTTGCCAGACTATAAAAAATTAGCGACATATGCGCCACCGGTTGCGACACGACTGTATGCGTCGGACGGGTCGTTGTTAATTGAGTATGCCGAAGAACGCCGTGTCTTTATTGATTTTGCCGATATGCCACCAATGTTGGTAAATGCGTTTGTCGCCGCCGAAGACCAGAATTTCTGGACGCATCCTGGTATTGATGTCCAGGGTATAATCCGCGCCACGGCAAACAATACGCTGGGGGCATTGGGGTTCCATACCAATTTTTCCGGCGCATCAACCATCACGCAACAGGTTGCCAAGAATTTCTTTTTGACATCTGAACGCACAATTTCGCGCAAGATTAAAGAAGCGATATTAGCCCTGCGACTGGAACGTACGTTTTCCAAACAACATATCATGACCTTGTATTTGAACCAGATATTTTTGGGTGCGCGCGCATATGGCGTTGGGTCGGCAGCATTAATGTATTTCAACAAACCTGTGTCAGAATTAACGTTGTCAGAATGTGCATTTTTGGCTTCCTTGCCCAAGGCTCCAAATAATCGTGACCGCGCGGTTGAACGTCGTAACTACGTTCTGCGCCGTATGGTCGAAGAAAAATACATCACGCGCGAACAGGCGGCCGCCGCTGCAGACGAGCCACTAAATATCAACAGTGGGTTTACCGCACAGATGGCACCCGATTTTCAATATTTCGCCGAAGATGTTCGTCGTCAATTGCTGAACACAATCGGGCGCGAACGTTTGTATAACGACGGTCTGTATATCAAAACAACAATTGTCCCAGAATACCAGCAGGCGGCATCAGCAGCGTTAAACAAGGAATTGGACAGATATAATTCTGTGCGTGACGCAAACGAACCGAAGTTACAGGGTGCGATTATTGCAATGAATCCGCATACGGGACGCATTGTTGCGATGGCGGGTGGTCGTTCGTTTGTTGACAGTTCGTTTAACCGCGCAACCCAAGCAATGCGCCAGGTTGGTTCTACGATTAAACCATTTGTATATCTGGCGGCACTGGAACGTGGAATGTCACCCGAAGAATTGATTTTGGACGCACCAATCGTCGGTTGGCGCGAGGATAATACGCTGTGGAAACCTGAAAATTACGACAAAAAATTCTTGGGCGACGTGCCGTTGCGTCTGGCATTGGAAACGTCGCGCAATGTTCCGGCCGTCCGTTTGGTTGAAAAAATCGGCGTTACCTCCGCCATAGAGGTCGCCCAGCGTTTCGGTGTGTATCCTGAAAATCTAAGAAATGTGAATTTATCCTTGGCGTTGGGCTCGGGTGAAACAACACTGGAAAATTTGGTGCTGGGATATTCGGCATTTGTAAACGGTGGACGCAAGATTCAACCGAAATTGGTTGATTATATTGAAGACAGATATGGTCGTGTTCTTGATGGCAACGCCATACAGATTGTTAAATGGGACGATGACATGTTGCCACCTGAACGCGTGGACGTCGCAGAGCCCTTGTCAGACCCCCAGAGTTTGTATCAGTTAGTATCCATATTACAGGGCGCGGTTGAACGCGGGACAGGAAAACAGGCACGCGTTGCCGGTCATACAATTGCGGGTAAAACCGGCACAACTAATGATGTCAAGGATGTGTGGTTTGTCGGGTTTTCCAAGAATTTGATTGCAGGCGTTTATTTAGGGTATGATACACCACGTGCCTTGGGGCGGGGCAGTGGCAGTCACATGGCTGCGCGTGTGTTTTCTGAATTTATGACAGCGGCATTAGCTGGTCAAAAGAACCAGCCATTTGCCGTGCCAGATGGTTTGACTTTTATGCGTGTGAACCGCCGCAATGGCGTATCCGCCGCCGCTGATTCCGATGGGGTCATTATTACCGAGGCGTTTAAGCCGGGACAAAAACCGAATGTTCCCAAGACGACAGCACAAAATGATAATAATGCGGTTGTTGGGGGTGTTTTTTAATTTTACAATTTGGCACGTTATGGTATAATCTCGTGTGTAAACCAACAAAGGGGCAATGATATGAAAAAAATCATGTTTTATGGTGTTGCGGCATTAGCATTAGCGGCATGTGATAAAAAAACAGACGAAAATGTTATCGCACAAACATGTGGTGATTATGCTGTGGAAATCAAACTGTCTGAAAATGCAGATACATTGACAGCGGTAATCAACGGGGACGAAACAATACTGACACATGCGGTGTCGGCATCTGGTGCGCGATTCGTTGGGACATTGAACGATACAATGGTTACATTGTGGAACAAGGGCGAGGCATGGACCATGTTCTTGGGTGACGATGATAACGCCGTTGCAATTGAATGTGTGGCGAAATAAGATTTATTTTACCGTATCTTTGTGATAAAATGGTCAGCATAAGAAGGAGTTTTTTATGCTGACTAATTTTTTTCTGGCGCGTGGTTATTCATTTTTTGCCAGTGGTTGGACCCAATTCGCAATGGCGTTTGGTGTCGCTTTTTTTATAATGTTGGTGTTTGGGCGTTCGTTTATTGCCGCCATGCATGCGTGGCAGAAAAAAGGGCAACCAATCAGTGAAAATGTTCCAGAATCCCACCGCCAAAAAGCGGGCACACCAACAATGGGCGGAATGTTACTGGTTTTGGCGATATTGATTCCGTCGGTGCTGTTTATGCCCAGTGACAGTGCACCTGCGTGGATTGCGCTGATGTCGTTGGTTATGTTTGGTTTGATTGGATTTGTTGACGATTATAAAAAGGTTACATCGCAATCTAAAAAGGCATCAAATGGTCTGTCGCCGAAAACACGCCTGATTGTCGAAGGAATTTGTGTTATCGTGTTGGCGTATTTGATAAACAAAACAATGCCACCATATATCCCAGAATATTCGCTGGCACTGGGCGCGGGAATAATATTACCGTTGGGGTTGTTGTATTATGTGTTCGCATACTTTGTGATTTGTGGTTCGGCGAATGCCACAAATATCACAGATGGTCTGGACGGTATGCTCGCTAAATTATATCTGCCGGTGTTAGTTGTTCTGGTCGTGGCATTGTATGGGGCTACACGTATTGGTTTTATGGATACGGTCATGTTCCTGCCGGGGGCATCTGGGTTGTATGCGCCATTGGGTGCGGCGTTTGGTGCAGTGCTGGGATTCTTGTGGTATAATGCAAAACCTGCGGCGATATTTATGGGTGACGTTGGGTCACTGGCGTTGGGCGGATTTATGGGCGCAGTTGCGATGCTGTTGAAATCAGAAATCATTATGGGCATTGCAGCGGGTATGATGGTTATCATATTGTTGTCGTCATTTGCCCAAACAATGTGCTTTAAAATCACGCGTCGAATTACCGGCACGGGTCGTCGTATATTCTTGCGTGCGCCGTTGCATCATCATTTTGAAGAACGTGGTTGGGCAGAAACAAAAATCGTTGACCGCTTCTTTATAATATCAGTGCTATTTTCTGGGCTGGCATTGGTGCTGTTGAAATTTGCATAGATTAAAAATTCCCCAAAGACGGGGGATTTTTTTAATCAGTATATTTTCATAAAAATCGTGGTATAATGAAACCATGGTTGCAAGAACAGAAGATAGTAAATTCACTAATTGGCATTTTGAAATTGATCGGCGTTTGCTGGCGGCGGTTTTGTTGCTGATTGCGATTGGCGTTATGTATGTTATTTCCGCAGGCAGTGTGGCGGCTGAACGCATTGGGCAACCGTGGTATTTCTTTTTCAAAAAGGCGGTGCCGTTTTATTTTATTGGCATTACAACCCTGGTTGGGGTCAGTATGCTGAATAGAAAGTGGATTATGGGAATATCAGCGTTTAATGTGGCAGTTGGTTTGCTGTTGCTGTTGGTAACGTTTGCAATGCCACACGTGATAAAAGGGTCGGCCCGATTCGTTTCAATTGGCCCGTTTAACATTATGCCGTCTGATATTATGAAACCTGGATTTATCATAATGACTGCGTGGTTTTTGTCACGTATGAAATCTGAATACGGCGCAGATATATTTTTCAACAAGGCAGCGTGGCAGTTTAAAAAACTTAGTTGGTGGACATATCTGGCGGTATTTTTGCCGGCGTTGTTTATTATATTCAGACACCCTGACGTTGGAACATCGGCGTTGTATTGTGGGGTGCTGGCCATGATGATGTTTATGGCGGGGTTGCCTGGTATTTTGGTTGGCGGATTTATTGGTGTTGGTGCGCTGGGGTTTATCACGGCGTTTTTGACAATGTCGCACGTGCACGGACGCGTCATTTCGTTCGTGACGGGGACTGGTAATACATACCAGGTGCGCCAGTCTGTTCAGTCAATTCAGCATGGTGGTCTGTTGGGCAGTGGCGATGACGCGTTTGTAAAGCAATCGTTGCCAGACGCGCATACTGATTTTATATTTGCCGCCGTTGCCGAAGATTTGGGCGCAATTATGGCATGCTTGTTATTGTGCCTGTTGCTATATGTATTAAAGCGTTTAACGACTGATGCGATTGGTGCACGCAGTCCGTTTGTATTCTATGCAGCAGGTGGCGCGGTGGCATTGTTTGGAATCCAGGTTTGCATAAACCTGGCGTCGACATTGCATCTGATGCCACCCAAGGGTATGACGTTGCCATTTATTTCATACGGAGGCAGTTCGTTTGTTGCGTTCTGTTTGTTGTTCGGTATGGTGTTGGCGTTGGTGCGCGAAGATAAATGGAAATAAATCAAGGGGGAAATAAATATGAAAATTTGGATTGCAACAGGTGGCACGGGTGGACATGTTTTCCCGGCGTTGAGTGTTGCCGAAGAATTGGTCGCACGTGGTCATCGCATTACGATTTCATGTGATGGTCGCGTTCGCAAAATGGTGCGTGACGGTGCCCCGCGCGGCGCGCGTATATCGCATATCTGGGCGTCGGGTGTTGGCGCGAAAAGTAGACTGCACCAGATGATTGCACTGTTTAAAATTGGTGTGTCGGCGTGCGCATTGATATTGCGTTTTATGGTTGCACGCCCCGACCGCGTTGTGGCATTTGGTGGATATGCATCGGTGCCGGCGGTTTTTGCAGCGCACATTTGGCACGTGCCAACATTTTTGCACGAACAAAATGGTGCAATTGGTCGCGCGAATAAATTTGCAATGCGCTGGGTCAAAACACTGATGACCAGTTTCCCAAATGTGTCCGGAATTCCATCTGGCACGGCAACAAATGTTGTTTATACCGGCCTGCCTGTGCGCAAGGATTTCTTGGCGCATGCCGGCGCACCAATTACTGGTAAATCAAAACTATTGGTGACGGGTGGTTCGTTGGGGGCCCAGATTCTGGACGAAGTTGTCCCCGCAGCGATTGCGGCGATGAAAAATAAAAAGATTTTCGTCACACATCAAACGCGCCCGGAAAATGTTGCGCACTTGCAAAAGTTTTATGCCGATAATAAAATCCGCGCAAACGTGTTATCATTTATTCACGATATGGCGGCCCAGATTGTTGATGCTGATTTGATTATCGGACGCAGTGGGGCCAGCACCGTCATAGAATTGGAAACAATCGGACGTGCGGCAATATTGGTGCCACTGAATATCAACCCAGACCAGGCCGCCAATGCGGAAAACTTTGCGCGTTTGGGTGGTGGTTTTGCCATAGAACAATCAAAATTCACACCACGATGGTTGGCGGCAACATTGTCAGAACTGTTTGATAACCCGTCACGTCTGGCGAAAATGGCAAAAAAGTCCTGTGTTCCAAATAATGCGGTCAAAATGATTGCCGACACAGTAACAAAATGATATCAGATGTATTTTCCGCTTGCGCCTGATTCGTCATTTGTTCTATGATTGAATCAGGAAGGAAAGGAAAATGCGTCAAATCGCCGTTTCTGTATTTACGATATTTGTTGTTTTGCCCGCGTGGGCCAGTGCGCGTCTGCCGGTGGTCAATATTGCTGCGGGTGGTGTTTCCGCGCGTAGTGCATTTGGTGACACGATAACGAACGTGACGCCTGCTGCGCCGGTTCCTGCCGTCGCCACGCCCTCGATAGAGAAAAAGGTTATCGCCCGCGCATCGTCGAAAAAAAATGCTACGCCACGCGCTACTGCGGATATTACCGCTGGGGCCCAGATTGCAAAAAACGTTGATGTTTTATCCCCACGTCGCCCCAGTGGTGATCTGTGGGCACGTGCAACAGATGTGCCCCTGCGTATGCCAGATGCGTCTGAATTCGCGGTTTTTCGCAATGACAGCGCGTTGCCCGAAGAAAGTCTGGACGCATCGCCACGCGGAAATGTTGTCGCCAACGCCAGTACGCAATCAGATGTTATGCCATTGTCCGAATTTGATGCCCAGATTGCACGTTTGAACGAGTTGCAAAAACGTGCTGACAACAGCGTAAATTCACGCGATTTTGCTGCCACAAAGCCAGCTGACATCACGGTGCACAGTATGCGTCCTGTCGTCGATGCGGCGGCGGTAACCGTGCCAGCACCCGTGAAATTATCGCGTATGGTTGTGCCTATGGCAGATGACGTTGTCGTTCGTGCGGTTGAAAAATCTGAATCTCCACGCATTATCGCGGTGCGCGATGATATGACAAAAATGTCGCCGACCGAATTGCGTCGCGCGTTTCGTAAAACATTTTTATCCGAAAATAAACATTTATCAACATACCAAATTGATGACAGATTTGATGTGGCCAGTGATATGACAGCCAGTAGCGAGGGGTTCACCGCACGTCGTGATTTGTCCGAGGTTGGCGGTATCCGCCCATTGGAAATTAAAATAAAGTTCCGGGACGAAGATTCGGCCTTGTCACGTGATAATTATAACCTGTTGTCTGAATACGCAGGGATTGTTTTGGCAAACCCTACGCGTGCGGTCCAGGTTGGTATTCCGCAAAACGTCGCAAACAATGCAGATGCGCGTAAATTGGCGGCGCGTCGCTTGGCCATTGTGGAACAGGTCTTGCGCGACAGTGGTGTGTCTGAACAGCGTATTATGCCTGTCCTGTCCCAGCGTAATGACGAAGGTTTTGTTTTGCGTATGATTTCAAATGACCAGTATGAAACGCTGACCCAGAAGCGTCGTGATATCTTTGGTGACACGGTCAGTAAAAAAACATACAAAAGTATGAGTTGGTAATCCAACAAATATAAAATGCGTATCTCTGGAATTATTAAAAAATATTTTTCAGGTTTTATTGATTTTTTGTTCCCGCCGTCGTGCCCGTTATGTTCGGCGGCGGTGTCTAATCATGGGCAGCTGTGTGCAGATTGTTGGACGGCATTTAATTGGATTGACGGCCTGCGTTGTGCCCAGTGTGGATATCCGTTCCCGATGCATCTTGATTTGCCGGACGGGGCGTTGTGTCCAGTATGTGCGTCTGGTGCGTGTGAATTGGATTCGATACGCAGTGCCTGTGTTTATGACGAGGCGTCGCGTGCAGCTATGTTGCCGTTCAAGCATTGTGGGCGCACGAAATATGCGCGTTTTATGTCGCACGCGTGTATTTGGGCGTTACGTGATACTGATATTGCCCCAGATATTGTAATGCCGGTGCCACTGGCGTATCGACGGTTGGTTCATCGCACGTATAACCAGGCAACATTGTTGGCACGCCCGATTGCGCGTGCATACAATGCGTATCTGGACGTGGCTAGTGTGCGTCGTGCGTATCGTCCAGATATGGGACATAAAAATGCACGCCAGCGTGCTGAAAATATCCGCGGTGCATTCCACGTTGTCCGTCCTGATAAAATTCGTGGACGGCGAATATTGTTGGTCGATGATGTTATGACATCTGGTGCAACTTTTTCAGAATTGCGACGTGTCCTGGTGCGGGCGGGTGCGGTTGCAGTATATGGCGTGACGTTTTGTCGCGTTGTTCGTGCGCATTAAAGTTGTATAAAAAAATCCCGCCAACGGCGGGGTTACTTATTTTACGTTTTGCAATGACTTCAAGAACATCAATGCTGCTTTATCTTTTTCATTCATCAGCGCGGCGTTTTCTTGAATCTGTTTTTCTTTTTCTTGGTCACGCATTTTGTTCGCGCATGCGTCAATGATATTGAATACAGACTCCTGCTCATCGGTCTTTTTGGCCAATGGATTTACATACCATTCAATTTTGGCGATACTTTGACCGTTCACACTGACATCATACATACCGTAATCCCAGCCGTCTGACACAGAAATGATTTCTTTGCCAGCATTGTTCAATACACTATAGATGTCAATCCCCCAATTTGCGCGGCGCACAACACGGTTAGATTTGATTGTGTTAATAATTTCTTTTTCCAGAATTTTGTTCATGCCATATCCTTTTTTATTTCGCATCTAGTGTATAATACGTAAAATAAATTTGTCAAGTGTTTTTACGTTGGTGTTTGATATGCGTGCTTGAATTTTCAAATTATTCTGATACGATTTGCAAGATAGTTTAAAAACAACCAAGAAGCACATAAAATGAACATAGAATTGGGCAAAAATATAAACGCACGTGAAATTGAAACAAAAATCCAGGAATTTTGGGATAAAAATCAGTTTTGGAACAATGATGTAAAATCGGACAAGCCGGCATTTTGCATTATGATGCCACCGCCAAACGTGACAGGCAGCTTGCATATGGGGCATGCGCTGGATAACGTTTTGACTGATATTGTTTGTCGTTATAAACGTATGTGCGGTTATGATGTTTTATGGCAACCGGGAACCGATCACGCGTCAATCGCGACCCAGTTACTGGTGGAACGTGATTTGTCCAAGCGCGGAATCAATCCACGCACAAAAACCAAGCAAGAATTGCTGGATATTGCTTGGGCGTGGAAGGCGGACAAAGGCGGTCAGATTATGAACCAGTTGCACATATTGGGCGTGACGCCGGTATGGGCACGTGAACGCTTTACAATGGACGCTGGGCTGTCTGCGGCGGTGAATAAATTATTTGTTCAAATGTATAACCAGGGGCTGATTTATCGTGCGCGTCGGTTGGTCAACTGGTGTCCAAAGCAACAGACGTCTATTTCTGATTTAGAGGTAGAAGTTCGCGAAGAACACGGTAAATTCTATTATTTCAAATATCCGTTGCGCGATGGTGGTTTTATTGAAATTGCGACAACGCGTCCCGAAACACTGTTCGGCGACCAGGCGATTGCGATTCACCCAGATAATGAAAAATTAAAACACTTGATTGGCAAAACGGCAATTATTCCGCTGACGAATATCGAAATCCCGGTTATTGCCGATGTGCACGCCGACCCAGACAAGGGAACCGGTGCGGTGAAAATCACACCTGCGCACGACAAAGATGACTGGGCGGTTGGTATGCGTCATAATTTGCCGGTTGTATGTGTTTTGACCAATGACGCCAAAATGGCAGACATTGATGTCGTGCCAGAAAAATATCGTGGTATGGACCGCTTTGCCGCACGTGCCGAAATAATCAAAGATTTAGATGCCGCCGGATTGATGATAAAAATTGACGACAAGGTTATTCCGACGCCGTATTCTGAACGTGGCAATGTTGTTATTGAATACATGGTTCGTGACGAGTGGTTTGTTGATGCCAAGAAATTGGCCGCGCCGGCAATTCGCGCCGTAGAAGAGGGCAAGGTTAAATTCATGCCTGAACATCGTTATAACCTGTTTATGGCATGGATGCGCGATATTCACGAGTGGTCTATTTCGCGTCAACTGTGGTGGGGACACCAGATTCCGGCCTGGTATGACGCAGACGGTAATATCTATGTCGCCGAAACCGAGGCAGACGCCATCGCGCAATCAGGTGGACGTGAATTGACGCGTGACACATCGTGTTTGGATACGTGGTTCTCGTCTGGGTTGTGGCCGTTTTCTACGCTGGGGTGGCCAGAACAGACACCAGAACTGAAAAAATATTATCCAACAGATTTGTTATACACGGCCGCAGATATTATATTCTTTTGGGTTGCGCGTATGCTGATGATGGGTATATACGTGATGGGCGACGTTCCGTTCCACACGGTGAATTTCCACGGCCTGGTTCGCGATGCCAAGGGACAGAAAATGTCCAAGACCAAGGGCAACGGCACAGACCCATTGGCGGTGGTTGAAAAGTTTGGTGTTGATGCGCTACGCTATTGGGTTGCAACGGCACCTATTGGAACAGACATCAGATACAGCGATGACGAGGTTAAACGTGGTTCTAAATTACTGACCAAGTTGTGGAACGCGTCAAAATACACATTGATGAATCTGACAGATTTTGACCCGAAAACGGCGACGCCGGTGGCGGTCAAAGACCGTTATATAGAAGACCGCTGGGTCATGGCGGAATTGAACAAAACAATCGCAGATGTTCGTCGCAATTTGGATAAATACGATAATTATAATTCCCGTGCGGCGATTGACACGTTCTTTTACGATGTGTTCTGTGACCAGTATTTGGAATTCATCAAGGATCGTTTTTGGTCGCCGGAAAAATACGACGCGAATTCTAAATTGTCGGCCCAGTGGACATTGTTCCAGGTCTTGCGTGCGATTATCGGATTGTATGCGCCGTTTATCCCGTTCCTGACCGAAGAATTGTGGCAGAAAATTTATCAGGATTCCGAAGGGGGCGAAACCCTGCACCTGACGGCATATCCAGCAGTGGACGATGCGCACGATACCGATGTTCGTGACATGCAAATTGCGCTGGATATATTGCGGACGGTTCGTGGTCTGCGCACAGAGCGCAAGGTTGGCAATGGTGCAAAACTGGAAACACTGACGATTCCGGCGACGACGCCTGTGGCGTTACATGGGGTTATAAAGTCTGCTGCACGTGCAAATCAAATCGTGTTGGGCGATAACGTTGATTTTGTCGTTGCCCAGAATATCCAAGGGTAATTGTGATGTCTGATAAACTGGTTGTGAAACGTGTTTTACAGGCATACCAATGTGACCGATATGGTTACGTGCGCCCGTTGATTCTGATGAACGAATTACAGGGGTGCGCCGACACGCATGCCGAAATGTTGGGCTGTGGTCGCACGTTCTTGACCGAACAGAATATGGCGTGGGTGGTGACGCATTACCTGGTTGATATCCTGGAATTGCCACGCGAAGGCGAAGAATTAACATTTTCAACATGGCCCTCGATGAAAGAATTATTGCGTGCCACGCGTGATTTTGAAATTCGTGGCGCAGACGGTCGTCTGATGGTGCGTGCAACGTCCCAGTGGGTCTTGATTGATATGGCAACGCGTCGCCCGGTGCGATTAGATGCCGCGGTGCCAGCGTTGGTGCAAAGTGGCGCACGTGCCTGGGACAGAATATTTTGTAAGTTCCCGGATTTTGTGGCAGAGAAAACGCACGTATTCAAATGCCGGTTTGACGATATTGATGTGAACCAGCATATAAATAATGCGGTCTATGCCGTATGGGCAACAGAAAGTGTTGGATATGTATTTCGCAATGCGCACAAATTACGTTGCATTGAGTTGAGCTTTAAAAAAGAAATTAATCCTGACACGCCCCAGGTTGAAATTGACGTTGCGATTGACGGCGATGTTTCGCGTCATCGTATTCGCACAGGTGACACAGAACATGCATCGGTCATATGCACCTGGTCAGAATAAAAAACCGCCCCACCGGGCGGTTTTTTTAGTGACAAAGTGAGAAAGTGACAGAGTGAGAAAGTGACAGAGTGAGAGAGTGACAAAGTGAGAGAGTGACAAAGTGACAGAGTGATAAATTTTTTATTCTAAAACTAAATCACTAAATCACTATATCACTGTATCACTTCATCACTAAAAACCACCCCGTTGGGGTGGTTTTATTGTTGTTTTTGGGGTTGTTGCTGTTTTGATGTCAGATTACTGGTCGCGTTTCGTATTGATATGTTCAATTTATTCAAGCATTGCTGAAATATCGTGCGATTGTTGATTTGCTTGACTTGGGTGCAGTCAACTGTTTTGCCATCAATTTTGACCTGTTGCAAATCGCCTTTGTTTATTGTTGCCCCAGCTGCATTATCAACCACGACCTGGACATCGTTTGCCAATTGTTTGCGTAATTCGGCCGAAATATTCGTGCCACCATTTGACATGTTGTAAATCAGATTATAATTACTGCGCAGGCATGTAAATACTTCGGATGTGGTGCTCATATTGTTGCAATTTTGGGTTCCTGCCAGGTAATTGTTTTTATCGCCACTGATATTCCCCATGCCGCGCACGCTAGATGATGTGCCACTATTGGACGAATCGGCACCTGCTGCTTGGAGTTTTGTGGTCAAAACGGCCTTTTCCAGTTGGGTTTTAAAACGGCGAAGTGTTGCGTCCAGATAGTCATACTGTTTTTTCATCTGTTGCGTCATGACCGTCGTTTTTAATGCGACAACATCGCGCATTAACTGTTTGTCAGATTCATTTGTTGGGTTTGATACGTCGCCAATGTTATAGACGTGCGTGCTGCACAATGCCAGTTCCGCGACAATGCGATCGTTTTTTTCGTCGTCGCAACCATCAGATGCAGCAAACGCCGGCACCACAAAAGCGGCGATAACGGTTGTCACGCATAGAAAATTTTTTATCCTGTCAAAACTAGTTTGTTTTGTTTGCATCTGATAAACTCCAAGTGCACCCTTTTTTAGGGTCAAATGTCAAATAACGGCAGTTGCATTGTGACATAATACCCGCAGAGAGCCACGTTCCGCCGGTTCTTTTACACAGAGCGCATGTTTCATTACCGGCACAATTAAACATTATTTGCATGTTTTGTGTCGAAAAGTCATACAGGCTAGTTGCGTCAATACGCCCCACGCCTTGGGCAGAGATGCCACCTTTGTTTTTCCATTTGGTCAACAAATCTGTGTCAGTTGTGCATATTTTCGAAGGTAATTTTTTCAAACTGGCATATTTTTGTAAATCACTCAATGTCGTTTCGTTCACTGCACAATATTTTACACCGTCTGGATTAGGTTGCATGTTGCCACGCAGTTTACTTGAACCATACACAGATGGGGCGTCCTGTTCAATAATGCGTTGCAGTGTGTCAATATCAATTGATGCCTGTTTTTTGCGGTTGCGGAACAGGGCGGATGTGTCCAGTGCCTCGGACGCACAGCCGACGCGAACCTGGGCATTTTCAAAACCTTCGTCTGGATATAACCAATTATACTGGACTTCGTCATTGCTGGTCAGCATTTGAATCAATTGACAGCCGCCGTCGGATGTGGGCACAACCTGGCCAACCTTGCATTTTGCGCCGCCCAGAACAGTCGCTTTATCCCCGTTTTCGGATATTGAAATGCCATTTACGCAATTTTTGCTGGTATAATGCATAACCTGACCGTCGGCGCACAGATATTTTGCCCATGCGTTACATGTTCCATTCAACATCATATAAATATCGGTGATGTCAACGCCGACCGATTGCGCCATTATCAATGCATCATATAATTCGTCCAGCACGGCGTTATATGGGTCAAAAAATTCCATTGCACGTTGTTTAAATGTCTTGACCCGTTTTGGGCCGGCACAATTGTTGCCCGATGTGTCGCACCCGGCATATTCAAACGTGCGTTCCATTGCAGATTTTAATGTTTTTAATTTGTTTTGGGCATTTTCAATTTTTGACATAATTTGTCCCGCGATTTGTTCGCGTGCCAATATATCGGCCGATACGCCTGATTCTGCCGCTGTCGTTTGTGCCACTGTCAAATTATTATCTGATGTTATTGTAGAATTGTCCGACTGTGTGATACTGGTCGTCGCGCTGTTCGCGGGTGTCGGATTTGCTGACGCAACAGCAGACGCGATTGCGGCGGCGGTGGCCTCTTGCTGTTGGGTCAGGGCATCGCGCAGCGCACTGGCGGTTTCGGCATTTTGTTGCTGTAATTCCTGCATCTGGGCCTGCATGGCCTGTAATTGCTCGCTACTCTGCTGTGCGGCGGCCTGTGCGGCGGCGGTTTGTGCGGCCGCAGCCTGGGCATTGGCGCGCGCGGTTGACGTTGCAACCAGTTGCGCCGAAATATATTCAACCAGTTCGTTACCATATTGCTTGCACGTGGCGTTTGATTGCACGCAACCCGATACAATCGGCGTGGCAATTTCCATTGTGGTGCAACCGCCCGATGCGCACTTTGGCTGGGCACAGCGCAATATCAGCGCGTTACAATTACCAAAATCTGCACGCGGGGCATTCGCAACATTCTGGCCGCGCGGATTCATCATTGTGTTCCATGTGTTGTTATTAATTGCGCCCGCCGCACCGTTATATGCTGTTAAATTGCTGCCCGCAGTGGTTGCAACAGCGGCCATCGCTGGTGTCACAGACACTAGCGCCAATGCCGAAACTAAAAATTTTGATATAGATTTCATATTCTCTCTGTTGCGGTAATTTTATCACAAAACCGCACACACTGCAAAAAAAAAATACCCTATGTGGGTCGATTGCTGGTATAAAAAAACCGCCAAACGGCGGATTTTTTAATTAGCGGCAGTCACGGCCAAGCGTTTGCGCCCCGCCGCGCGACGACGATTCAATACATCGCGACCGCCCTTGGTTGCCATTCTTTCACGAAAGCCGTGCGTGCGCACGCGACGTGTTTTTGACGGTTGATAAGTTCTTTTTGTTGCCATAACTAAATCCTTTTGCGCGTCTATTTAACCACAGGTTTTTATAAAACGCAACCTTTTTATTTAGATTTTACTAAACCCAGCTTTTTTAACCCCTCTAGGATTAAATAGTAACTGAACAGCAGGGTAAATAAACGCCAAAATGGTAAAAACATTGTCTTGTCCGTTGGTTAGGTTGATTATTTTGTTTTTTGAAATCTGTCACAGAATTGTTGGCGCACCTGGCATAACCGCTTGCGTGCACGGTCAGCGGCATGAATTACGCTTAATGCGAATTTTATATTGGTGCAAATCCCACGCAACTGCATGCGGATAATACGATCATCAGTTCCATATGCATCCAACATTCTGGCCGCTTCGTCTTGTGCTGCGTGAAGCACTTTTTCTAGTTCTGTCATAGTGCTATTTATGTTATTACGAAAAAGTCTTTTGTCAATATGTTTTTTAGTCGTTATGTCTTGACCGTTTGCCTAAAAATTTGCTATTGTTGCAGTATTAAATATAGGGGAAAATGAAGTATGTCTGAAATTGCTAATAATGCCGATGATATGGCGGTAAAAATTCCACAGTCGTCGATTGAACACGAAATGCGGACCAGTTTCTTGGATTACGCAATGTCTGTTATCGTTGACCGTGCGTTGCCTGATGTTCGTGATGGGTGCAAGCCTGTGCATCGTCGTATTTTATACGTTATGAACGATGTTGCGCCGGCAACAAAGCCAACGGTTAAATCTGCGCGTATCGTGGGCGAGGTTATGGGTAAATATCACCCCCATGGCGACAGTTCTATTTATGACGCGATGGCCCGTATGGCCCAGGATTTTTCTATGGGCGAAACATTGGTTCAGGGCCAAGGTAACTTTGGGTCGCGCGACGGGGATAAACCTGCGGCTATGCGTTATACCGAGGCACGCCTGTCCAAACTGGGCGCGTCCCTGATGGACGATATGGACAAAGATACCGTTGATTGGCAGCCGAACTTTGACGGCACATTGCAAGAGCCGGTTGTCTTGCCAACCAAGTTTCCAAATTTCTTGGTAAATGGTGGTTCGGGTATTGCGGTTGGTATGGCGACAAATGTTCCGACATATAACCTGGGTGAAATTTGTAATGGTATTTTGGCAATCTTGGACAACAAGGATTTGTCAGATGATGAATTGTTCGGCATTATCCCTGGGCCTGATTTCCCAACAGGGGCGATAATAATGGGACGTGCCGGCGCATACAAGGCGCATACGACCGGGCGCGGGTCTATTATCGTTCGTGCAAAAACACACATGGAAAAATTTCACGACCATGATGCAATCGTTGTTGATGAAATCCCTTACCAGGTCAACAAGGCCCAGATGATTATCAAAATCGCCGAATTGATAAAAGATAAACGCATAGAAGGTATTTCTGAAATTCGCGATGAATCGTCCAAAGAAGGTCTGCGTATCGTTATTGAATTAAAGCGCGACGCGATTTCTGATGTGGTGTTAAATCACCTGTTCCAATATACGGAAATGCAGACGAATTTCCCGGTCAATATGATGGCGTTAAATCGTGGTCGCCCAATGTTGTTCAATATTCGTGGCGTGCTGGACGCGTTCATTGATTTCCGGTGCGAGGTTATACGTCGTCGCACGATTTTCGATTTGAACAAGGCGCGTGCGCGTGCGCACACATTGTTGGGCCTGTCGGTGGCGGTTGGAAATCTGGACGAAGTTATTGAACTGATTAAATCCAGTCCGAACCCGGACGCCGCGCGCGATGCATTGATTTCACGCGGTTGGCGTGCGTCGGACATTGAATCATATATTCAACTGATTGATGACCCGAATACAGAATACAAAGACGGTATGTTCTATATGTCCGAAGATCAGGCACGTGCAATTCTGGAATTGCAATTGCATCGTCTGACGGGGTTGGAACGCGACAAGATTCACGATGATTTAACAACGTTGGGCGCGTTGATAAAAGACCTGTTGGATATTCTGGGCAGTCACGAACGTATTATTCAAATTATTCGTGATGAAACTACGGCAGTTCGTGATAACTGGGCATCGCCACGTCGCACAGAAATATCTGATGCAGAAATAGATATTGATATAGAAGATTTGATTGCACGCGAAGATATGGTTATCACGGTGTCTAATACCGGTTATATCAAGCGCGTATCACTGGATACATATCGTGCGCAAAAACGTGGTGGCAAGGGTCGTAATGCAATGACCACCAAAGACGACGACTATGTGGTCCAGGTGTTTGTTGCAAACACGCATACGCCGTTGTTGTTCTTCAGTTCCAAGGGATTGTGCTATAAACTAAAAACCTACAAATTGCCCGAAGCAGCCGCCGCCGCCAAGGGACGGCCATTGGTCAATCTGTTGCCGTTGGAAAATGGCGAAACGATTACCGCAATATTGCCGGTGCCCGAAGAAGAAGTCGCGCGCGTTCGCGCATCTGGCCAGGAACATTTCCTGATGTTTGCAACTGCGTCCGGCACGGTGCGTCGCAATCGTATGTCTGATTTTGATTCAATCCGCGCAAACGGTAAAATTGCAATGAAATTGGACGACGGGGACAGTTTGATTTCTGTTCTGCCGTGCAACGAAGACCAAGATGTGTTCTTGGCAACATATCGCGGTCGTTGTATACGTTTCCCAGTCAACGAAATTCGCGTCTTTGCAGGCCGCAATTCAACCGGGGTTCGTGGTATGAATCTGGGTGCAGATGATAAAATCATCGGTATGGCAATGTTGACGCATGGCGAATCTGATGCGACGGTGCGTGCGGCGTATATTAAACAGTCGCGTGCATTGCGTCGTGCGGCAACTGGCGTTGACGAAGAAGCGTCTGATGACGAAGAAACAACAACACTGACGCTGACTGATGAACAAATGGCGCGTATGGCGGCCGATGAACAGTTTATATTGACCATATCTGAAAATGGATTTGGTAAACGCACCAGTGCATATGAATATCGCACAACACACCGTGGCGGTAATGGATTTACCAATATTAAACTGGGGGGTAAAAACACAGCGGTCGCAGGTTCGTTCCCAGTTGAAAATGGGCACGACGTTATGATGGTGACCGATGGCGGTAAAATTATTCGCACACCGGTTGATGACGTTCGTATTGCTGGACGCAGTACGGCCGGTGTGACGCTGTTCCGCACAGGTGAAAATGAACGCGTTGTGTCGGCAATTTCAATAGTCAGTGACGAAGAAGAAGCGGCCGAGGTTGAAGCCGACGCTGCCGCAATCGCAGAATAAAAACGGGGTGCCGAAATGGAAAACAATGAATACTTTTCATCAATAAATGATGTATCCAAACGTTTGGACATTCCGGCACACACCCTGCGTTATTGGGAAAAACAATTCCCTGTCGCGATAAAGCCGACAACGGGTGCCGGTGGTCGTCGCTATTATCGCGTTGAGACGGTAAATCGCCTGGTCGTTATCAAGGATTTGTTGTATAACCGCGGTATGACGATTGCAGGTGTAAAAAAAATGCTGCGTGATGGCACATTCCCAGATACGCCTGGTGATGTGGTTATTGGTGCAACGTCGGCTGCGGTGCCTGGGGCACACAATGCGGCACACGCCGATGATATTTCTGCGGCGATAACATTGCTGGACGCGGCAAAGCAGATTTTGACGGCGGTGTAAATGCTGTTCACATCTGTTCCACATTTTCTTAGTAATATTATTTGCGGTCTGATTCCGGACAAGGCGCGTCGCAAAAAGGCGCGTGTGATGATGAATTCGCCTATGGCAATCCAGGTGCAATTTATTCGTCGCAATATTGATGAGCCAATTCGGCGTCTGAAAACATTTGTTGGATATCAGGCACGCAGTCTGATTATCGGCGTGAACGATAAATGGATTTTCAAGTTTCCGTTGCGTCGCGATAACAGTGACGAATTGGCCCAGCGCGAGGCGCGAATTGTCAACGCGTTGTCGCCACTGTCGCCGATTTATATTCCGCCGGTCCAGATTTTAAAATTGCGTGGACGTTTGGTTCGTAAATATGAATTTGTGCGTGGCAAAACTCTGCGCCAGACATCGCCCGATTTAATACTGAAACATAAAACAAAGTTGGCGCGCCAGATTGCAAATTTCTTGTATGTTGTTGGCACATCAGACCCGGCCCAGATTCGTGATTTGAAACCATCTGTGTCTGCGCGTCCTGGGTTCTTGTTCGGCTGGTCCCAGGGGGACGTTTGCGACAATTTTATGATAGATACGGAAACAATGAACGTGATTGCGATTATTGACTGGGAAGATGCACATTTCGGCGATATTTTGCCCCAGTTGGTAAATGACCGACGTTCGCCCCAGCGCGAACTGATGGCCGCGGTCAAAGACGAATATGAAAAAATCTGGCACGCACACAATAAACAGAAAAAATAAAATTCGCCGAACACGTCGGCGATTTTATTTTGGCAGTCCCAAGGGGAATTGAACCCCTGTTCCCAGAATGAGAATCTGGTGTCCTGACCGCTAGACGATGGGACCAAACGGCACAATCATATCAGGATTTTTTATGTTTTGCAAATAAATCAATGTATTTATGTTATTGCTCATTCAATTCACGTTGCACGTTTGTGCCTGCGGGGCAACCGTGACGATTTGATTATGCACGGCTTATCAAATCTACTTGTTGTCGAACCGGCAACTGCGTTGCAGGTATCGCGCCGTGGCTGCGAACCAAAAATAAAACCGGCACAAGGCATAGCTAATTTGTATAATCCTTGCTGTGTGTGGGGGCGCACGGGGTTCCCTCGGCTGTGGCACAGATGCGCCACGCCTGCGGGGCAACCGTAACGATTTGATTGCGCATGGCTTATCAAATCTACTTGTTGTCGAACCGGCAACTGTGTTGCGGGTGTCGATCCGTGGTCGCCAACCAAAAATAAAACCGGCACAGGGCCGGTTTGATTTTTGGTTGGGGCGCACGGATTCGAACCATGATAAAGAGAACCAAAATCTCTTGTCCTACCATTAGACGACACCCCAAAAGTGATTATGATTATAAGTATCTTTTGAATTTTTGCAATAATAAAAATTTAATATTTTGAATATGCAATTAAAAAAATCAGATTTTTTTACTATTTTGTCCTTGCATTAAACTGTTTAGAATATATAATTATTCAGTTTTTTAATGATTAAAAGTCTTTTAATTATTAAACGCTTACCGTTACATTTTGCCACAAAAGGGGCGCGAGATATGGCACGTAAAGAATTTATTCGTTTGTTGGAATCAAATATTTTGACTTTGGACCGGTTGGCTGAACGGTTGCGCAAGGAACCGTTGGATGCGGGATTGTATCCCAAGAATCAGATGACGGTCTTGGTGCGGCTGCATATGGGTGGACGTGCGCGACTGAAAGAAATTGCGCGTCGTGAATTGGTTCCAGCACCAAATTTATGTGCGACGTTTCGCAAACTGGAACGTGACGGATTGGTAGCGCGGACGATTGATGAAAATGATCGTCGTAACACATGGTATGAATGCACGCCAGCTGGCGAAAAATTAGCAGACAAGGCGATGGAGATGTTTCGTTGCGCAATATCGCGTCTGTTTGAGAATATCGCCCCAGCGGACGAGACTGCATTGACGGGGGCACTGAAAATAATGAATGAAATACTGACAAAGATGGAGATAAAGCATGTTTAAAATTGGACGTTTGACCGCGATTTTTTGTGGCGTGATTGTGGGGACGACAAATGCAAATGCAATGGACTTGTCGTTGAGCACAGCGGTAGACAAGATTGTTACTGAATCCCAGGATTTAAAAAAGGCCGATGCAAATGTTAAAAAGGCCCAGGCGTCCTTGGATGCGGCAAACGCCAATCGTTGGTTCACGGTTGATGGCACGGTATCATATATGAATCTGATAAATGTTAAAAAGCCGTTTGAATCATATGGCGTAGATTTGACACCGGAAATGGGCGGTGTGTTGGCGCGTGTTTTAGACACAGATATTAATCATATTGAGGTTCCAGATAATATCTTTACAGCAGGTGTCCAGGTGACTCAGCCAATTTATACATTTGGTAAAATAGGCAATGCTGTTGATGGTGTACGCAGTGCGATAAAGATGGCCGATGCCAGTCGTGAAATGACGCTGCGTGCGGTGAAATATAGTGCGGCAGATATTTATTGGACTGCGAAAATGACTGATGAAATTGTTAAAATTGCACAACAAGATTTGAATTCTGCGCGCAATGCACAAAAGAGTTTGACGTCGGCTGGTCGTGCAAATCGCAGCAATTTGGTTAAAATTGAATCTGATATTGCCACCAAAGAAATCAATTTATCTGACGCAGAATTCAATCGTGATACTGCGCACAGAATGCTAAAAATCTTGGCTGGAATCGACATGAGTGAAACGTTAAATTTGACTGATGATTTCCCAGCAACATTTTCTGATTTGAACGCAGGCGAATTAAAATCAACCCCCCAGTGGCGTGTCCTGGACGAGCAGGTTATGATGTATGAAAAACAGGCTCGGGCCCAGCGTGCAGGCGGATACCCGACATTGGCAGCGGTTGGTTCGTACAGTTATCTGGCAATGGATCAGGATTTTAACAACATGTTTAATCGCACGAATTCCCAGTCTGCATATTGGGGACTGGCGTTACAGGTGCCAATTTTCAGTGGTGGTTTGCATCGTGCAAATGCCACGGCCCAGGCCATGAATGCCGAGGCTGCTCGCCAAGACCTGGACAAGGCGAAAAAGATGACCAGCGAAGAATATTCGCGTGCAATTGATAAATACAATCATCTGCGCGGGAATCTGAAAACGTTAGAAAATGCTCGTAATCTGGCGGCCAAAGCATACGGTATTTCCAGTGATCGTTTCGCCGCTGGGCAAACATCTGCCGTTGAATTAGCCGAGGTGTCAGCTGGTCTGTATCAGTTAGATATGGCGTTGTTAAATGCGAAATACAATATACTTATGTCTGCGGAATCGGTGAAAAAGTTGGGTGAATAATATGAAAAATACTGTGAATAAACTGATGTCAAAAATCGAAAGTGCGATTGCATTTATGAAAACACCACGCGGTCGTAAGTGTGCATCAATTGGCATGCTAGGGATTGTTGTTTTATGGTGTGTGTTCCGTTTTACAATGATTGGAATTGAACACGCGCGTGTTGTGTTTAATGCGTCACGTGATGCCGCACAAAACGGCGTTCCTGTTGTTGCAATCACACTATCGCGCACATCTGGCGATTTGCGCGAACCAATCGCAGTCAAGGATAATCGTGCATACGTTTCTTCGGGGCGTATAAACAAGTTTGGTGTCGGCCAGCATGTTGGCAGTGGCGTAATCGTATCTGTTTCTGGGGGAATTGATTTGGATTCGGGTATGCATATTATTCGGACGCGTGGTGTGGCTGATGGCCTGCAATATGCCGAATACCGTGCAACGGGATATTTTGTGCCGGTATATGCCATAAACAATGGTGTCGTTATGGTTGCAGATGGTAATATTGCGCGGACGCGTAATGTGCGGGTTGGGCGTCAGGACGCCGAAAATGCTTTGGTTGAATCGGGCTTGCGCGATGGCGATATTGTCATTTTGACACGTGTGTCTGATGGTGACAAGATTCAAATTAAACAGTAAAATATTGGGGAGATTTCAGTCATGTTAAAATTTTTCGTTCGCAGACCTGTTACAACAGTTATGTTTGTTTTGTTATGGGTTGCGTTGGGTTTGGTTTCATTTCCAAAGATGAACGTTGA
This sequence comes from uncultured Rickettsiales bacterium, assembly GCA_900550495.1. Taxonomy (GTDB): domain Bacteria; phylum Pseudomonadota; class Alphaproteobacteria; order Rs-D84; family Rs-D84; genus Enterousia. Next base: position 82,119 of record URSJ01000003.1, read on the forward strand.
ACGCACGCCGTCATTGGATTTTCCAATGGTTACGGCAACATTTATATATCCTGGTGCGTCGCCTGCGGAAATTGAATCCCAGGTTATTAAAAAGGCTGAAGACGCCATGTCCGAGGTTGCTGGATTAAAAAAGATTACATCTCAGGCATATGAAAACGGCGGATATGTAATGGCAGAATTCAATCTGGGTGTAAACGTTAATGATAAATCCAGCGAGGTTAAATCCAAAATTGATGCACTGTCGTCTGAATTCCCGGACGCGTTAAAGCAGCCTGTGGTGGAAAAATTAAACCCATTACAGGAATCGGTGGTTGATATTGTTTTACGTGGTGCTTCATCTCGTGATATGCAGGAATATGTTGATAACACATTGTCAAACAAAATCACTGCGATTAAGGGCGTTGCCAGCGTGTCTGTATTCGGGGGCGAAGACCGTGCGGTTCGCGTTGAAATGAATCCAGAATTGATGGCAGCGCGTGGTGCAACTGTGATGGATGTTGTTGCTGCATTGGGGGCGCGGAATTTGAACGTGCCGGGTGGTAAAATTGAAACATCGGCAAACGCGTCTAATGTTCGTTTTGTCGGTGAATTTGAATCGGTTGATGAAATTGCAAACCTGCATTTGACCACGGTTGAGGGGGCGCGTTTCAAATTGTCTGATGTTGCAACCGTGACAGATGCTGCGCGCGATGTTGAAACAGGTGCGCGTTACAATGGCGAACCAGTTGTTATCGCATCTGTAGTCAAGGCTTCTGATGGTAACGCAATTAAAATCTCTCAGGCTTTGCGTAAAAAAATGCCAGAATTACAGGCTGATATGCAAACGCGCTTTCCGAATGCAACGATGGAAATAATTTCTGATTCATCGACCGCGGTATCTGATGAAACCAACAGCACAATTTGGGGTATCGTTTTGGGTATCATATTCACGGTCTTGGTATTGTTGGCATTTACACGCAACTGGCGTTCAACAATTATTGCAGGTGTCGTGATTCCTGCGTCGTTGATTGCTGGATTCTTCTTTATGAACGGCAGTGGCTTTACAATCAATGCAATGACATTGTTAGCGTATTCATCTGCGCTGGGGACATTGGTATCGAATGCGATTATTTTAATTGAATCTGCATTGCAAGAAATGCGGGCCGGCAAAGACCCTGAAAACGCTGCGATTGATGGCACTAAAAAGGTTGGCGTATCTGTTTTGGCGGGGGTCGGGACAAATGTCGTTGTGTTCTTGCCATTGGCGTTTATGAGTGGTATTGTTGGTCAATTTATGATTCAGTTTGGTCTGACTGTTGTGTATCTGACACTGTTGTCATTATTGTTCAGTTTTACACTGACCCCAATGATGATTGCCAAGATTTTGCGTTTGACAGTTGACAAAACAGCCAAGAAAAAACAGGACACGCAAAAGCCGCTGGCTGTATCACAGACAATGGAAAAATTGCGTTGCTGGTTTGATGTCCAATATAATCATCCGTGGCGTGTAATCGGACTGGCGGTGGCGATATTTATTGGTTCTATTATGTTGACTAAATTTGTTGGTAATGAATTTGCGCCATCAACCGACGTAGATGAAATTACAATCACGGCACGCGCACCGATGGGGGCGACATTTGAAAAATCGCGCGGTATTGCTGAACAGATAGAAAACGAATTGAAACAGTTCCCAGAAGTCAAGGCAACTTCTGTGAAAATCGGTGAACGCGGTCTGCAAAATATTGCGATAAAAGCCGAATTGGTTGCACGTACTGATCGTGGAATCAGCGATAAAAAACTGGCACGTCGTATTTTGCCACATCTGGAAACAATCCCAGATGTTGAAATCCAAATTCACGCAGGTTCGTCAATGTCGTCATCGTCAAATGCGGATATTGTTTTAAATATAAAAGGTGAAGATGATGCAAAGCGCGAAGAATATGCGACACATGCCCTGGAATTGATAAACCAGATTCCAGAAGTGCAGAGTGCTGTTCGCGCTCAACAAACCCCAGGACGCGAAATTCGCTTTGTCCCAAATGAAAATAAAATGAATTTCTGGGGGGTAAAAAATTCATATGCTGGTTCAACATTGCGAACAGCGTTGTATGGTAACGATGATTATAAATACAAAGAACGTGGCGAAGAATACCCGATTATTTTGGAATTTGCGCGTCCGTTCAAAACAGCTGAAATGTTCGACAATGTTTATGTGAATTCGCAAAAGGGCATGGTCGCGTTATCGGCGTTAGGAAAGATAGAAAACGTGGCGGCAACCCCGAATATCAGTCGCTTGGATAAAAACAGAATTACCGAAATTGACATCAATATTGGTAAATCAACATTGGGTCCTGTTCAGGCCAAGATTCAATCTGCGTTGGATTCAATGAACTGGGATACGGGTTACAGTGCGGAATTTGGCGGTATGTCTGAAATCCAGGACGAAACAACCGGCGAAATCGGCCAGGCGTTCTTGCTGGCGACGATATTGACGTTCATGTTGCTGGCCGCGATTATGAATTCGTTGGCACATCCGTTCACGATTGCAACATCAATTTTGACATCGTTCGCAGGCGTGTTTGTCGTAATGTTCTTGACCGGTGCAACGATGAACGTTGGTGCGATGTTGGCGTTCGTTATGTTGGTCGGATTGGTGGTAAACAATAATATTCTGCTGCTGGAACCGACAATTGGACGTATCAATAATGGTGAGAGTGCGCGTGATGCACTGTGGACAGAAATCAACGATAAACGTTACATGATTTTGATGACGTCTATTGCGGTTATGACCGGTATGGTGCCCCAGTTGTGGTCTGTTGACGGTATGAAGGTTGCTATGGCCGCTGTTATGATTGGTGGCATGTTGGCCAGTTTGATATTTACATTTACACTGACACCAGCATTGTTCTTCTTGATAGAACGTGCGCGTCAACGTGTATCGCGTAAAAAATAACCACGACGGGGCGTTTGCCCCGTTTTTTTATTGCCCTACGTGCAAAGATTGTTATAATACGCGCGAAATATCAAAAGGATTTCTATATGTTAATGAAACAAGATATTGTTGTTTTTGATTTTGATGGCACGTTGTCGGCGCGTGATTCTAATGTGGAATTTGGCCGCTATTGCTTTCGCCATTCTGTGCGCCCATGGTTGTTTTTACCATTGATGGGCGTTGCGGCGATTGTGCGTATGTTTAACCCTGCGGGCGTTTGGTGGCGCGAAAGCATGCGTCGTTTTCTAACCGCAGATATGGTGAAAAAATTTGCGCCTGATTTTATCAAGCAACATAAAATGGAACGCTTTGGCTGGGCCAAAGAGCAGGTTGCCGCTGAACGTGCGGCGGGTCGTTGTGTTGTCCTGGTTTCGGCCAGTGCGGATTACCTGGTGCCACAACTGGTACGTGATATTAAATTTGACGCAGTGCTGACATCTCAGATGGACGTGGCCAAACCGTGGAAATATAAATTTCTGTGCTGGGGGCGGAACAAGGTTGTCGCGCTGGACACATGGGCGGCGAAAAATAAAATCATTCCGCGCGTCGTGCGCAGTTATTCGGACAGTCCATCTGATATACCGATGATGGAAATCGCGGCGGAACAGGTTTGGGTTGACGCAAAAACTGGCCTGCGAAAACATGCCTAGGGCACAATGCAAATAAATCCGTTATAATCCGCACATGGTTATAACGGATTTGTTATATGATTTTAGTGTGGGGCTTGTGTGCGCATTGGTTGGTGCGTTGATAAGTATATTGCTATCGCGTCGTAAAACGCGTCGTCTGACCAGTGAAATTGTGTTGCGACGTCAAGACCTGGAAACACTGCGGCTGGAAAATAACCGATTGCTGGAAACTATAAAGGCACGCGAAAACGAAATTCTGGAATTACAGAAACAAATTCTGGCCAGCAATTCCAAACCAAAACGCAAAAAATAGAGCGCAATGAAAGTGATTAGATGATAAAGTTTTAGAGAAGAGAACAGAGCTGTTCATGTATCGCCTGCTATCTCTTTCTCGCTTACTTGTTCATTGCTCTGGGAAATGCCTGGTTTTTAATCTTCACCAAAATCCATGTCGCGCAGTTTTTCGGCGCGTGGCGTTATTTTACCGATAGATGTTTGCAATTGTTCTATGTCGGTGGTTGTCTGGTTAAAGTGTTGTGAAACACGCGCTGCGCGGTCGGACAATCGCGCCAAATCAGTCAGCAACATATCCAGTTCTTTTTTTATCTTGGTTGCGACGCGCTTAATTTTTATATCAGACAGCACCGCACGTATTGTATTCAACGTCGCCCACAGTGTTGATGGCGATACAATAAACACTTTGCGACGCGCAGCATATTCAACTGCGCCCGGAAAGTCGCGGTGCAGTGTTTCGAATATAGATTCAGACGCAATAAACATCATGGCAGAATCTGCGGTTTTGCCAGGGATAATATATTTTTCGGCAATGGCGTCAATATGCTTGCGAACGTCCAGTTCAAACTGTTTTTGTGCTGCACCATCATTGGCATCTGACTGCATGCGGTTAAATGATTCCAGTGGAAATTTACTATCAATAATCATGTCGCCCGGTGGATACGGCAGTCGTATAACACAATCTGGTCGCACGCCAGTATCCATTACAACCTGGAATGCGTATGTTTCAGGGGGCATAATATCGGCAACTAAATCGGCCAGTTGACGTTCACCGAATGTTCCGCGTGCCTGTTTGTTGCCCATTAAAATATTTTTGAAATTCGCAATATCGCCGCTGATATTTTTTAATTCTATCGCGTTTTGCGACAGTGCACCCAGTCGTTCCGCCAACCGTTCGCGCAGACGGGCATTGTCTTCGCGCAATGCAGAAATATCCACCGTGGGTCGCCGCATTAAAATCGCCATCAATAATCCAATTATAATAAACAGCAGTAAAAAAATATAAGTTGTCATTTGCCTTTCCTTTGCTAGAATCAATTATAAGAGGATTTATAAATGTTGCAAATGAAACTTTGCGGGGATTTGGTTTTGCGGGAAAAATGTGCACCAATTACTGAAATTACCCCCAAAATACTGAATACTATGGACGAAATGATTGGTATGATGCGTGACCAGTCAGGTGTGGGCCTGGCCGCGCCCCAGGTCGGTATGTTACAACGTTTCTTGGTTATGATGAATCCTGATACCGAACAGGTGTTCAAAATGATAAATCCAAAAATTATCTCGCACAGCGCGGAAACGTGCACAATGGAAGAAGGGTGTCTGTCTGTTCTGGGGCCTGATAATTTGCCGGTTTATTCGCGCGTCACACGCCCGTCATTGGTGGTGGTTGAATGGACAGATGAAAACGGCAACGCACAAGGGGCCGAGATGTCTGGTTTACCGGCTAGAATTGTCCAGCATGAAACAGACCACCTGGACGGCAAGTTGTTTATTGATTATTTGTCCCCGGTTCATCGCGAAATGGTTATGCGCAAGGTCAGGAAACGTAAATTATGAAATTGGTTTTAATGGGCACGCCGGAATTTGTTGTGCCAATCTTTAATGCGATTTATAACGCCGGACACGAAATTATGGCGGTATTTACCCGTGGTCCAAAACCGGTTGGACGCAAACAGGTGCTGACTAAATCGCCGGTGCAACTGTGGGCCGAATCCAAAGGTATTCCGGTATATAACCGTGCATCTGAATATAATTTTTCACCTGATATGGTTGTCGTTGTGTCGTATGGCGTGATATTGCGTGATAATGTTTTGTCGTCTGCGCCGTGTGTAAATATTCACCCCAGTTGCCTACCCAAATATCGTGGGCCATCGCCGATTAAAACGGCGATATATAACGGCGATACGCACAGTGCGGTCTGTTTAATGCAGATTGCGCCCGAGTTGGATTCTGGGGATGTTTTAATGCGTCGCGATTTTGAAATTGGCGAAAATGAAACAAACGATGATATTGAATCACGCGTTTCAAAAATTGGCGCAGAAATGTTGACCGAATATTTGGCGGCACCCGCAAACTTTGCGCCCACGCCGCAAATTGGCACACCAACATTTACGCACAAATGGTCGGGTGCGGACGAAATCATTGATTGGTCACGTGGCGCGCGCAATATTCATAACCAGATTCGTGCGCTGGGGGCGGGGCGCACAAAAATCAATGGCATTGATGTGAAAATTCTGCAAACCCGCATTGCGCCAAATGGCGACCTGGAAATATTACAGATTCAACCCGCGGGCAAGCGGCCCATGGATTGGCAGAGTTTTAAAAACGGTCTGCACGCTGAGCAAATAAAAATAGGGGAATAAAATGGCTGATAAAAAATCAACGGAATATCCACCGCGTTGGTGCAAATATTGTCACTATTTTGGCGAATGGCGTGTTTGGTATGCATGCTATCGTCCGCTGTTGGCGCGTTTTGGATTTGTGCTTCCGGAAACAGTGCCGTTTGATGGTTGCTGTGAACATTTCAAATTTGCAAAACGTTACACCACGAAACAAAAGAACAGATAACCCATGACACGATTTCGCGTAACACTTGAATATGACGGTACGGATTTAATTGGGTGGCAAGAAAATCGCCAGGGACCATCGGTGCAGTCTGTTTTGCGTGACGCTATTTATGCATTTTGTGGCGTGCGTCCTGATGTTGTGGCGGCGGGTCGCACTGATGCGGGGGTTCATGCGATTGCAATGGTTGCACATTTTGATTTGCCCGGCGATTATAACGCAAACACTGTTATGCGTGCAGTGAATTTTTATCTGGTGGCTCGGCCTGTTGTGATTACGTCGTGCGATGTTGTGCCTGATGATTTTCATTCGCGATTTGATTGCACATCGCGCCACTATAAATATATTGTTTTGAATCGCAGTGCTGCGCCTGTATTAAATAAAAATCGCGTATGGTGGGTGCCCCGTGCACTGGATTTTGATGCAATGCGCCGTGCCGCGTCGCGCCTGGTGGGGCATCATGATTTTACCAGTTTTCGCGCCACCCAGTGTCAGGCCAAAAGCCCGATAAAAACACTGGATTCGTGCAGTGTTACAAAAAACGGCGATGAAATAATTTTTGAATTTTCGGCGCGTTCATTTCTGCATCACCAGGTGCGAAATATGGTTGGTACATTGGTTGAAATTGGATTGGGTAAACCATATGACATTGATGGAATATTCGCTGCGCGTGCGCGCAGTGCGGCCGGTCCAACCGCCCCAGCGTCAGGATTGTATTTTATTGCGGCCGACTATGCCACGGGCGATTGATTGGCACATATTTAACGCGACCTGATGGATATATAACAAACCCATTTCGCAGTATTTTATGATTACAATGTGGTGCGTCAATATTAAAATATGATACGATGTATTTCACATTGTCGTCACGACATAGTTGGACGATGTTTTTAGCCAGTGGCACAAATTTCTGGATATAAATCAATTTGAATTTGGGCGTATCAAACGTGTAAACGCCGTGGTCGTGTTTTTTGCGAGTGTTGAGTGTATTGGTTTTTTCGCAACGCAACTGTTTCCACGTATTAAATGCAAAGTAATGGTTAGACGCGCGTGATTTATTAAATACCAGGTGGCCGTCTTGGACAAACCCGACCAGTTCGTGGTCATATGATGCCATAAATATTGGGCGTGGACTGGCAATGGTAACAATAATACCGACCATGGCAATTGCGGCAAACAGTGCACAGTTTATTTTGCGCGCGCGAAATTTCAATAACACCAACGCCATAAATGCCAGGATAAATATAACCAGTGCCGCATTTGGAATATGTGGCATACCGACCGTTGCGCCGGGTATTTCGACGATTTTGTGCGCGATGACCAATGTTGCATTATAAACACTATCTGCCCAGTGTAATGGGAACGTCAGTCCAAATGTTGCGGTAATCGTTCCCACAATTACCAGTGGCATAATCGCAACCGAAAATATCGGCAGCAATACCAGATTCCCAATCAGTCCATATAACGGAAATGAATAAAAGTGCGCGACAACAAACGGTGTCGTAAATATTGTTGCAACGATTGATGTCATTGTGGCGGTATAGATAAATTTTAAAATCTTGTTTTCTGGGGTGCGTGG
>URSJ01000004.1 GCA_900550495.1 uncultured Rickettsiales bacterium
ACAACATACGACAAGATGTGTTTGTTTGGGCGCGTGCTGGCCGAAAATCTGGATAAACTGCTGGGGCTGTTTTCAGAACAATTGCGCGATTCCCTGTTTGACCCGCACAAGATTGAAATTGAACGCGGTGTAATTCTGGACGAATACAGACGCAAAATGATGGACAGTGCGGCCGCGTTTAACATATTTTCCAATGAAAAATTATTTGGTGCACATAATATTCTGGGGACACCAGATACAATAAAATCATTTTCGCGCGAACAATTGATGAATTATTTGCATAAAATCTTGTCTGCGCAAAATATGACAATTTGTATATCTGGAAAAGTCAGCGACCCAGAAAAAACATTACAACAACTGGAACAATTTTTCGGATGGATTCCGTCATTTTCGGTCCCGCGCACACAACAAAAAATTACGCAAGTATTTGCACACAACACAAAAAACAATCAAGCAAACGTCCAACTGCGCATAGCATTTGAAAATAGAATTCCAAACGATTTAGAACATAGAACCCAAACGCTGGCCGCCAACCGATTCAGTTTTTTATTTAGCAAAAAACTGCACGAAATTGTTCGCAATAAACTGGGTATGGCATACGGCATATCCACTGCGCGCATGGAGCGTGCAACTGTATCAGCACACACAATCAACACATCAACCAGCCCGCAAAATATTGACACGATCATTGCAACACTCGCGCACGAATGTGCCAGTGCGCAACAGAACCCCGAAATTACCGATGACGACGTTGCGCGGCTGCGTATGCTGATGAAATTACAATTTACCGACATTATGGAATCGGCGTCAAAACGTTGCGGGAAACTAATGGCACACTGGCATCAATATGGCGCGGTGTATGACCTGGTGGGCGAAATGCAAATCAGCGATAAAATAACCGCACCCGATATCACCCGTGCCGCAAAAAATTTCTTTACCCCACCAGTATCAATCCTGACCCAGGGCCCAGATATGAATTCTGATTTACAAAAAATTTGGAACGATAATTTCAAATAAAAACACGCGCCACAATGGCGCGTGTATTCTTATATATAAATAAATTAGAACGGTGCAGATGTGCGTAGTGTGGTTTGCGAAGTGTATTAAACATACACGAGCCGCCGCCACGCCGCGCACAGATGTGTCATATCTATAAATAAATTAGAACGGTGCAGATGTGCGTAGTGTGGTTTGCGAAGTGTACAAAACGTACACGAGCAGAACACACCGCGCACAGATGTGCCGTTATAATTTATTTGGCGCGTTCAACGTATTCCAGGGTTTCAGTATTGACCACGATTTTTTCGCCGGCTTCGACAAACAATGGAACCTGGACGCGAATACCATTGTCTAAAACGGCTGGTTTACCACCACTGCTAGACGCGGTCTGCCCCTTTAACGCAGGTTCGGTTTCTTCAACTGTGGCGACAACTGTTTTTGGCAACGAGATTGATACAGGTTTGCCTTCTACAAAGTTCGCCTTGACGTTCATTTCAGGGGCCAAGAATTTCATTTGGTCACCCAACGATTCAACAGGCATTGTGAACTGTTCATAATCGGACAAATTCATAAAGAACGCGTCTGTGCCATCAGAGTATAAATACTGGCATTCAAAATCTTCGACCATCAGTTTTTCAACCTTGTCTTCGGCACGCCAGCGATCGCCCCCTTTGTTCCCAGAATCAATATCACGCAAATCGGCCTGAACAAAGGCACCACCCTTGCCCGGTTTGACCTTGGTAATAGATGTCACAGAATAACGGCGGCCATTGTGCGAAATCACCCAACCCACGCGCATATCGTTTGCAATATATGATGCCATTGTTTTCACCTCTTTGATTTTTTATGAATTATAAAAATGCAACCAGCCAGTTGCAAGGCTTTTATTATGAATTACGCTTGTTTGCCCAATACCTGTCTATGCTTTCCATAATCAGTTTGTCGGCCGCGTCACGATTTGCCCACCCAGACACCTTGGACCAAGAATTTGGTTGCAAATCCTTGTAGTGCTGGAAGAAGTATTCAATCTTTGAACGTAATATTTCCGGCAACTGCTCAATATATTCCGTGGCTGTATAATATGGGTCTATTCTATCCAACGGAACACAGATAATTTTTTCATCGCCACCGGCCTGGTCTTCCATAATCAGGGCGCCGATTGGACGAACCTCTATTAAAACGCCGGGACGCAGTGGCGCATTACAAACAACCACACAATCCAACGGGTCACCGTCGTCGCCCAGTGTTCCTGGAAAATATCCATAGTTTGCTGGATATGCCATTGGGGCGTGCAAGATTCTGTCCACCCGAGGCAGTCCAGTTTCTTTATCAATTTCGTATTTTACAAATCCATTTTCTGGAACTTCTATAATTGCATTCATCTTTTTCGGGGGCAATTTCCCAGGCGCAATTCCTGCTATCGTCATACTCATCCTTTTTCTAAATCCGGCCAATTTTATCAGAAAAAAATATCATTGCAAACGAATCGGCTAATAAAAAACGCCCCAACAGGGCGTTTCTTGTTTTAACTACATTCTCATTGGCATCAAGATGAATAATGCATCTGTATTTTTATCCGTTGATTTAATAATCGTTGGTGACAACGGGTCTTGCATTTCCATCTGGAATTTTTCACCTTCGACCTGGCCTGCGACGTCCATCAAGAATTTTACATTGAACGTAACAGTAAATGACGCATCACCATTATATTCAATATCCAATTCCTGGGTCGCCGTTCCAGCATCTGGGCTGGACGCATTCACAACCAGTTTGTTCATAGAATATGTCAACTGGACAGATTTTGTTTTATCAACACTGGCCACAGAAACCAAATCAACTGCATTCAAGAACTGCTTTCTGTCCAAGATTGCAATCTTGTCATTCCCCTTAGGTATAACAACGCGATAGTTTGGATACTGGGCATCAACCAATTTGCTGGTCAAAATTGCGGCACCAACGGTAAAACGTGCCTTGGTATCAGACAATTCAACCGTAACGTCATCAACAGTGGCATCTTCCAACAACTTGGACAGTTCGCCTATAACGCGACGCGGTAAAATTACCGCTGGCATTTCCACACTGCCAGCTGGGGCCGGCATCGCGCACAAGGCCATACGCTGGGCATCAGTCGCGACCGCCGTCAGCATTTTTTCTTTGCCTTCGTCGGAAATATGGAAATAAATACCACCCAAATGATACCGAACATCGTCGGTTGGGATTGCAAACTTAGTCTGGTTTATCAGGTGCGCCAAATCGCCCGTCGTCATCTGGAATTTTGTGGTAAGATTACTGCCCGCCATGGCCGGGAAATTTTCCGCTGGCAATGTCGGCAAACGGAATACCGCACGTCCACTAGATACAACCAATTGATCGCCCGCCTGTTTGAATGTGATTTCGGCATCATCTGGCAATTTGCGCACAATATCGTATAACATTTGGACTGGAACAGTTGTCTTGCCACCCAACGTAATATCAGCCGCCACATGCTCAACCAATTCCAAATCAACATTTGTCGCCGACAAGATTAAATCATCAGCAACCTCTAATTTAACATTCATCAATATCGGCAATGTCGCGCGCTTTTCCACGATGGACTGCATATGCCCCAGCGCACGTATTAAAACCTGACGAAATACCGAAAATTCCATTATTTTGCTCCTAAGATATTTATGGTTTCCCACATTCTTTTATCTGATTTTACCAAAAAATGCCGATTCGGTGCAAGAGCAAATACGCCACCCCACACGCACAAATCAGAAAAAATAAAAAACCGGTCACCAAACGATGACCAGTTCAAACAATTACGAATACAACTTATTGTTTTTCCATAACTTTTGATAATTTTGTGCGTAATTTTTTCATATCATCGTATTTGGTGAACTTGCCCTTTTCGGCGACAGAAATATCACCACTTTCTTCGGATACGACCAGAACAATCGCACTTGATACTTCGGACAGTCCCAACGCCGCACGATGACGTGTGCCATATTTCCAATTCAGGTTATTTTGCGACAACGGTAAAATACCGCCAGCATACGCAATACGTCCATTTTCAATAATAACCGCACCGTCATGTAATGGCGTTTTATTAAAAAATATCGTCAACAATAATTCACTGGTAATAACTGCATCAATGCGAACACCTTTTTTTTCAATGGCACTCTCGTCCAATGTTGTTGGGAATACAATCAACGCACCAGTATGCTTGGCCGACATATATTCAACAGCACTGCAAATTGCGTCCAGACTGCGTGTATCCTTGGTTGTAACACCACCCTTGCGGAACATGCGTGTCCAGCCTTCTATATTTCCCATCAGTGCCATAAACTTGCGCAACTCTGGTTGAAATATAACAATCAGCCCCAGCGATAAAAACAATGCTGTCCAATGCAAGAATCCACCCAGCAAATCCAAATGCGCCCACGTTAAAACAAAACTAGTAAACCACAATGCCGCCAACCCTAATAAACCACGGACCAGTCGTTCAGATGATGTATTTTGAATAAAACTTCTGTAAAATAGCCATACAAAGATCGCAATTATAAGAATTTGAATTAACCCCAGCCAATTAAACATTTTTATCTCCTTATGATTTTGTGTTACTCGTTTTGTTCTTCTGTAACCTGTTGCATTGATGTTATAACAGTTTTTTCCAAATCTGCAACTGGTATATTCAACCAATCTGGGTCATCACGCATTGGGGGGGCACCACGCGTCATAGCCGTTTCGCATGGATGTTCATCTGCTAACCAGTTTTCTAACAGGTCTCCGGCCAACAATCCTACCCCCGCACCTGCAACCAGACCAATTCCACCAGTAAATGGTGCCAACAGCAACCCCAATCCCGTTGCCGATGCAACCTTGCCAGCGACCGCCGCGCCACTGATTTTTATATCAGGTTCCGCCAAATTTCCTGTTATTTCAATAGAATTCACAACATTTCCTGTCAGTGACAATTTAATGCCACGCACCGGCACCGTCGTCAATGCCATCTTTAACTTTTCTTTGCCCAGGTTTAAACTGCCAGCCAGCCGCAGGTTTATCGCATTTGTTTCAACTGCGACTCCCTGTTGCGTTTCGGCAACACCATCACGGAATTTTGTGTTCAACGCGACACACGAAATCTTCATTTGATTGTATTTTTTTTCGGACCGAAACATATCCTGGACGCTGTGACGCAACGTGGTCAAGAAATCGGTTCCATACATGTATGCAACCAACGCTGAATGCGCGTATCCCGCACCCGACGATTTTACCTGGACTGGACCAGTCGCAGTTGCCATCAATTCAGACAACGTTGTCCCATTTCCCTGTAAATACACGTCAATATTTGTTGGTAAATCCGACAACAGGTCTGTTTCACGAACCTGGGTCAATATTTCCCCCACCCTGATATCACGTCCACGTACTGCGGCGGTCGCAAAATAACGTCCATCGCCATCAATATTAGCGTCCGCACCAATTGTGATTTTGCCCCCACCCATTGAAACATCGCCTTCAACACGCGCAACCCCATCAGTTAATTTTGCATGCACATCAATATCACTGATAGCCAGGTCGCGATACACAACCAATTTACCGATTTTAGCATTCAGATTTATGTTAAAATTACGCAATTCTTTACCAAACAGTGGGGTATCTTTAAACACATTCAAATCGCGTTTCGGACGCACCCATGTCCCCTGGTACCATTCTGGAAATACCTGGGTCAGATTGATGGACTTTGATTCAACATTCGCCTTTATCGCGATGCGAGGGCGTCCCCAATCTACACTGGCCGAAAGACGCACTTCGTTCCCACGAACCGAAAATGATGACTTGCGCAACGTCAGCTTTGTGCGGTCCAGGCCGCCGGAAATATTCACGCGCATTGTCGGAATCTGGGTCAAATCCAATTGCAACAACCGTCCTACCGCCGACACATCAGGAATATCGCCCTTGATAACAAAATCAATCGGGGCGTGGCTGGTTCCTTCCAGTGCGATATCTGCAATCAGCGCATCCCCGCCTGTTGAAAAAGCAACACGTAATGGATACACACGCCGTTCGGCGTTATATTCATAGTATGACAATATAAATGGAAAAACATCATCACCATTTTTTATCCACCCTGTGTATTCACGCGTATCATCACGCGGAACATAGCGTAATGAAAAATCCGCCAGTGAATATTTTTTATCAAACACATGTGCGGTCAGATTGCGCACCTCTACCCCGCCCAGTCCTGGATCTTCAAACGGAAATCTCTTTGGCTCTACCTCTGCATCTGTTTTTTGGGGGGCTTCTGTTTTCTTTTGATTCATCACGACTGAATACTCACCGGCGGTATTTTTTTCCAAACAAACATCTGCATCATAAATTTTAACATTTTGAATCGTCGGCATTGGTCGGAACAGTGACAACAAATCCAATGTGACATCTATCTTTTCGGCACTAAACGCATATTTATGCTTTGCCCATTCAGCATTTGGCACGCGTACCTGGTTTAATTCTATACGTGGCCGCAGTGAAAATTTCCACGATACATCGCCCGCAATTTCAACCGGCATACCAGTCGCATTGCGCAATATAGACAAAACATTCCCACGCAATGTTTCCAAATTTACCTGGCTGAGTGCGATAAAGAACGCGACCAACATCCCACCAAAGAACAGGACGATAACGCGTGCAATCATTAAAAATTTTCTTTTTCTTCTGGTTTTCACTTCTGCCCCCCCACACACAGAATTATGGTAATTGGAATTCAAAAAATTCCATAACCTGTATCATAAAAGCCGGTGGCGTCGCATGAAAGGTCATCATACGGCCTGTTGTCGGATGCTGAAACGTCAACTGATACGCAAACAAAAACAAATTGTTTGTCGCCATCACGCCCCCCAGCGCATCTGGTGCGCTGCGCCCAGCCCCATACAGCGCATCACCCACAATCGGCGCATTTAACACATGTGCACTGTGCACACGCAATTGATGCGTCCGACCGGTTTTCGGCGAAAACATAACCCATGACAAGTGTTCGCCTGCGGTTGCTAACACCTGGTATTCTGTGATTGCACGTTGCGGACGTTGCCCCGTCCCATTATTTACACGTGCCGGCGTGTCAAAAACCTGGCCCCGTATCATATAATCGTCAATTGTCCCACGTGGCGGCTTTACATCACCATTTAACAATGCCAAATATTCCTTGTGGGCTGTTTTTGCCTGAAACGCAGTTGCCAAATTTTGTGCCGCATGTAAATTTTTCGCTACCACTAACAGACCTGATGTTTCACGGTCCAAACGGTGAACCAATGAAATCTTGTCATACGGGAACAACGCCGCCGCCATTTTATCCACAGATTTACGAATTCCACTGCCCCCCTGAACCGCCAGGCCAGCAGGTTTGTTAAAAACAACTATATCATTGTCACTGTGGATTATACATTTGCGTAATTCTTCCAGGTCACTCATGGTGAAATTATCGCCACTTTCTGTTTTCTTGACCCGCGCTGCATAGCTAGCAATCGTTGGTGGCACGCGCACGGCATCACCGGCACGTAAAAATTCCTGACCTTGGACGCGGCGTGAATTAACGCGTATTTGTCCCCCGCGACACAGCCGATAAAACTCGCGCTGAGGCATGGACGGAAAGTTGCGCAAAAACCAGCGCAACAAACGCACGCCATCTTCGGTCTGGGGAACTGTGATTACATCTGCCATTTACAAACGCCCGTTATTCACCGTATGTTATCTGGACACTGTTTGCCGCGCCAGCACGGTTACAATCGCCGACCGCCCCACCCTGTTTACCATTAGACGACACATACCCAACCGAATCAGACCATGCTTTGGTCACAAAATATTCACAATCTGATTGCGACAGACCATCAATTGAAACAACGAATTGTCGTGAATTGGCAGGATCAACCGCTAATGCGTACGTCCCGCCATATGGGTTTTTGTTCGTCATACCAATTGCACCAAATATTGTTGAATTGTTGATGTGTGAATAATCGTCAAATTCCCCCAGCAACGTGCGAACCTGGGTCACCATCTGGACCACTTCGTCATTGACGGCATTACGTTTCTGGGTCCGCATTGCGGTCGAAATCATACCAATCGCCCCAACGGTGATAACCCCCATAATTGCCAACACACCCAACATTTCAATCATTGAACGACCAGATTCTTGTCTCATTTTCATATCCCCTATTTGCTATTTGTTTTTTTTATTTTATCATAATTAGTATGAATATTCAATTTTCTGATTTAATTGAAAACAGTCCTAACGCCCCCGGCGTCTATAAAATGTATGACTCCGATGGTGCGTTGCTATACGTTGGCAAGGCCAAGAATTTGGCCAATCGCTTACGACAATACGTGGACGTGTCAAAACTGGAATTACACAAACAGGTCATGCGCAGTCTGGTTACGCGCGTTGATTGGGAAATCGTTCCGACCGAATCGGACGCGCTGATACGCGAACAGGAATTGATTAAAACGCTGCGACCGAAATACAATATTATGCTGACCGATGGGAAAATGTACCCGATGCTGGCATTGACTAATTCTGAATTTCCACGCCTGCTAAAATTTCGTGGCAAAATATCCCAGCGGCGTGACGTATACGGCCCATATCCATCGGTTGGTGCATTGAACGAAACGATTAAAACAATTCAAAAAGTGTGCCAGATTCGAACATGCACCGACACGTTTATGCGCAATCGCGTGCGTCCATGTTTGTTACACCAAATTGGTCGATGCAGTGCACCGTGCGTTTTACCACAATCAGACTATAACACACGTGTCAGCCTGGCGCGTCGAATTCTGACCGGTGACAGCGAACCAATCATCGCCGATTTAACGCAACAAATGCAAAAATGTTCTGCTGCAATGGAATTTGAATCGGCTGCTGCGCTCCGTGATAAAATCGCCGAATTGACACACACGTCAAATCGCGGTATACAGCGCAAACGTGCACATAGCGCAGATTTTGACTGGGCAAAAGCAACCAATGATTTGGAAGATTTTTTAGGTCTAAAAATATCCATGGCGGGTGTATTTGATAACTCGCATTTATTTGGACGCAATGCGGTTGGCGCAATGATCACATTTGGTCATGATGGGTTTATAAAAACAGGATACAGACACTTTAAATTACGCAATGCTGCGGCGGCTGGAAATGACATTGCAATGATGGCCGAATTTGTTGCACGCGCGAACGAAAAAAACAATCTGGATTTGATAATCGTTGACGGTGGTATGGCCCAGTGGCGCATCGCCCACCGCGTTGCCTCCAACGTTCCAATCCTTGGTGTCACCAAGGGCGAGGTTCGCAACGGCGACGAACATTTCATTATGCCCGACGGCACCGTCAATCGTAACGTCCCCAAAGATTCAAAATTGTTTCTGTTATTACGCGCTGTTCGGGACGAAGCCCACCGTTTCGTAATAACATACCACCGCACAGTGCGTGCCAAAAAAATGACATCATCAGTCTTAGATGATATCGAGGATATTGGTCCAAAGCGCAAACATGCCCTGTTGACACATTTTGGTTCGGTTCGTGCAATATCAGATGCAGACATGCCAGCATTGTTACGCGTGCCAGGACTGGGACAAAGTGCTGCTGAAAAAATTTATGCATATTTCCATTCTGGGGTGGTATAATATGCGTATTCATGATTTATAAGAAAAAGGAGTAAAACATGAAATTCTTTGTAAACTTTTTATCAGCATTCCGCATCGCGGCGGCATTTGCGATAATTCCAACAATCATGTTCGGTATGTACAAGACAACATTTATCCTGTATGTATTGGCAGCAGTATCCGATTGGTTTGATGGATACCTGGCACGTAAATATGATGTGTGCAGCAAACTGGGCGGCGTGATGGATCACATTGGCGACAAGTTACTGGTTTGCAACACATTGATTATGTTGGCGGTAATGATGCCAGTATGGTTTGTTGTTGTTCCTATCATATTGATGATTGCACGCGAATTGTATGTCAGCGGCCTGCGCGAATTCTTGGGCACCCAGAAAATTGAAATGCCCGTTCCCAAGGCACGTTTTTCACTGGGCAAAATAAAGACAACGTTCCAGATGATTACAATCGCTGCTTTCTTGGGCGTGTTCGCAATCGGTTCATTGGTCACCCCACAAACGACCAGCCGCGTGTTCGTATATGCGATTTACATCTTGCCCCAGATTGGCATGTGGGGATTGTGGATTTCGCTGGGCGCGTCCCTGTTTAGTGCCGGACAATACACACGCACATTCGCAGAAAAATTAAAGAAAATTAAATAATTAAAATACCGGCAAACTTGCCGGTATTTTTATCGTAAAAAAAATGCGCTATATGCACTGTTTCCTGCACATAGCGCGTTTTTTAGAACCACCCTTTTTTGGCCTGTTTTGTTTCTGCAAATTCGGCCAAAATTTTCTTTTGTTTTTCGGTCAACTTTGTTGGAATTTGCACCCCAACCAAAATATATAAATCACCAAAACTGTTGCTGCGACCTGTGGGCATACCGTGACCACGAACACGCAGTTTTTCACCAACCTGGGTGCCTGACGGAACCTTGACCGACAGTTTCTTGTCATCAATGGTATCAACCTCTATCTCGCCCCCCAGGGCCAGGGTTGTGAACGGCACGTCAATCCGTGAAACCAAATCTGCCCCGACGCGTTCAAAACGCGCATCAGGTGCAATATGAATATCCAAATAGAAATCGCCCGGCGTGCCACCGTTTGATGCGGCCTCGCCCTGGCCGGCCAGGCGCAGACGTGTGCCATCATCAATGCCGGCCGGAATCTTGACGTCCAGGGTTCTGGATTTATGCACCGTCCCCGTTCCATCACAGGCAGTGCATTTTTTATCAATTTTGCGCCCCAGACCACCACAATCAGGGCACGGGGTTTCCATGGCAAAAAATCCCTGACGCGTGTGAACATATCCCGAACCGCCACACGTTTTACATACTGGTGCCGGTTTGCCATCGGCGGTGCCATTGCCGCCACATTTTTCACACGTCACATTGCTGGAAAACTTTACTGTATGCGTTGTGCCAAAATATGCATCACGCAGTGATATTGTAACATCGTCCAACAAATCACGACCGCGATTTTGTTGTGCGCCACGCGTGGCACCAAAGTCACCAAATCCGAATCCGCGCATTGCCTCGCGCAATATATCGTCCATGCCGGCGCCACCGCCCATATCAAAATGAAATGCGCCATTACCGAACGGATTACCACCAAAACCGGCACCTGCCGACGCGCCATTTCCCCCTGCGAACGCCGCATCACCGAATCGGTCATATGCCGCACGCTTTTGCGGGTCTTTCAGAATATCAAAGGCGTTGTTTATTTCTTTGAATTTCTCTTCAGCAGATTTATCACCAGGATTTTTATCAGGGTGATATTGCATAACCAATTTATGGTATGCCTTTTTAATGTCAGCATCCGACGCATCACGCGCGACGCCCAAAACTTCGTATGGATTTTTATTCATAATATCAGGCCTATTATTTTTTCGTTGATTGATATATAAGGCCCACAATAGAAAATTCAAGTCCTGAAAACTGTTTCGCTTGCGAAAAATGAATTTTTGCGCTAATAATACGGTGCTATGACAGAAAATAATACACACACATACGATGCATCAGATATTCAAGTACTAGAAGGATTGGAACCCGTTCGCCTGCGCCCCGGTATGTATATTGGTGGCACCGATGAAAAGGCGTGGCACCACCTGCCGATAGAGATTATGGATAACTCTATTGACGAGGCCGTGGCCGGCTTTGCCAAGAAAATCACGGTGAACCTGATTGACGCCAAGACGATTGAAATTACCGATGACGGTCGCGGCATCCCGGTTGACGAACACCCAAAATATCCGGGCAAATCCGCATTAGAGGTTATTTTGACCACCCTGCATTCTGGGGGCAAGTTTAATAATAATGTTTATAAAACCAGTGGCGGTCTGCACGGCGTCGGCAGTGCGGTTGTCAACGCCCTGTCGTCTGAAATGATTGTGACGATTTCCCGTGACGGATACGAATGGCACCAGACGTTTTCACGTGGCAAGGTCACATCGCCAATAACGCGCGGCAACGCAACCAAGGCCCACGGGACAAAAATCCGCTTTACCATAGATGATGAAATTTTCGGCACGAACGCTGTGTTCAAACCGATTAAGATTTATCGTATGGCGCGTGCAAAATCATTTTTATCACGTGGGGTAAAAATTGACTGGCACTGCAATCCAGACCTGTTGACTGATGATATGCAGATTCCAACCGACACGACATTTTATTACCCGGGTGGTGTCGCAGATTTTCTGGACGAAAAGACAAATTCAAAACCACGCATATTGCCAAAAATTTTCAGTGGCAGTGTTGATTTTCCTGATGATTCTGGCCGCGTAGAATGGGCATTGACGGTATTGACCGACGAAAACGGTGCGGCATCTGACGATGGATTTTTTGCGTCATACTGCAATACGATTGCAACAATTGACGGTGGCACACACGAAACTGGGTTCAAGGCCGCAATTACCAAGGGGATTAAGGCATACGGGGAAAAGGTGAACAATAAATCCGCGTCCACAATCATTGGCGACGACGTATTTGATTCGGTTGCGGCGATTGTATCCGTATTTTATAAAACGCCACAGTTCTTGGGCCAAACCAAAGAGAAATTATCTAACCCTGAAATTGCCCGTTATACCGAGGCCGCATTACGTGACCCGTGGGAAATATTTTTGGCTTCGGACCCAAAAACGGCAAACGCATTGCTGGACTTTATCGTAAATCTGGCGAACGCCCGTATCAAGACCAAACAGGTCAAGGATATTGCACGCAAGACCCCAACGAAACGCGCCCGTATGCCGGCAAAACTGGCCGATTGTTCCAAGCACGGCATAGAAGGCACAGAATTATTTATAGTAGAGGGCGAATCGGCTGGCGGTACCGCGAAACAGGCACGCGACCGCGCAACCCAGGCGATTATGCCCCTGCGTGGCAAGGTTTTAAACGTTATCTCTAATTCCGACGAACGATTCGGCGCGAACAAGGAATTAAACGAACTGATTGATATTATTGGTGCCGGCACGGCCAAGGATTGGGACAATTCAAAATTACGCTATGAAAAAATCATCGTGATGACCGATGCCGACGTTGACGGCAGTCATATTGCATCATTGCTGATGGCGTTTTTCTATCAACATATGCCACAACTGATTTATGGTGGTCATTTGTATTTATCGTGTCCGCCACTGTATAAATTCACATGTGGCACCGAATCGTTCTATGTGGACAGTGACGAAGAACTGGACGCATTGCAAAACGGCAAATATAAAAATAAAAAGGTGGAAATTTCCCGATTCAAGGGTCTGGGCGAAATGATGCCGAACCAGTTAAAGGAAACAACTATGTCGCCCAAGACACGTCGTTTAATTCGCGTTGAATTACCACCACGCACCGACGACGGCATAGAAGACACCGAAAAAACGCGCACAATTGTTTCTGAATTGATGGGCCGCAAACCTGAATTTCGTTTTCGCTTTATCACAGAACACGCGCAATTTGTCAAAGACCTGTTCGTATAAAACCCTGTTTTTTTCCTGTTGTGGGTAATTTCCTGTCGTGAACGCTTTCGCACGTGTCATTCCGGGGCGCGTCCCCGGAATCCAGGCATAACAAAGCCCCTGCGGGCCCTCCCTATTTCTGTCCCTCACAACGAATACTTGACAATTTATATTTTTGTCCTATATTATACGTATAGAATAACACATAGAGGGATATAAAAATGAAATTCGGACCAACACATAAAAAGAAAAACACATATATTGTCAAATTGAATAATTTGATGATTGACGCGTTTGCGTTCGGTATGTGCGATAAAATGCCACTGCCGGTTATAATCCTTAATGGCCAGCCGACACAGAACGACCAGAACGGCTGGCTGAAATGCACAAAATTTCCAAACCCTGGCGCGGTCGAAATGCAGGCAACATTCAGCGAAATGAAACCTGTGATGGGTGAAAAAGTTGCGTCCACGATTATAGAATACCTGGACAAAGAAACGGGCCGTCCTGTTGCGACACTGTTTCCGACCGTGTTATACATACACGACAACTATGAAAACGATTATATGGCCCATCTGAATCACGCATCGCGCCAAGATTTAAATCATCAACTCGCCCTGCGCCAGGAATTAATCAAAAAATATATAATGTCCAAGAATCGTTAAAAAACGGGGTTTTGCCCCGTTTTTTTATTGAATACCGACACTGAAATCATCGCCCCACGTGGCAACAACCTGGCCACCGATGGTGCATTGCACATCTTCAAATCCGCCAGATACCTGGTTCTTTTTTACGATATTACTGGTCACCAACGCGCCCGTTGTCCCCAGCACAACCGCTGCAATGGAATCAGATGCCAAACGTGCCGTGTTAAAGTTCCCCTGCTTATCGCGCCACACAGACACCTTGAAATCATCAGACATCGCGTTCAACCGTGTCCAGGCGCGTTTAATTTTCAAACGCGACGCATTTTGTTCCGAAATAATAACCTGGGAATTATCGCCCGATATTGTCACAGAATACAGATTCTTTTCCTCTGGCAATTCCTGGCAATATTCACTGCGCCCCGCATTATAGTAAATTTCAACATTTTTCAATTTACCACTTTCATATTTAGGCACGCTAACCTTTGTATTATTGCCGACATCAAGACAGACCTTCAATACAGGCAACGCCTTCCATTTATGGCTGGTCTGGGTGTCACCATGATTTTCATTTGTGCATTCAAAAACAAATGCATCAGCCCCCTGGGTGGCTGAACCCCCAACCGCACCACCAAATGACAACCAAATTTTATCACCAGGATTTTTTACTTCGCACCCCTTAATTTTTGACTTTGTTCCTGGATTATTACAATCATAACACTTTTTATTTGCTTCACTTGCTGGTCGCAGCCCATCAGTTGCACAGAATTCATATCCTGCACTGTCCACCCACAAATATTCATCCATATATGCATCTCTGGTCGCACTCTTGGCGCATGTTCCAGTGGCGATGCGAACCGACGCAGTTGTTTTCTTGGCCGGTGCCGGCGTAGATGTAGTGGTTTTCTCGGCTGGCGCGCCGACCAAGTCGGCCGGCACTTCTATTTCTTTTAAGCATACAAGGTATACTGTTCCAATTCCTGCAATTTCTCCTAGAGGACCTTGCGCTTTATAGCCTTTCTCACAATTAACAACCCCAGACCGGCAGCCAGACTCCGCCGTTAATATTTCAGCGCATGCTGTTGCATGTTTATGCCCATAGCACGGCACAACCACGTTGCACACATTGTCCCAGCTGCCACCAGCGCCGCCACCGCTGGTGCTGCCACCGCCCCACTCAGCCACAGCATTTAAGTTAAATAGAAACACTCCACAAAAAGCGGCTAAAACAATGCGTCTTATCATACCTCTATCCCCTTTTTATGCCGAAAATAAACCTGGCGTTTAAAAACGACATTCCTACTTGTATTCTAATGTTCTTATTTTACCATATTTTTCACCCCCCGACCAAGAACAAATTTACGCCATATCCGGGGGTTCGTCCCGGAATCCAGGTCATGGTGCAAATAGTGCCGAATACCACCGCCTTTTGTCATTCCAGGGCCTGCGACGGGTTGACGGCAGAAAATGATAAAGCCCCCCGGCCTGCGACGGGGACGACAGATGGGGAACTTACACTTTCTTGCAATAAAAAAACGGGGTTTTACCCCGTTTTTTTATTGAATACCAACACTGAACTGGTCACCCCAGCCGGCAACCGTCTGGCCGCCAACCTGGCAATTTATATCTTCAAATCCGCCAGATACCTGGTTCTTTTTTACGATATTACTGGTCACCAACGCGCCCGTTGTCCCCAATACCACCGCCGCAATGGAATCAGATGCCAAACGTGCAGTATTAAAATTACCATCCGCGTTTTTCCACACCGACACCTTGAAATCATCAGACATCGCGTTCAGTTTTTTATACACAGACGTTATTTTCGTCCGGGATTGGTTTTGTTCTGAACTGACCAACGCCGCGCCTTTGACACATTCTTTGCCGTCTTTTATTTCATAGCCTGGTTTGATACATTTACATTCGCCATTGGTCCACTGGGCACCAACAACCCGGCCACATTCTGTCACCTTGGGATTAGTAATACAGTTTTTGGTATCTGACGAATAGATTTTTGTCGTATCCAGACATATACACTGGTTGTTTTCCCATTTGGCAACTGACGCGCCCAAACCCTTACAGTTTGTTTCGTCTGTTGGGACACATGTATTTTGAGCATTACGTTCATATCCGGCTGTGCATTCACACTTCTTTTTATCCGCGCTTTGTGTTAAATGCGCATCGCCACTGCACGAACACTTTTTTTTACTCCACGTTCCACCAGAGTTTTCACAGTCCTTTTGTTTACCACTTGTTGAAGAATTGCTTGACGCAACCGGTTGAACAACTGTTGTAGTTGTGTGGACTACCGCCAGCTGTGCTGACGCGGTTGTGCCACTGGATTGTTTTACACAATTGCGATACAACGGTTGTCCTTTACTTGTAGTCCAACCAGAAATCGGGCTAGCCAATTTATAATCGCTGTTACATTCAACAATTGCCTCTGTGCAAGTAGTTTTGTTCGAATCGCTTTTTTTATAACACGTCTTTGCATGTTGTTTTTTGTCACAGGTCACATACTTGTCACAATCAATGTCATCATCGCCCCAGCTGCCACCACCGCCACCACCGCCGGTGCTGCCACCGCCCCATTCTGCAGCAACAGCATTTAAGTTAAATAGAAACATTCCACAAAAAGCGGCTAAAACAATGCGTCCTTTCATACTCTTATCCCCCTTTTTATGCCGAAAATAAACAGGCGTTTAAAAACGACATTCCAATTTGTATTCTAATGTCCTTATTTTACTATATTTTTCACCCCCGACCAAGAATAAATTTACGCCATGTCCAGGGTCGCCGGGGAAATACAAAACAATGCGATATTTACCAGAAAAATTATTTATCGTATGCGCACACACAGGATTTCGCCCGGCGCACAGCCACATTTTTATTTATATTCTGAAATCATTTGATTGATTTGTGCCGCCAGGACCAAATCACCCTGCTTTTGCTTTTCAATCTGGGCGATAGCATAAACAACTGTGGCATGATCGCGACCACCAACATAACCACCAATTTCAGCCAAAGACAGATTTGTTGCACCCTTTAACACCGCCATCATTGTCTGACGCGCAATAACCAATGCGCGTGCGCGACCACGACCACAAACCGCATCATATGAAACACCCAATTTTTCACACATATTGCGAACCATTGCGATTGGTGTCTTGGCACGCTGTAATGTGTCGGCCAACAAACGTGATGCAACCGTCATGTCAACTGTTGTGCCCATCAATTCAGCATATGTTTTAACCTTGGTCGCGATGCCAGATACCAAATGGCCATCTGCCGCTGTGCGTGACGCCAATTCGGTTGCAACGTCCGATGTAACACCAGCACGCATCAACATAACGCGACGAACATTTGCATTTGGTGCCGTGACATCGGCAACAAGGCCGGACGCCATCACAGACTGAGCACGACGATCAAAACCGGTCAAATTATTTGGGGTTGTATTTGCGGTCAAAACAACGTTTTTACCCGCATTGCGCAAATCAGATATCAATTGAATAAATTCTTCGCATGTTGCGCGTTTGCCGCCCAACGCCGCAACATCATCTAAAATAAATGTATCACAGTTACGACAATAGTCCTTGAACGCAAAGATTGTGTGATCATGCAGTGCGCGTGTGAAATCAGACACAAATTGGCCCCCTGTCATCATAATCGTGCGACCCGTCGCCGCAGAATTAATGCAACGCACCAACAATGATTTGCCACACCCTGCCGGGCCATAGATGAACAGTGGCGAAAAAGGAACGTGTCCCGCCGCCAATTTCTTGCACGCAGATAATACAAACGCATTTTCATCAGATGAAATAAATTCATCAAAATCCGCCATTGCATCGCGCACTGCTGGTGTCGGGGTAAATGTCTGGACCGCATTGTCGTTTGCAACCGGTGCCGCCACAGACGCACCACGGACCGCAATACGCACCGCCAGACCAAATTCCGCCGCGACAGCATTTAATGTTGCGCCGTGCACGCCAGATATAAAATCAGCCGAGAATTGATTCTGGGCGGTCAATACCAATATATCATTTTCAATTTCGAAATTCAGTGGGACAATCCAAGACGAGAACGCAGCAGAATCCATTTTTGCGGCAATGGCCCCCTTGATTGTTTCCAAGTTAGTCATTTTTTTTGTTGCCGCTGCCTGCATGTCGTTTCTCCTTCCTTTCAGAGTTTCCTGCCAGCGCAAGAGTGTAAAAATCACCTGCACATAAACGCTAAATTTTACTGGGTCATAAAATTTAGTGTTTATGTTAGCCCTACTTTTAAACCCTCTCGCTTTTGTTTTTGGATTGAGTGTATGTTCTCAATCGTTTTGGATACGTCAATTAAGTTATAAGATAAATTTTGATTTTCAACAAAATGTTAAACGTTTTTTAAACATTTATTTTTTGACAACGATTCGTTTTTTTGCCAGATTTCCGCGCTTTGTATATACACTGTATAGACACAAAAAGTTTTATGCGCGGACATATCCGCCAGTGGTTTTTCGCACTAACCCCTGCAATTCCAAGACCACCAAATCGCGTTTTATTTCCGAAATATTTTTTTTGACAATTTCTGCCAATACAGAATCAGACACCGGAATCGTTCCAATTTTATCCAACAGTGAATTTTCCGATTCACTTTGTTCTGATTTTTTTTGCTTTTGTTCTGATTTTTTCATCGCGGTAAAAAAATCGGACGCGCCAACGCACAATTCTGCAATTCCTGATTTTATCAACGAATTTGGGCCTGCGCCCCGGGAATCAGACGGATGCGATGGTATTGCGTATATTTTTCGCCCAATCTCACACGCGAATCGGGCGGTTCGCATACTGCCAGAATTTATATCTGCCTCGCCCAATATCAATTTTTCCCCGATTCCTGCAACCCATCGGTTACGCTGCACAAAATTTGTAGCAACAGGGACAAAGCCAACAGGCATTTCACTGATAACCACACCACGTGCAACAATTTCCCAATACAACGATTCGTTTTCGGTCGGCCAAATATAATCCGCACCGCCTGCCAAAACCGCGATTGTCTGGGCATTACCCGCTGCAAACAAAGCCCCACGATGTGCGGCCGTATCTGTTCCTATTGCCATTCCAGATGCCACAACGATATCATGCGATGCAAATTGGGTCGCCATATCGGCAACAAATTCCATTCCGGCGGCGGTTGCATGGCGCGTCCCGACCATTGACACCGCAGTTCGACGCAGTGTGTCCAGATTTCCCCGTGCTGTAATTACAGGCGGGTGATTTCGCACGTTAAGTAACTGTGCCGGATAATAATCGTCATCATCACATATATAATGTATATCCAGTGCTGCCGCCCGCTCCATTTCACGCGAAACCACGTCACGATGCGCCGCCGATGGATTCAACGCGCCTACCGCCGCGGTCACATCACCATCGAATCGCGCAACCAGTTCGTTATAACGCACCGGCCCAATTCCTGGCGTCCGCAAAATCAACAATTTGTTAAATAATTTTTCCATAGCAACAATATAATCAAAACCACATATATATTAAAAGTAAAAAACGTCCCAGATGTGGGACGTTTTTTTTATCTGAATACTTATATAATTACGATTCCCAGATTTGCAACAGGCCCTCGTAATCAAATGTTTCACATTCTTCGGGCTTTTCGGTGCCGTTCCAAATATCTTTGTCGCATTCGTTACGCAACTCTTTCAGATAACGACCAAATTCATTATATTCAGACGCCTTTTCCTTTTTTAATACCAGCAACTGGCTGCGCAACTGTTCATTTTGACTCAGCGATTTTTGTCCTTCAACAGAACCACCTATCAACTTGTTTCCGAACAGTTCCATGATACCAACGCCAACGGCCGCACCACCAACAGCACCGCCAACGGTCGCCCATGTCCGTGCAGACTTTTTCGCATCCAAGATACGTTTTTTTATCTTGCCTTCGTCTGTCCATTCACCACACGTGATTGTGCGTCCCATTTCAAAATATTTTGCCGGAACATCAGACACGCTGATTTTAGGATCGGACGATTTCATTTCAACCCTAACAAAGCACGTATTGTTTTTCGGTTCTTCGACATCTTCGACCATGCTGGCATAGTTGTTCAGATTACTGTATCGTGACGCCCAAACAAAGGTATTACCCATACCAACATTGTTATTGATGCACGCATTTTTTTCCTTTTCGCGCATATCAACATCTGAATTTGTGTTTTCTGGCTCAACACGCGTGCTGGATTTACTGGTATCTGGTGTTATTGTTGGATTGCTGGACACAGACATCGTCGCCATAGACGATATTTGCGCCTTGGACGCGGTCGCACGATTGGCTGCGCCAACCATCTGAGCTTGCACTGAACGACGCGACTGACCCGCCGGCACCAATGCCAGTGCAGGCATTGCCACAACACAGCACAAAATCGCAGAAATTATTTTTTTCATATTCCCCCCAAGGCATATCTCTTGCGAGAGATTATATCACAAAATACACCTAAAATAAAGGCAAAATACAATGAAAACAGCGGTCACATATACGACCGCCACGAAATCTGGATATTACTTTTTCCACTTCCACTCTATCTTAGACTCGGTCCCGCCAACCAAGCGTCCAATATTTTCGCGATGCCGCCACAAGCAAACCAGTGCTATCGCCAAAAACGCAAGCCCAACATGCACGTTCATAACAAAGCCTAAAATCGGCATTAAACAGAACACGACAACCGCCCCCAGTGACGAATACCCCGACGATAGTGCGACAACCAACCACTCGATACCGCATATCACAAACAATAACGGATTTGTCGCCAGCAACACGCCGAATAACGATGAAATACCCTTGCCACCGTGAAAACGCAACCATATTGGATAGCAATGACCAATAATCGCAACAAATCCACACCATGCGCCAAATGCCACACCACCAATGGCCTGGCCCAGCAACACAGCCACGATGGCCTTGGCCATGTCCAACAACCACACCGCCCCCGCCATACGCAGGCCACCTACGCGCATAACGTTTGTAGCACCGATGTTACCACTGCCGACTTTGCGCAAATCACCGCGCCCCATCAATTGTGTAAATACCAATCCCATTGGGACAGAGCCTAACAAATAAGAAATAACCAGAACAATTACATACATCATTTTATTTTTCCTTGATTTTGTGTTTGTTTTTTATAGAATAGCAAGAAACTTGAATAAATAAAAGGAAAATAAAGTGGCAAATCATAAGTCATCTGAAAAAAGAATTTCTGTTACGGCCAAGAAGAATGCCGTGAACACTGCCCGTCGCAGTGCTGTTAAAACCGCTACGAAAAAGGCATTGGTTGCAATTGAATCTGGGGACAAGACTGCGGCAACAACCGCTGTACGTGCCGCAGAAAGCAAGATTATGAAATCTGCTGGCAAGGTTATGCCGAAGCAGCGTGCTGCACGCAAGATTTCGCGTCTGGCGAAAAAAGTTTCCAAAATGGCATAAATGCTATTACTACGGCGACTCGGCGCACATTTTGTGCGCCTTTTGCTGTATACAACGCCTCTTATCGGGGCGATTTTTTTTTGTTAAAGAACATGCGTTTCACGCGATGGAAGTGATAAAGTAAAATTCCCCTCTGACCAGATGGGTGATGTGAAGCACCCAGGTGTCGTTTTTTCATGGGTTGCTTCACTACGTTCACAATAACAATGGCGCCAGTCATTGTTAGTTGTCATTCCTGCGCAGGCGGGAATAAGGGGCTTTAAAATTACTCCTGCCCATTGTTGCACGATATACGTAAAGCGCCCCGCAAAATCGTTGGATTTTTTTTGTAGGGGGCCAAGAATCCAGGTCATCGGACTGTGCGCCAGGGGCGCATTTTATCTGCGCTCTGAAATATGAACTCTAAAAAACGCGCCAGCGGCGCGTTTTTTATTGCATTCCTACACTAAACTCGTCGCCCCAGCCAGCAACAGTTTGACCACCTATCTGACAATTAATGTCTTCAAATCCGCTGGACACTTGATTCTTTTTTACCACGTTACTGGTTACCAACGCACCTGTTGTCCCCAATACCACCGCCGCAATCGAATCGGATGTCAGACGCGCAGTATTAAAGTTACCATCTGCATTCTTCCATACAGATACCTTAAAATCATTTGACATCCCGTCCAGTTTTTTATAAAGGTCACCTATTTTTATCCGAGATTCTGCCTGTTCTTCGGTCTTTATCAGCTCATCACTCTTGACGCACTGGGTTTTCTCCTCGTTCACAACATACCCTGCGGTTACACATTCGCACGTGCCAATCCATTTTGCACCAGGAATTTTTTTACATGCAACCATATCCGGATTATCTTCGCATTCGGTGCCGTTAAATTGCCGATATTGTCCACTGCATTTACACTGTTTTTCAACATCATTCCAGAATGCCCCAGACGACGTAGCAGCTTCGCATTTTTGTTTTAATGCGGCTATATTTGTCAGATTGCAACGACGATTGCTTTCGTCACGCATATAGTCCGTATCGTTTATGCAGGTGCATTCACCATTGCTTAATTTTAAGTTCTTGGCCGAATCACACGTGCATTTGCTGCCGTTCCATGTCCCATAAGAGTTTTCACATTTTTCTCGAACCTGCTAGTTGTGTTCTTGCTGACGCTTTTTAACCACCGCTGGATTTTCTATGCAACTTTTTGCATCCCTGGCAACAATCCATTGATTGGCACAGGCACCATCATTAAGTCGAATTTGCCACCCATTAGACATGCAAGTCTGTGTGCACTTGCCTGTCACATGGCTAAGGCTTGTCAGACCGTCAACCACTTTGCCACCCGTCATCTGGCACTTTGCCGCATTATTTGAATCACCAGTTGAGTACGCTTTACCTGTCGCATCTTCACAATTGGCATTTTGCCTTGCACAGCCAGTCTTGTCTGCATTTGGTTTATAGTTTTCTTCGCAAGTATAATACACACAACCTGTGCTGCCCCCTGTGTTTACTATTTGTTCGCCACCAGACTCTTTCTTGGTCGCAAACCCATCAAGCAAATAGCGTGTTTTGACCTTAGCCTTTTCTCTTGCTGTTACACCCAACGGGCTATTTTTGCATAGCCTCGTAGGATTAGATTTATGCCATTCGTCATATGCACTCCAACTTATATCAACACATGTATATATATCGACTATCTCGCCATGTATATCCGTTTGACCAACATTCGCCTGATAGCCGCATTCGTTATCACCAAAACTATAATCATCAGAATCACAAGAATAACATTGACCACCACCAATCGTAGCCTGTATGTATTCCTTGTTTTCGCCAATCTTGCTGGTATCTTTGGGGCACGCAAAAGCCTTGCAGTTCTTTGCCCCATATGAATCAGAAATCCCGACAAATATACAAACACAACATATTGATAGTAACCAGATTTTTTTTCATAATATGCCCTTTTTCCATGTCGAAAATAAACCACCGTTTAAAATCAACATCGCCATCGTGTTCAATGCGTTCATTTTAGCACATTTTTGAACTGCCACCAAGGATAAATTTTGCCACAAAAGCAACCATAGAGCATATGCACCCATGTGGCTTGTGACAAATAATACATTGCGCATGAACTCTGAAATTCGAACTAAAAAACACCGGCAGTCGCCGGTGTTTTTTTTTAGTTCAGTGGTGCACCCCAATGCTGTTGTATACTGCGTTCAGCGTCCATCGGACTGACTAATACCTGGGGTGTCAAGATAACAACCAGAGTATCGCGCGTCGCCGATGCTTCTCGCGACCCCGACAGTGCCATAAAGTCTGGATCACCCAAACCATAACGCGTATCATTATTGGTCTGCTTTTCAAAGCCTGATACAACCAACATCTGACCAGATTCCATAATAACTTCTTGCATGAAACTACGTTCTTCAACCTCTGGCAATTGTAATGTAACTTCGCCGATGGTCTGAGTGGACATTTTCAGCAATTCACGCACCGACATACGGAACAGCAACAGAATCTTGCCGTTTTCCAAAACATTTGGCAACAGTTGCATTGAAAATCCAGTTTCCAGATCGTCCTGGTCAACAGTGCTGGATTCAACCGTTGTAAAATTACGTGATTCAAAACGTTTGATATATCCCGTGGTCTTGGTGTTGTTCACAGGCGCCACACGGTTGCTGCGCGTAGTGACACCGACGTTCGTAACCAATGATACCTTGCCCTGCTTTGCCAATGCTTCTATCAACGCGTTACTGCCTGCGCCACGTGCCAAAGAACCATTTTTAATCTGGTCTTGGGTATACGCCCCTGCAACAGTAGACGAACCCTCGACATGGGTGGCACCCGTCAAAGCCGACACAGTATTAGACAAAACCGCGATGTTCATTGAACTGGCTTCGGTCGTGGCCAAATTGTTCTTTGGGTTGGCAACAATGTTCAAGCCCGACGCACTATTGATTGCCGCCGCCAAATTCAAACCAAATGCCGAATCGTTTGAAATCGAAACCTGCAACACCTTGACATCAATGGTCACCAACTGGGACAAACGTTTGTTTTGTCTGTTGATATATTCACCAACGCGTGTCAATACCGATGGTGGTGCAGTAACCGTGATTGTCCCCAAACTGCGCGATACAGTAAAGTCTGCATTGTCGGTCTTGCCAACGATACCGGAAATCGCCTTTTCAATTTCATCCCACTCTTTTAATGTAGATTCCAATGCCACCTGGTTACCGTCATCAGTTTGAACAGCAGTCTGGTATGACACATCAGTCCCCAAAGCATACAATGTAAATGTCTTGGTTTCTGTTTCATAGAAAACAATTGATGTTTTGTCGTAATACCACAACAGGTCTAAATCCGTCGCAACTTGGGACAACAGACCGGACAATTTGCCAGTATATGCAACATTAATCGTCTTTTTTAATTTTTCAGAATTTACCTGGTTATCAATTTTAACGGGGATTCCAGTCATAGAATTGATGTTATTTGCCAACACCTGTAACGTGACCGGCTCGTTCAACAAGATTGTAACCCCAGTATCGGTTTCAAATTGCGATGGCAAATTGTTACGATGTTCCAAGACCGTCGATTTGTTACCCAACCATACACCTTCGGACATGGACACTGTATCACCACTGGCAACCTTGGCTCGTGGATTTTTGGCCATTTCAAATGCATCATATGCATTAACAAAATCCTGGTCAACCGTTGACGCCACTTTGGCGGATTCCTTGACTGCACACCCAGCCAGCGCAAATGTCAATATGCCGCACATAAATATTATCTTTGCTGATTTTATCATTTATCTTTCTCCCTGTGACGATGGTTGACACAACCCCACGCGTTTTATTCCTCGTTCGTAGAAACCACCAAGACGCGATTTCCCTTGTAGAATTTTGCATATGGAATCGGTGTTGCGCGCCCAAAGTTACGAACCAAAGCAGACGCCACGTCAACAAAGCGTCCTTTGAATACGGCGCTGGCCTCTATTGGATATTCGCGCGATGTCGCCCAAACCAAATCCCAACCTTCTTTGTCACACCAGTTTTGTAAAACCTCACGCAGG
Organism: uncultured Rickettsiales bacterium; assembly: GCA_900550495.1. Lineage (GTDB taxonomy): Bacteria > Pseudomonadota > Alphaproteobacteria > Rs-D84 > Rs-D84 > Enterousia. The sequence goes on from URSJ01000004.1 coordinate 25,736, forward strand.
GTCTGGCCATTTGCAACAACCCAAGAACGCACCTGGTCTGCGACCTTTTGTGCTGGCTCTGCATCAGCTGATACGTTTACAGAAATCTCTGTTTCTTCGTTAACAATTTCGCCGTTTTCATCGGTTGTTGTTTTTGTCATACCCGTCTTGGCAGCGAAAGCATCGTAACTATCGGCGTATTTTGCACAGTTCTTGCGTCCACTGCGTGCAACAGACAAAATTGCACCACCATCATCTTCCAACATTTCTCGATGCAATAACGGCATTTCTGAGCCAGAATTGCACTCGTCATCAAACCCGACCGGAATCTGGGTTCCATGCAGCATATTTGCACCACCAGACCAGTCACCAAAACCATCACCCGTTCCCAGATTAAAATTATTTTCAACAACCAGGTCTGCGCCAATCTTGGACACAATGCGAATATTATCAGATTGCGAACTCTGGGCACACGCACCATCTTCGCATGCGATTTCAACATCGGCATCCGTTCCCGCCATCGGCCATACCGGTACCGCTGCCTGAACCGTTTCAGTTGTTTCAACCGTCTGTACCTGCTGATTAGCATCCGATGATTTATCCTGGGTATAAAAAACCTCACTCGTGACAATCTGGGGCAATGATTCTGCGGCAAAGCAATAACCAGCAGCCGTCGCAAACATTGCAAAAACTAAAATCTTACGGAACATAAAAACTTCCTTTCCTGAACAAGTTATCATATTTTTTTACTTATTATAACAATTTGACCGAATCTGTGCAAGACCAAATCGCACCCCACAAAATTTATCGTTTGCAAGATAAAATCGCACGAATCGGTAAAAGATGTTATACTTAGAACCATCAGACATGCTATCAAGGGTAAAATTATGCAAAACACATTGATTTTAATTGGAATTTGCGCGTTGATTGTTATATCTGGGGTGATGTTTACCCTGTTTTTCGGAATGCATCGCCGCATGCGCGACATGGCAAAAACATTGACATACCAATACAATCTGATTGTGAAAATTCAGTCTGTGTTAAAAAATAAATCCGCTACAAATGCTGTCGCGGAAAATGCAGAAATGATTTACCAGGATTTATTGCAAAACCTAATTCCAATTATGGCTGCAATTGACGTTATGCCCCGCACGACCCCCGAACATCCGCTGTGGCGTGCATTAGGTGGAATTTTGGACGAATATTCCAAAAATCCGTTTGTTCTGGAAAAACTGCGCAGATGTATTAAACTGGACGCCGAGGTTGCCCGCAGCATTGATAATTACATGAACCGTGCTGATGGGTTCTTGCAACACCTCAGCAAGACAGAGCCAGACGGGATTCTGGCGGCAACGTTCACTGATGGATTGCTTGGCCAATCGCTGACATTTTTTGCCCAGGCACGCGCCCTGGCCAAACAACACAATGACTAGATGGCAAAACTGACTGAAAATCTTGTCCGTGAAATATCGCATGTGCGTAACGAACCTGCATGGTTAACCGAATGGCGCATTGCCGCATTTAATGCATGGCGCGACATGCATGAGCCACATTGGGCCGAATTTGACTATGCACCGATTGACTATGATGAATTGAATTACTATAACACGCCAGCCCCCATTGATAATTCTGATTTAAAAAGCACATACGAAAAAATGGGTCTGCCCGAATCAGAACAGCGTGCACTGTTAGGTATGGCAACAGATACCGTCATTGACAGCCGGTCTGTCCACACATCTTATACCGAAAAATTAAACGCGTTGGGGATAATATTTTTACCATTTTCAGATGCAGTGCGCCTGTATCCTGAACTGATAAAAAAATATTTAGGCAGTGTTGTTTCTGCAACAGACAATTTTTTTGCTGCGTTAAACGCGGCGGTGTTTTCAGATGGCACATTTGTCTATATTCCGCCGCACACAAAATGCCCAATTGACCTGGCCAGTTATTTCAGAATTGAAACCGCCAAAATTGGACAATTTGAACGCACATTGATTATTGCAGACACGGGCGCAGAATTATCGTATATGGAGGGTTGCAGTGCCCCTCGTCGTCCCAATCACCAATTACACAGTGGGGTCGTTGAAATCATCGCACTGGACGATGCACACGTAAAATATGCAACTGTCCAGAACTGGTATGCTGGTGAAATGCACGACGATAAAAATATTGGCGGTATTTTAAACTTTGTGACCAAACGTGGCCGCGCAGAAAAAAACGCAACTATTGACTGGACCCAGGTTGAAATCGGCTCGGCTATGACATGGAAATATCCGTCAACTATTTTGGCCGGTGATGGTGCACACAGTGATTTTTATTCACTGACTATTACCCGCGGGGCGCAGTTGGCAGATACCGGAACAAAAATGATTCACATCGGAAACGATACTGTATCAAATATTGTTTCATACGGTGTGGCACTAGAAAAATCACATCAAACATTTCGCAGCCTGGTGTCTTTTTCGGGCCACGGCGGTAAAAACGCATCTAAATGTGACACACGCATAATCGGCAATAACGCGATGGCAAATACGTTGCCAACAATTATTCACACAAACGGCGATAATACCCAAAGTCACGAGGCCACCACTGGTGCCATTGACGCAAATCAATTATTATTTTTAATGCAATCAGGGATTGCCCAAGACGAAGCAACAGCCCTGATCATCGGCGCGTCAGCGGCACCAATTATATCGCGCCTGCCGATGGAATTTTTGGTTGAATCCAAACAACTGATTCAAATGGCACTTGCAAACGCACAGGATTAAATATGCTGGAAATAAAAAATTTATCTGTATCATTGGATGGGAAAAAATTACTGACCGATATAAACATGACGGTTACGGTTGGTGCACGACATTTACTGGCGGGCCATAATGGTTCTGGCAAATCAACACTGGCAGCGGTTATTGCCGGAAATCCGCTATATAGCATTGATAGTGGGCAAATAATTTTTGGCAATCGCGATATAACGCACGAAAACACAACAACACGTGCACTGCTGGGGATATTTCTGGGCGCACAAAATGTGCCAGAAATCCCTGGGTTAAGTGTTTTATCATTTTTAAAGCATTCATGCGCTGCACACGCACATTTTCAAACCGGGCGTGATTTATCAATGGGCGAGTTTTTACAGAAATTAGAAAGCGTCCGCACCGAATTAAACATTCCCAAAGAGTGGCTGAATCGCAGTATTAACGTCGGCTTTTCCGGCGGCGAACGCAAACGTTTGATGTTGTTACGTCTGAAAATGGTTGCGCCCACGTTTGCAATTTTGGACGAACCTGATTCTGGCGCAGACAGCGATACCCAACATTTGATTGCCGATACAATTCACGATATGCCAAACACGACATTTATGTTTATCAGTCATCAACCTGATTTTACCAACATGGTCAGACCATCTGATATAACAACTTTGTCAAACGGCCATATTATGATAAAATAATTAGCATAATAAACAACCCAAGGGACGAACAAAAATGAAAAAACAACCTGAACAACCGATTTCATTAATGTCATGGACGTTGTGGCGGCCATTGCGTTTTGCAATTACTTCATTTGCAATTATGTGTGGTGTTGGGGTGCTGTATTCACTGATTGCACCACACATCACAGCGACACCAATTTTGTGGCCACTGTGGATTTTATTTGGCATCTGCTTGGGGGGGACTGCATATTTAATGTTACGTCGTATGCCATGCGGTGATATATCCCAACGTGGTTTTATTGCACTGGATACGTTACAGATTATTGTAATGTATCTGGCATTGTTTGGGACTGTTTTAGTAACAACACAAATGCAACGCATCGCATACCATATGATTATGGCTGGGCATGCAGGCAATACTTGGTTTGTTATCACAGTTGCAGTTGTTTCAATATTTGCGCTGTATATGACGGGATTGGGGCTATCAAATTTATATGCGAAATTTCGCCGTGCACGCTCAATGGGCATATCATCATGGGCGGCGATTTTAAGTATGCCATTTTCATTTGGGCTGTTTTGGATACCAGGATACATTTTGCCGGACGCCACCACACCAGAATCATGTGTCACCATTCGTCCAAAATGGTATGACAAATTATCACAAAAAATTGCAGACAACATCATAACCAGCACATTGGCGTTTGTAATACTGACCCTTCTTTCCGGACTGCTGGTGGGCATGCAAACATTACTGGTTACAGGAATTATACTGGCAGCATTTTTCGCATGGACGGCCATTTATGGACTTGCAAAATTCAAGAAAAACATCAGTGGCGCATATTCTATATTTGCCGTATGTACGAACATAATCATGATTATTGCAACCATAATATTGATTGCAATAAACGCAAATCAAACATCACAAAATGTTACCATGAATATTTCAGATGTGACCCCAGAAACGATAGAGTAAAAAACGCGCTATATACACATATTCGCGGCATACAGGAGTTTTTAAACAATGAACGGATTGATACTTTTTACGGGTGTTGTTTTTCTGTTATGGCTGGGCCGCGTTATACTGGTCCCGCTGTTGGTGGCAACATTTTTGTGGTATTTGATAAACGCAATTTCGGCATATTGTCGCAAGGTTTTACCATTTCGTGATAACAACGCGCGTACCGCACATGGATTTTTGTCAGCGATGTTTGATTGGCTGGCCAATTGTATTGGTATTGGTGCACTGGTGGGATTAGGCTATTTATTCGTGACTCAGGTTCGCCCAATGTTCTTGGAATTGATTGCCGCCCTGCCCGCTATTCAAGGTAAACTTGTTGACTTGGGTGCGATGCTGTCTGCCAATTTGGGGATAAAATTTGACATGTCAATGATTCCAAATGTTGCCAAAATGGCAACCAATGTCGGTATATCATTGGCAGGAATGGCAACATCAATTGGCATGATATGTATATACCTGCTGTTCATGTTCGTTGAACAAACAACATTTGATAAAAAGTTTTCCGCTTTATTCCCAAACAAGGCTCAATCAAAAAAGATGCGTTATATTGTGGACAGTATTGATACCAATATGAAAAAGTATCTGTTTATGAAAACGCTGATTTCTGGCGCAACTGGTATTTTGGCGTATTTATGGCTCAACATGTTGGGTCTGGAATTTGCCGGCGTTTGGGCGTTTATCGTATTTGTTACCAGTTATATCCCAACAATCGGTGCAATTATCGCGTGCAGTTTGCCAATCTTGTATTCTCTGGCAGTTAGTTCGAATTTACATACGCCTATATTGGTGGCAACGGGTCTGATTGGATTACAGATATTACTGTCCAATATTATTGAACCAAAATTGACCGGTAAAACATTAAACCTGTCAACGTTGGCGATATTGATAAACCTGGTATTTTGGGGGTTATTATGGGGCGTCGCCGGTATGTTTTTCAGTGTGCCGTTATTGGTTGCAACGTTTATCATCACCGCACAATTTGATTCTACACGTTGGATTGCAGTCTTGTTATCTGCGGACGGCAATATCCCTGACAAGCGTGAATCTGAATAAATAAAAACGCGCTGGATACATGAAATCCGGCGTTTTTTATTGTGCGCGACGTATTAAACTGATTGCATTTTCCAGTATCACACGCGCCGACGCAGAATCCAATTTTTGTTTTATATCTGTGCGCCGCACACGTCCCATCTCTGATTGTGCGATGACGCTGGAATAACTCTCGTCAATAAAACAGATTGGCAAATCGGTTACTTGGGTCAAGGCCGTTGCGAATTCGCGAACGCGTGCCGTTGTATCAGATTCTGTGCCATCTGCATGCAGTGGCAATCCGATAATGATGCCGACAGCCCCCTCGTTTGCGACAACATCTGCAACCCGACGTGCCAAATCGCATACCCCCGCACGCCGGGCGTCAATCGCATCGCGCGTGAACACGAATTCACGTGACGCGTCCGACACCGCGACCCCAGTACGCGCCGCGCCCCAATCAATTCCAACAATGCGCCCTGTCCGCGGAAAAGCCTTGAAATCTGGCAGAATCATTGTATAATTTCCTCTGACTAAATAATAGGATTTGAAATGGCGTTTAGCAAGCAACAATTACAGAAATTTGCCAACCTGATCAGGATTGAAATTTCTGATGAACAACTGGAACAAATGAACATTGATTCCGTGATTGATTGGCTGGACAAATTACAGAAAATTGATACACGCGGTGTAAAACCAATGTTAAACCCGTCCGAACATAAATTACCAATTCGCGCCGACATGGTGACCGATGGCGATATTCGTGACGCAATTATGGCGAACGCCCCTGACAAGGCCGGCGTATCACGTGGATATTTTGCAGTCCCAAAAGTTATGGATGGTGAATAAAAATGATAGATTTAACGATTACCCAAGCATTAAAAAAATTAAAATCCCGCGAAATCAGCGCGACAGAATTGACACGCGCATACTTGGCACGTATTGAAAAGTTCGGTAAAAAATTAAACTGCTATATCACCCAGACCCCTGACCGCGCGATGGCCGATGCCGCCGCTGCGGACACTCGCTATGCAAGTGGCACAGCCAGTGCATTGGACGGGATTCCAATCGGAATGAAAGATTTATTTGCAACACGTGGCATTCGCACAACAGCGGCGTCACGCATGCTGGAAAATTTCATACCAGAATACGAATCAACCGTATCTCAGAGATTTATTGATGCAGGCAGCGTCCTGTTAGGAAAAACCAATCTGGACGAATTTGCAATGGGCACATTCAGCAAGACCAGTTATTTTGGCGCACCTGTGAACCCATGGCACATGGACCAAAATTTAACCGCTGGCGGTTCATCGGGTGGTTCAACCAGTGCGGTCGCTGGCGGTCTGGCCATGGCTGCAACCGGCACAGACACCGGGGGGTCGATTCGTTTTCCATCGGCAATAACTGGACTGGTTGGCATGAAACCAACATACGGTTTGTGCAGTCGCTGGGGGTGCGTCGCATTTGCGTCTAGCCTGGACACCCCGGGGCCCATTGCACGCACCGCCGATGACGCCGCATTATTGCTGTCTGTGATGGCTGGACATGACGTCAAGGATTCAACCAGTGCAACAAATGGATTTACATTTTCTGGCGAATTGTCGCCAATTATTGGTGACGGCAAAAAATTACGCATCGGCATTATCAAAGAATTCGCAAATGTTCAAATTTCGCCCGATATGAAACGAATATTTGACGCACGCATTGCTGATTTGAAATCGGCCGGTGCCGAAATAGTAGAAGTATCAATTCCAAACATCTTGGACGCATTAGCGGCATATTACATTATCGCCCCAGCCGAGGCGTCATCAAACCTGGCGCGATATGATGGTATGCGATATGGCCTGCGCGTTGAAGGGTCTGATTTAATTGACACATACAAAAAAACACGTGCCGCTGGTTTCGGGACCGAGGTTCAGCGTCGTATGATTGTCGGCGCAGCCGTTCTGTCCAGCGAATCATACGAGGTTTATTTTATGCAGGCGGCACGCGTTCGTCGCATGATTTCAGACAGTTTCAATACCGCATTTACGCAATGTGATTTAATTTTGTGTCCGGCCAGTGCTGGTACTGCAATGCCATTGGACTCTGATTTGACGCCGTTGGAATATTATGCATTGGATTTATTCACGGTTGCAATGAATCTGGCCGGTATCCCAGCATGCAGTACACCGGCCGGCCTGGCAAGCAATGGATTACCACTGGGGATTCAGGTTGTTGGTCACCGGTTTGACGACATGCGCGTCTTGCAACTGGCAAAACACATTCAGGAATTTAGTGGCATTGACAACCGCCCGACAGTAATCATGGGGGAATAAAAAAAAAGCGCACGAAACGCACGCATAAATAAAAATGGTGGCTAGGAACGGAATCGAACCGCTGACACAGGGATTTTCAGTCCCTTGCTCTACCAACTGAGCTACCTAGCCAACGCGGAACGAATAATAAGATACGAAAAGAAAAAAAGCAAGGAAAAAGAAAAAATGTTTACGATAAAGGGTAAAACAACAGATTGGGAACTGGTTATCGGACTGGAAACACACATCGAAGTGTTATCTGAGTCTAAGTTATTCAGTGGTGCATCGGCAAACTATAATCCTACAATTGCCCCCAACACCCAGGTTTCAATGGTTGACGTTGCAATGCCAGGTATGTTACCGGTGTTGAACGAATATTGTGTTGAACAGGCAATCAAAATGGGATTAGGCTTGAACGCCGAAATTTCCCGTCACAGTAAATTTGCTCGTAAACAGTATTTTTATCCTGACCTGCCCCAGGGATACCAGATTTCACAACCGGCCGAAGAACCACCAGTTGTTGGTCGTGGTTGGGTTGAAATTATGGGTGACGATGGAAATCCGAAAAAGATTTTCATTGAACGTGCGCACCTGGAACAGGACGCTGGCAAATTAAAACACGATGTTCACCCGACAAAATCGTTCGCTGATTATAACCGCACAGGCGTTGCACTGTTGGAAATCGTGACATTTTTGGATACAAAAAATCCGAAAAACAATTCATATATTTCGTCCCCAGACGAGGCTGAACGCTACCTGCGTGAAATTCGTGAAATTGCTCGCGCACTGGGCGTATCCAAGGCAAACATGGAAGAAGGCTCTATGCGTGCCGACGTAAATGTTTCTGTGCGACCTGTTGGGGCCACCGAATTCCGCACCCGCACCGAAACAAAAAATATGGTGTCATTTAAATTCATTAAATCCGCCATTGAATACGAGGCACGTCGTCAAATTGAAATCTATGAAAATGGTGGTGCTGTATCCCAGGATACAATGCGTTATAACCAAGGTGACGGCACAACATCCGTTATGCGTAGCAAGGAAGACGCATTGGACTATCGCTATTTCCCAGACCCAGATTTGCTGCCCCTTGATATCACCGATGAACAAATTGAACGTGTTCGCAAAACAATGCCAGAATTGCCGGCGGCAACACGCGCACGCTATATCAACAAATATGGTCTGGCCGAATATGACGCAGCACGTCTGACCGAAACAACCGATATTTCCAAATGGTTTGATACTGCAGTAAATGGCAACATTGCGCGTGCAAAACCGATTGCAAACTGGATGATTTCTGAATTGTTTGCACATGCTGAAAATTGGGACGTAAAAAATGCTGTGGATACAGCAGAGCCCGGTCTACCGCGAATTATTCGTCCATCAGATTTGGCCGAATTGGTCGACATGATTGGTGCCAATGAAATCAATGGAAAACAGGCCAAGGATATCTTTATCAAAATGCTGGACGGCGAAAATGGCACGCCACGCGAAATCGCCGATAAATTTGGCATGAAACAGATTACCGACACATCTGCCATAGAAGCGGTTATTGATAAAATCATCGCCACATCTGCACCTCAGGTTGCACAATACAAGGCTGGCAAAACAGGCTTGCTTGGGTTCTTTGTGGGCGGCGTAATGCGTGCCACCCAGGGCAAGGCAAATCCTGCCGTTGTAAATGAAATATTGTTGCGTAAATTATCATAATCAACCAAACCAAAAGGACAAAAGATGAAAATTGTAACCATTATTGAAAATGATGTAATTACCGGCGTTCGCTATGGCGTAGTTGAGATTCCAGATATTGAAATTTCTCCGCGCGACCGCGCAATGCAACACTATGCCCGCATCCAGAAATTACGCGCCGGTTATATTCAACGCGCGGTGACAAGACAACGTACTAAAAGCAAATAATAAAACATGAAAAAATTTTTTATCCAAACATTTGGTTGCCAGATGAATGTATACGATGGTCAGCGAATTGCAACAATGTTGGCCCATCGTGGCTTGACACAAACAGATAATGTTGCGGATGCAGACATTATTATATTAAACACGTGCTCGGTCCGGGAAAAGGCAACGAACAAAGTTTATTCTGCACTGGGGCGTATCCGCAAAGAAAAAAAGCCCACTGCTTTGTTCGGTATTGTCGGTTGCGTTGCACGTGAAAGTGGCGCAGATGCGTTTAAACGCATTCCTGATTTGAATTTTGTTCTGGGCCCACAAAGTTATCACAAACTGCCTGAAATTTTAACCGCGCCAGATATACGTTTATTAAATATTGACCTGGGCGGGCTAGAAAAATTTGACGAATTACCCCAGATGACCATCTCGCCGTCTGTTGCATACATTCCAATTCAAGAGGGCTGTAATCATTGTTGCACATATTGCATTGTGCCGTATACACGTGGTCGTGAAATATCACGCCCGTTTGACGACATTGTGCGTGACACAATTCACGCAGCTGAAACTGGTGCGATTGAAATTTGTTTTCTGGGGCAAAACGTCAACGGCTACAAATACACCGATAATGCTGGAAAAACATGGCGTTTATCCGATTTAATTCGTGCCGCTGCAAAACTGGATAATATAAAACGTATTCGTTTTACTTCTAATTATCCAACAGAAATGACAGATGATTTGATTAAAATGTTTGGGACAGAACCAAAATTACTACCCTTTCTAAACATGCCTATACAAAGCGGCTCGCCTGATGTATTGACAAGAATGAATCGTCCATACTCGTTAAATCTATATATAGATATAGTTGACAAATTACGTTCCGCTCGTCCCGACATTCAAATATCCAGTGATTTTATCGTCGGCTTTCCTGGCGAAACCGATGACGACTTTGAACAAACAATGGAAATTGCTCGGCGCATAAAATACATAAATTCGTATTCGTTTAAATATTCACCGCGTCCACACACCGCCGCCGCGGTTATGCGCGACCAGATTCCAGAACAGATAAAGGCCGCACGCCTGGCAAAACTGGACGGATACCTGAACGAAATACAACGCGCTTTTAACGAGAGTTGTGTCGGTCAAACATTTGAATGCCTGTGCGAGGGTCGTGACAAAACAGGCAACCATTCAGTATATCGCACACCGTATATGCAACAATGTATTGTTGACGCGTCTGAAAAAGCATCAGCAATTGCTAACATAAAAATTACTGCTGCGAACAAGGCATCATTGCGTGGCGAAATCGTAAAATAAATAAACTTCAGAATATTGCGCGCCCACCAACGGACGCGCGATATGCAGTCCCGAATTCAGAATTTATAATTCCAACATTCATATCAACACCTGCATCATCTGCCCGGGACCAAAACGCAATACGTATTGCAGCACTTGTATCACCACTCGCGCTGGCCCGCACCCGCAATCCATAATTATACGAAAAATCATCTGTTCCACCAGTTGTTGTAATATCCGTCCCCACATTTGCATCAAAATTATTTTCGGTTGTGGTCGCAATATCAGTGTGGGTGGCCGTCAGCCCTATGAACGGCGAGAACACAAAATCATCCATCGGATTCAGACGCACACCAAAATCTGTTGCACCATATGAATTTGTTCCACATGGTGCGCTGCCAACGTCATTGCCAACCAAAATAAAATCTATGTCAAATTTTGCTGTGCTGTGCCCCAATATGGCGCGACCGATAAATTCACCGTCATCATACATCGCATAACCATTGCCACTAAAAACACGTCCCTCAAAATTGTTTATTTCATCAGAAGCACTGACATAGCCAACATACCCAGACGCCCCAGCCGAAACAGTATCCGTAATTTGCCCACTAATACCGATTCGCAGACCTGTTATATAAAAATCATCATTATAAATAAAATCAGGCGAAAGCATAAAACCACCAACAGTGCCACTGGGGACGCCGGCAAACATTTCCATAGCGTCCATTACACGCACCGGGCGCATTAAATTTATCGGTCGTAATCGCACAGAACGCGACATAATACCGTCCAGCGCAGACATACCACCTGCCCTGTCCAGGGCGCGTAAAAGTTTATCATCTGGGTGCACACTTCTCAGACTATTCAAAAATTCACCTGTTGGGTTTTGCAAAATTTTTACATAGTCTGTTTCACGCAACATTTGCACATATAATTTATGATTAACAATTTCTGCACGCGTTATCATCAGCGCATTATCGGTTGTAGCATATACATTCAAGACACCATCGCCATCAACATTGTCCAACAACGGCACGTCACCAGTTACACCCTTTAACACCAAATCTACATTGCCTGACAATTTAATTTCTGGTGCATCAGTAATAATACTGTCCAATACTAATGATGTATTTTCCAAGACAATCTTGGCATCAGGACCAGCAATATCAACTATCTGATTTAACGACAAGCCATCAGGGCTTTTTACCAAAATCACATAATTCATATCAGTGTCCAAATACGTGACATCCGATTCGGAAAATATCACCTGAGTTAAACGCGCGTGCGCCCCAGGCACAAAATGAACACCTGAAATATCACCATCGTTTTGCAACAGCAATGTGCATCCGTCACAAATATTTATCCGCCCTGCCAAAACACCATCATTTTCAATCAACAATGTGCGCTTAACATTTATATCGACAAAATCAACCCAACCATCATCATAAATTATTGCGTCATCATACAAGTTCAACGTATCGCCCCAACTCATTGATGTAAATTCGCGCATTTCGGCATTTACGCCTGTAAACATATACACATAAAATAAAAATGAAAAAATAATGCGACAAAATTTCATACATGCAATTTAGCATATATGAAATTTTTCATAAAGGAAAAACATCCCATAGGTCGTCCTACGGGATGTCTTGGTTTTGCATTGTTGTTTTTGTAATTTTACATCATGGCCGATTTATTAATTGTGCCCCAGGCAGCCTTGTATCCACCATCACGTGTTAAATACAATTTCGCATTGTTCAACTGTTGCGCAGTCAGGCCACGGATAACAAACGATTCTTGCAATCTGCCTGCTTTTTCGATACGCAATGTTGGCAATGTGATTGGCATTGCATTGTTTGCACAGCACATACCGCCGTCGCATGCATTACATTGATGAATACGCATTGTGTATGTAACACCTGGGCGCAAATCTTGCAAATCAATATCCATCTTTAAGCCGGCATCAGATTCTGCAAACTTTATATACCCCATTTTGGATTCACCGCCACGACTGCTGCGCGTAAACATTTTTGCTGACACATGGTTAATTGCAGCATCTTCGTATGTCTGGTAGTACATAACTGTTTCTGCCGGCTGGGCCTTTTTAGCCTGGGCATGATATGGCTTTTTATGACCGCCACACATTGTCGTGCAGCCAGACAACAATACTGCCATCGTAAACACAGATGACAAAACCAACAATTTTTTGATTATGTTTTTCATAAAGGTCTCCTTTTTTGTTCCTTGTGGTTACGAAATGTATGATATATTATTTTTATCTATATTTCGCCAGGTTTGAATCCCTAGGAATCATCAGAAACTATGCACATAGCACGTTTTTATCGTGACATACAGCGAACACGAAAATACGTCGAAACATAAACGGCATCATAAACGGGATATATTTTTCAATATGCCAATGCGCCGCAATATGCTTTATCAATGGCGCAACTATAAAAAAGTTTATTGCAAACGCCACCACTGCAATCGGTAAAAAAGACACCAGAAATATTGTCAACCCCAGGGAATCATGTAAACGATAACATTACGCAAACCATAACCAATGTATTTATAATACTAAAGACACCCGATTCTATTGCGATACGAATTTTCATTTTTTCCCCTTTTTATTTCTGCACAAAAACAGTGCCCTCAACTGGACTTATGTGTTGATGGCACTGCGCGTTGTAAAACAATTCTCTAAAAACGACGTGGGTTCTAATAAAAAATTTTTATCAGTCAAGTCATCTTTAACTATGCAATTTAAAGAACGACTTTAACAATATACGCGGTGAATATTGATATTTGTTGATTGGCGTCAAATCTTTGTCAACCCCCATCAGATAATACACCGCACGTTGTGCTGCACGTACCGAATACTCCATCGTAAATACGACATCGTCTGGCTGTTCAGCAAACTGGCTGATGAATCCCAAGTTTTCATATCCCTGGGGATTTACATCTGGCCGGTCACCTGGACGACGCGGTTGAAACTGGGACGTGATATACGGCATTATACAGGTGCGACAAATAACACCTCGCAGCATAGCAGCCTGTTGCTTTTTCGGTACATGCAGATGCCCAAACAATTCCGTCATAATTTCACGTCCGGTGCATTTATACATCGGCTTTTTTACATAATCACCATCGGCGAACATATTCAATGAATATCCCCAGAATATATTTGTATCAGCAGGCTGATTCTTGAAATGTGGTTGGCGTGCGACGACAATAGACAAACGCCATGCCGATTCGCGAAACGTCACCAACGCGCCACCACCCGGGTGGTTGGTTGTGAAACGTTGAATATATGCCAAGACATCTGGATTATTATTGATTGTCGTGGTGAACGACATCCACATACTCTCGTCCACGCGCCCACAGAAAACATCCGGGTCGCCCAGTTCGGGTCGGCCATGTGCCATACGCCGCCACAAGTCAAATGATGGCGCATTATTTTCGCGATTGTATTTTGCAACGCTGTCTGTGGTTGCTTCGGTTGAATTGTCAGTCATACAACCATTTGTTACCAAGACAATATCCGTTGGCGCGACACGCACATTGCGGGAACGCGCACCAACACGACACGCGATACTTTTTGCAATATTACGTCCCACTTTGTCTGTTTCAAAAACAATGTCAGTCACATGTGCGTTTAGCACAATTTCTACATCATGGGCACGCAGCCAATCTGATATTGGACGAACAATTGAATCATATTGATTATACGCCGTGCGCGCAACACCCGCCAGTGTATGAATACGCGGAAATTCATGCATAAAGCGCAACATATATCGGCGCAGTTCTGCCGCACTGGACCACGGCTGAAATGCGAACGTCGTTTGCCACATCAGCCAAAAATTTGTTTTGAAAAAATGTTTCCCGAATACCTGGTCTATGCGTTTTGCCCCCAGTGTATTTTCAGTCTCTATTAAAATCAGCCGTTCCATTTCCAGACGATCTCGTTGAGAAAAACCCATTTTTTCAACATCAACCTTGGTTCCGTCTGCATTGACCAGACGCGCACGCGAATGCGTTTTAAACTCTTCATTAAAATTTAAAAACTCGCTTTCCATTTCCATATCTGGAAATTCCATCGATGGAATTGTCGCCATGACATCTTGCAGACATTCATATGTCGGGATATTTAGCATACGGCCTCCACGAATCATAAAACCGTGTTTGGCATCACCACTGCCATCTAAACTGCCACCGGCAATCGACAATGTTTCAAATATATGAATATTTTTACCCGGCACCCCAGCATCACGTATCAGATATACCGCTGCGGTCAATGCGCCGATACCCCCACCAACAATATACGCATGCGTTTTGGTTGGATTACGCTTTATTGAACTTTTTCCTGCCGTAGCCATAACAAAAACTCCCTTGATTAAATTATATAAAAAGCATACCAATTTGCGCCAACCAATCCCATAGGATACAAAACATAAAAATGCTAGATTTCATGCACATAGCACAAAAAATCGCCCATAAAAATGGACGATTTTGCATTACGATATACAAGACAAATTTTAGAACATAAATCTGATGCCGATATCGCCACCAAAGTTATGCAATCCAGAATTGACATCTGCGTATGTATAACGTGCTGCGACATCAACCGCAAAATATTCCATGTCGAACGAAACGCCTAACGATCCCATGGCGGCAACGCTGCCACGGCTCTTGGTATGTTCGTGAACATCTGGAATCTTACGTTTCACGTCCGAGAACGCAGCCCCGACACCCAGCCCCATAAATGGACGAACGACTTGATATCCACCGAATTCCCAATAGGTGTTCATCAACAATGTTTGCAGTTTAGTTTCTATTTCAACTTTTTTATCTGTGCGGAAGGAATCGTGATCCTTTAATTTGCTGAACATAGACCATTCAATTTCAGTCCGTGCGGTGTCACAGATTTCTAAACCCAGTGCTGCACGACCCTGCCATACCATGTCAGTCATGGATTGCTTGTCGCCATTAAAGCTGTAATTCTGATTTGTATAACCCAAACCACCACGCAGGCCGATATACGGATTCAAACCGAACAACTGCCAATCGCTGGTGCGGGACTGGGTGCCTGCAAACGCTGGACACGCCATCAGCACAGCCAGTGTTGATACAACTATTTTTTTCATGTTTTCTCCTTTTTTATATTTATGGTTGTTTAAAACAGTTTCATGTCATGTCAACACTGTAATTCTATCAAAGCAAAATCAATCTTTGCATAGGTATGGATTCCAAATTAAAAATCCGCCATACGGCGGATTTTCTCGATTTTTCTTATATATTAATTTTTGCCAACGCAAACCGGCATACTTCCGTCTGCCTTTTTGCGGTGGTTTGAACCCTTTCCCCAGGGTTCTCGTCCCGCGCGACACAAATAAAAAACGCCGACAAGCGGCGTTTTTTTATCTTGTGGTGGACGCGCAGGGACTCGAACCCTGGACCCACTGATTAAGAGTCAGTTGCTCTACCAACTGAGCTACGCATCCAGAACTATAAACTGTGGCAATTATATATCTTTTTACCGGTTTTGCAAGTATTTATTCACGACCGCAAATATGACGCAGGATTATACGCCTTGGTTCCCTTGCGAATTTCAAAGTGCAATTGCGGACGATCTACCTTGCCTGTCGCACCAACTGTGCCGATTTTTTGTCCGACCGAAACGCGTGCGCCACGGCGCACCGACATTGAATCCATATGCGCATATACCGTCATCCACCCACCAGAATGTTGAATGATAACCAAGTTCCCCATACCTTTGACCTCGTTCCCGGCATAGGCGACAACGCCGTTTTCTGCCGCCTTGACCGCTGTGCCACGCGACGCGCCAATATTTATACCATCGTTAAACAGACCGCCAGACTTTGCACCATAATGCGATAAAATCTTGCCCCGCACTGGCCACGAGAATTTTGACGATGACCGTGCCGCAATCGTCGGCAACTTTTTACTGGGGTCAGACGAAATTTTTTGTCTTGGCATCGCAATCTTGTGTTCTGATTTTTTGGTTGTATCAGACGTCGCACTCCCCTGTGTGCGACCTGTCACAGACGTTGGTGTCTTGTTGTCAGGCATCGTCGCTGTAGTGGCAACTGGCGCAGCAGTTGCAATATTCGCTGTTACCGCACGCACTGGTGCCGACGACAAATTTGGAACCTTTAATTTCTGGCCGACCGATAATGTGAACGGTGCCACAATATTATTCATTACCGCCAGGTCATTTACCGGCACAGAATATCGTCGCGACAGTGAAAACAGTGTGTCGCCCGGTGCAACCGAAATTTCAGACAACTGGACACGTGTCGTTGTTGCGACCGCGGGCACGGACGTTTTTACTGGCCGCTGTTCTGGCGCGGCGGACGTCGCCATGCGCGGAGATTCCGCCGATTGTGCCAATTTTAATTTTTGCCCGATGCGCAACGGTGCCGTAATATCCAGATTATTTCTGTGCGCCAATTCCTGGGGGGTAGATGCATATTGCTGGGCCAACGAATACAGTGTATCACCACGCGCGACGGTTATTTCAGTATCACTGATTGGAACCGTTGGCGCATTGCGCACGTATTCCGGCACAACCAGATAATCACTTGTTGGTGTTTCCGCAATATAATCTGATACCGCACCGTCCGACGTTTGTGCAGTTGCGTTGTTCGCAGTCGGCGCACCATACAACGCACTGTCGCCCGTGGCATCATTTTGCGGTGGCACAATATAATCATTTACCGACGCATATGTAACATATTCATCTGTCCCGACCGAGCCATACAATTGTGGCGATGCATAAACGCCATAGTCCGACGCCGCAGAATTATATATTTCTGGCTGTGCATTTGGATCGGCCAACAATGCTGGATAACGCGACGAAATAAATTCACCAACCGTATCGGGCAACGATATAATTTTGGGCTGTAAATCACAGCCGACGCACAGCAACAAAATCACACACGAAAATAATAATGATAATTTTCTCACGCGGATAATTATATCATAAAATCAATGCAAAATACAAAGTAATCTGAATATAAACATCAATTTTTCACATCATCTTTACGCATGAATACAATGCTGGCCTCGAACAATAACCACATTGGAACCGCCAACGCAACCTGGGACACAACATCAGGCGGTGTTAAAACGGCCGCCGCAATCACAATCAATATGATTGCATAACGGCGCATTTTTATTACGCACACACGTGACAACAGACCTATTCTGTTCAGCATTACCAAAACCAGCGGTAATTGAAAAGCAACCCCAAATACCTTTAGCATACCGATTGCAAAACCCAGGTAGTCGCGTGCCGCTGGCATCAATATCGCAGGCACCGGTGCCGACGTGTTTAATTCCATAAAGAAGCCAAATACAAACGGAAACATAACATAAAACGCAAACGCCGCCCCGCATACAAACAAAATCGGCGACATTACCAGTATTGGCCATATAAACGCGCGTTCACGTGTGCGCAGTCCTGGTGCAACGAATGCCCAAAACTGATATAGTCCAAACGGTATCACGCACACCAACCCCGCCAGCACCGCCAGCGAAAAACGTATCATCAAACCGTCAGACACCCCGTTATACAGCAATGTCCCATTTGGCCATACGTGCAACAATGGCGCAGTCAAAGTCATCTGCATCCATGGCGCAATATACCACCCGATAACAGTCGCCAGACAAAACACTGCAAATGTCCACAACACTCGGCGGCGCAATTCAGCAAAATGCTGCATCAGTGTCATTTTTTGCATTTGCGCCCCCCTGGTGTTTTTTTAGCCGTCACACGTTTTTGTTTTTTTATAGGCGATGAAAATTCCGCCAACATATCGTCAGTTGTTGTTTTGATTAAATTATCAATCGGCTTTTCTAATTCAATATTCTCTTTGATTTGTTCAGATGCGTCTGTTATACGCCAAACAATTGTGCGAATAAATTTTACCACACGTGCCAGCATACGCGCCACATCCGGCCACATACGCGCCGGCAAAACGACAATCGCAACCAGTATAATCACTAAAAATTCTGCACCACTGATTCCGAACACGCGCAACGCCCCTCTGTATTAGTCATAGAAATCGTCACCGCCACTAGTGCTGACCGTTTTATGACGCGAAATCTGGAAATAGTTTTTACCAAAATCCGTTTTGGTTTTCAGTCCCGAAAACGCTACATCTGTTTTGGTGCCGGTCGCGTCAATAACACTCCACGAATTTAATTTTATTGGCTTTTTATCAAACACAACGGTCATATTACCCAGTCCTTCTTGGCCACGCAATTCCATTTTCAACGCAAATGTTTTTTCCGCACTGGTCGTTTCAACAACGTTTATATCAGCGTTTTTTAAATCAATATGCTTTCTGATTAAAATGCCGGCCGGTGTGCTGGTCAATGGCACAGTTGTAATTTGGTCTAGCGACCTGTCAAAAAAATATAAATCACGACCATCGGCAATCAATTGCACTGGCATATTTTTATAATCCAGACGTACACGCCCCGGGCGTAACATTGAAAACGTGCCACGTTCCGTTTTGCCAGATGCCGTTTGCGTAAAATTACCCGTCAAACCAGTAACAGAATTCAAATACTTTTCTGCATTATTCACCAGTGTCCCGTCAACCACCGCATGTGCTGAAAACGTGCACATACACAAAAATGCGATAAATATTTTTTTCATAATTTTTCCCCTTTGAACAATTCAACTATGCGACTGTGTACATTTTCCAACGTGTCATTTACGACAGCCCCCGCGGCATACGTATGTCCACCACCACCCAGTGCCGCCGCAATATGATCAACCGGTCGCATGCGTCCACGTAACGATACACCTATTTGATTTTCTTTTTGTTGCTTTAACAACGCGACGTATTCAACGCCTTTTATTTGAGCCAGCAGTCCCAGAATCAATTCGCCCCGCCCATCCAGGTGTTTATAATCCTTTTTTTCAACTGTGGCCAGTGCCAAGTGTCCATGAAATAAAAATTCTGCATTGGCAACGACGGCTGCCTCGGTCTGAATCGCGCGACGTGGTTTATTATTCATTCCATCTGCCAGTTCAGCAATATTTACGCCATCATTTACCAAATCGGCCATAATGTTCAACACCGCGCCATTGCCTGGTCGCACATATTTAAAAAAACCCGTATCGGTCAGTATTGCTAATGCAATCAAACTGGCCACGTCTGCGTCTGACTGCCAGCCGAGTGCACGCATAATCTGATATATAATCACGCCAGTGGCCGCCGCACTGTCATCATCAATACATAATTCGGCAACGTGTGCATCATTTATATGATGATCAATTTCAATCGTATATTTGGCATTTTCCAATACCGGCATTGGTCCACCAATATTACGCGCCGTTCCATAATCCAGCACAATCGCAACATCAAACGGCCGCGCCATATCAATGCGCGAATAAAATTGGATACGATTTCTGTCTGGGACATTATCCAGCGCGTCTGGGATATTACCATCATATACACACAGTGGCCGGCGACCATAATTCATTTCAATCAATCGCGCCAGTGCCAAAACACTGCACAGTGCGTCACCATCTGGATTTTTATGTGCAAAAATCGCCACACTGCGCGCGGCGCGTAATTTTTCATCAAACGTTTTTAATACAGAATCCATATACTTATACCCTATCCAACGACAATATCTTCAACAAAGAATTGCGCACTGACTCGACCATTATACTCATTTTCTTTCAGCCGCCCCAGCATTGTTATTGTAGTGTTTGTATTCGCATCGTCCAGTAAAAAGTCACCGACCGGTGTCCCAACCAGATTAAATCCAACAAATGACAATTGTCCCCCACTGGTCGTGACAACACCGCGCAGATGTGCGCCCCCACCCATCACGGTTGCATATCGCAACGCTGCGCCATGCAGGATAAGCGTCGGTTCTGGATTCCCCTGACCAAACGGTTCTAATGCGTCCAGTTTATTTATCAACCCTATCGTCGCCGCCCCTGCGTCCAATTCGGCATCTGCCATAATTTCAGGCACCGGCACCACACCATTTAATTGTTCATGCACGGCATTTTCCAGAAACGCACGAAACGCACTTTCTTTTTCTGCTTCCAAAGAAAACCCCGCTGCCGCTGCATGCCCTCCTCCTTCGGATATAACGCCGGCCGCCAATGCGTCATGAATTATTTTTCCTAAATCAATTCCCGGAATCGAACGACCCGACCCGTTTATTACACCGTCGCTGCGCGTTGCGACACACGACGGCAAATTATATTTATCCTTTAATCGTCCTGCAATAATCCCCATAACGCCACCATGCCAATCATCGCCACAGACAAATAAACTGCAACGACCATCGCGACAATATTTTTCCGCAATATCAGTTGCACGTAACATAATCACATTTTGAATGTCAATGCGTTCACTGTTCATATGGTGTAATTTATTCGCCAAATCACCCGCAATCAGTGGATTATCAGTCAACAATAATTCCAATGCCGGCGCGGCCGAATCCAGACGCCCCGCCGCATTCAGACGCGGCCCCAACGCAAAACCTGCCGCATATACCGATGGCCGCTTTATCCCAGCAACCTGCATCAAGACACGCAACCCCAGGTTTTTACGCAACCCTAAAACCTTTAACCCAGTCGCCACAAACGCACGGTTCAGCCCCACTAGTGGCATCGTATCGCAAATTGTCCCTAATGCAACCAGGTCCAGATATTGCATTAAATCCAACGCATCGACACGTGCACGCATATCATTCGACAATTTTCGCGCTTTTAATTCGCGTCGCAATGCAACCATTGTCATAAACGCAACACCAACCCCAGCCAGATATGTCAACCCAGACGTGTCATCAGCACGCTTTGGGTTTACAACGGCGTCCGCATCCGGCAACATCGCATCCGGCGAGTGATGGTCTGTCACAACGACCTTCAAACCATGCGAACGCGCATATGCGACATCAGCGCCCCCAGATATCCCACAATCGACCGTTATCATCAATTTTGCACCCGACGTCAAAATTTCATCAATCGCATTTTGATTCAGGCCATATCCTTCGCCATCGCGCGTAGGCAAATGCCATATACACTCTACCCCCAGCGCACGCATGCATTTTACACAAATTGCAGTTGATGTAATCCCGTCAACGTCATAATCGCCATATATCGCAATTTTGTCCCCCCGTAAAATACTGTCAGCGATGACGTGCGCCGCCATATCCATATCACGTAACACCGACGGATTAGGCATATATTCTTTGATACTGGGGTTTAAAAATTTCTGTTGGGCAAGCGCATCAACCAGCCCGCGACTGACCAAGATTTTTTTAACTAAATCATCTGCACCGACCGCGCCATCAGATGATGTCGCGACCATCCATGCCCGCCCCAGCATGGATTTATCTACTACCTTTCTCACTCTATACTCTTTTTTTATTATCAAGAGTATTATAATCGAAAATTATTCAAATAGCAACGGCAGTATACTGTCCAGAATTTTTCCCGTTGTTGGCACGGCATTCCATGCCGCGGTGCGCAGCCCCCAATTTTCTTTGATTCCCTGGGGTTCGTCCAAAATTACCAGTATTGTGTATTGTGGTGCAGTCGCGGGGAATATTCCTGCAAACGCTGTCAAATTGCGCCGACGGTCAACACGACCATGCGCATCATATTTAACCGCAGTCGCCGTCTTTCCGCCAATTTGAATTCCGGCTACGCGTGCCTGTTTGCCACTGGTTTCTTCGGAAATACGCAACATTATCGGACGCAAACGCGCAGAAATATCGTCCGACAGAACGCGCGTGCCACGCACCGCACCCACATCGCGCTTTTGCAATGTTGGGTAAATATATATTCCACCATTTGTCATCGCGTTGACTGCCAACAACAGATGCATTGGCGTAATTGATATACCGTGTCCATATGACATTGTTGCGCGTTCAACCGGCCCCCACTTTGCAGGCATAATTGGACGTTCAGTTTTGCCGAACTCTAATTCCAACGGCGTATCAAAATGCAGACGATGGAAAAATTCACGTTGCGCACCATCTGGCAAATCCAATGCAATTTGCGCACTGCCCACGTTGCACGAATGTAACATGATTTCCTCTATGGTCAAATATGGTCGTGGTGGTTTAAAACTTGACACATCTGAAATACGCGCGGCCGTGCGACCGAACTTATCCTGAATTTTAAAGGGTTCCTTAACATAGTATTCTTTGTGAATACCATTTTCCATCGCCACAGCCGTATTGAATATCTTGAATATAGAACCCATTTCATAAACACCACGCAATGGTTTAAACATACGGTTTGACGCCGAATCCAAACCGCGGTTTTCGGGATCAAAGTCTGGCAAAGATACCATCGCCAACATTTCACCTGTTCGCGAATTCATCAGCATTCCCATTGCCGCCTTGGCCTGGTATTTCTGCATCGCCATGGATAACTGTTCGTAAAACACTGACTGAATTCGCGCATCCAACGACAGACGCAACGGCGCAACATTTTCACGCAAATAATCATCATATATGCGTTCGGCCCCCTCTAAGCCTTGGCCATCATTACCAACAAATCCGACAACATGTGAAAACAATCTGCGCTTTGGATAACGACGTGTTTGCACAGGTTCCACGTCCAATCCCGCCAAGTGTGCCGTCGTTACCATATTGCGTTGATTATCACTGGCATACTTCTTTATATATATAAACTTGCGCGACGAGCCAACTAATTGCAACGCATCGGATACGCTGTATTCATACGGTAAAGCCTGATGTATTAAGTTAGCAACTTTTTCTTTATCCTGGTCACGCACCTGGGGCGGCCGCAACGTAATATGTCCAGACATAATATTTTTGGCCAATATATCACCATTACGGTCAATTATATCCGCACGCGACACGTTCCAATTTCCGTCCGCCCCAGCCAAGCGCGACCGATCGGTTCCCTGGATTCCCAGATACAGCGTCCGCACCGCAAACAAAACAAAAAAGAATATAAACAGGCCATAAATCCAGCGCAAACGACGTTGCGCCAGTCTGTCACCAGAATTTTCTATGAAACCGTGCTTGAAAACATCATTACCCACTTCGAACATTTATAATGTATCCCCCACCACACGCATTGGCACAGCATCAATTGATACACTTTTATGGAAACTGATAACTTCTGCATTTGGGGTAACACTGACCACCAGATTACGTAATATTTCAGGTCGAACATACGATGCAAAATTCGCCTGACGTGCTGCAATTGTCTGTTGTGTTTGGACAATTTCGGCACGCACACGGTCACGCGCACGATTCTGTGTTCGATAGCATACCTGTAACGCCGTGGTCAGCACGAATATAGCACCCAACGACCATATCCCGATTTGAAACATTCTCTCGTCTTCATTCATGAATAAATTTGCCCCGTTTCCTATTATCACACACAGTGTATCATAAATTTTGCAAAAAACTAATCATAGAATTTACGCCGTTCAAACGCCCAGCCCCCAGTGGTAAATTCAGGCCGGCAAATTCAGCCCCCAGGTCCATTTGTTTTATTTCCGCCACACTTTTTCCGTCAACCATCGCGGTTATTATTGCAACAATCCCGCGAACAATCGCCGAATCTGCGCGGCCATAAAATCGATTCCCCACGCGACATATTTCGGCATGCGACGCGCACCCAACGATATCACTGCATACGGCACCATCCGGCACCGCTGGCGCATGCGCACCAATATCCATCACCATTTCCAGTTTATCCGCCGGCGCGTCCACCATATTTAATACAGATTTAATTTCATCATATGTCATTATGCACTACCAACCCTGTTCTGTTAAATCCAGTTCCAGACGCGCTGTGTCCGACATGCGTGACAAATCCCACGCGGGTTCCCACACCAAATTGACGTGAACAGGCACGTCCACCACATTGGCAACCGCCGTGTGCACTTGGGCCAATAATTCTTCCATCATGGGGCATGTTGGACTGGTAAACGTCATATCAATATCAACCGAATCGGATTTTATATCAATATTATACACCAAACCCATATCCCAAATATTTACCGGGATTTCTGGGTCAAAGACCGTCTTTAACGCCGCAATAACATCATCACGAACAGACACCATGTTATTTCACCACACTGTTTATTATATCAACCGCCGTATGTGCATCGTCCATCGTGTTATATGAGCCGACCGATATACGCGCACTGCCCGGGACACCCAGTGCGCGATGCATCCACGACGCACACATGTTTCCAACGCGCAAGCACAATCCACGCGCCCCGACCAACGCACCAAAATCCAACACATGCATATCATCAATCACAAATGACAACATCGCCGCGTCCGGCGTGGTCAAAATCTTTATCCGCGGATTTTTAGACAACGCGTTATACATATATTTTATCAATCTCACGTCAGGACGTGATTGTGTCAAACATTCAATCGCTGGGCGCAGTCCTGCAATCTGTGTCAGTGGCAGGGTTCCAGCCTCCCAACAATCAGGACTGGGCTGTAATGAAAAAGCGCCATCTGGGAAAACCCGGTTCACCATACCGCCACCAAATTTATCAGGCGACCATGCGTCTGGATTTTTAATATACATCACCCCCAGACCAGTATCTGCACCAATCTTGTGCGCCGACCAACAGACAAAATCTGCGTCCCATTTTTGCACTTTTATATTGTCATGCACAACATATTGCGCCGCGTCAACTACCGTTATAACGTTTGGATTTTTTTGACGCGCCGCACGCACAATCGCGTTTACATCTTGGGGCTGGCCCAACACATTTGACATTGCAGTTATAACCAGAACATCAACATTTGGAATTTGCCGTACATCAATATCAAAATTTGCACTCAACGTGCATTCTATAATCTCTGCCCCAGTGGCCATCCAGGGCAGACGTGCACTGTGATGGTCCAACGCCGATACCCCAACGCGCGTTTCGCGCGATGCGCCAACGATTCGCACAATCCGATTTAATCCATCTGTTGCGCCCGATGTAAAAACAATCTGATGCGGTGCAGCCCCCATAAAATCTGCGACACACTGGCGAACATCGCCAACCATTTTATCAGCTGCCGTGGCACGCGCACAAATTCCACGACCTGCATTTGCATATGCGTCACGTAAAAACGTTGTTTGTGCGTCAATAACCGACGCCGGTTTTAACGCCGACGCAGCCGCATCTAAGTATATGATTTTATTCATTTTATATGTTTTCTCTTGCATTTCTTACTGATTATAATACACTTGCCCAAAATATCAATAGCAGAAGGAGAAAAAGATGGCATTGGAACACGCAAACGATACTAATTTTGACACAACCGTCGCCAGTGGCATTACATTGGTTGATTTCTGGGCATCATGGTGTGGGCCATGTCGCATGTTCGGCCCTATATTCGAGGCGACATCAGACGAAATCCCAGATGTTAAATTCGTAAAATTCGAAATTGACGAGGCCAACCGTCGCACACCTGCAAAATATGGGATTCGCAGTATCCCCAGCGTGTTAGCATTTAAAAACGGTGAGTTAGTAGAGGCCAGAACCGGTCTGATGGACGAGGACACCCTGGTTCAATGGATAAAAGAATTAAAAGGCTAATAAAATGGCAGCAAAGAAAAATTACAAGACAATTGAATTACCGCCAAGATACACACCGAAAAAATCGGAACCGTATATGTGCCCCGAACAATTGGCGTATTTTTACCGCCTGTTGATGACCCAGAAAGATGAAATTATTCATGAAAGCGATTCGGTTCTGAGTGCAGTGCGACTGGCCGAAAAAACCGAAGCAGCCGGTGTTGGCGATGATTCTGATAACGCAACATACGAACAAGATATTACGATGAATCTGCGTATGTCAGAACGTGACAACAATTTGTTGAAAAAGATAAACGCCGCATTGGATCGTATTGAAAACGGCACATACGGATACAGCGTTGTATCTGGCGATGAAATCGGCCTGAACCGAATGATGGCACGTCCCTTGGCGACGATGACAATCGAAGAACAAGAAGAATACGAACAACGCAATCCATAAAATGCGTAAAAATAAAAACCGTGCATTTTGCACGGTTTAATTTTATTTTTTAGCTGCCGCTTTTTTTACAGGCTTTTTCGCAACAGATTTCTTGGTTGCGGTCTTAGCCGATTTTTTTGTGGTGACAGCCGGCTTGACGTCTTTTTTGTCATCAGGATTTGACTTCATCTCTTTCTTGAAGACGTTTATTCCGTCTGCCAGATTTTTCATCATACCCGGAATCTTTGCACTGCCGAATAAAATAACGACCAATACAACAATTACTAAAATTTCTGCCCAACCAAGTCTGCCAAACATATTTATCCCCTTTTATTTTGCAACATAGCAATCCAGACCATCAGATTTTGCATTACGACAAAATCCGTTTGCTTCGGCCGCGGTCGCGAACGCGATACGCAATCTGTAAATCGTTCCACCATTAACTTGAGCAGCCAAAATAACGAACTGTTTTCCTGCGAACAGATTCTGGTGACCACGCTGAATCTGGCGTTGCGCATTTTCCGCCAATGCGCGTGTGCTGTATGAGCCAAACTGAACATACCAACCACCGTGCGTCGTGGCAACCTGCTGCTTTACAGTTTTTTTCGGCGCAGCCTTTTGCACAGTTTTTTTTGCGGCCGGCTTTTTAGCCACTGGTTGTTTTGCCACAGGTTTATCTGGGTTAAACGTGACCGCCTTTCTGTCTTCTACAACGCGAACAGGAACGCCCGCTGTTTCCTGGGTTGGGGCAACAACTGGTTTTGGTGCCGGGACGGGTGCTGGCGCGGGAACCGCTGCTGCAACCGGTTCTGGCGTTGCATCTGCTGGCACTGGTGCCGGAGCTGGAACATCAATCGTATCCGCCCCATCAATAACAACAGATGGCGCATCTAAATCAACATCTATCGATGACGAAGAATTTCCGCCAACCGTGCGAACAATAATATATGTCGCCAAGATGATGACAACAACCCCAATCCCCATCAATAACCACGGTTTTTTTGAACGTGGCGCGGCAAACGGCGCCGCATCTGGCAGTGTATCAACACCGTTTTCATCATCTAAATCCAATAAATCCAAATTGTTGTTATCTTCATTCATCTGGACACTCCTCCCCGTGGCTGAAAATTTCTATTTGTGAATATTATATCACAAAAAAAGCCAATTAACAAAGAATATATACCATTTTATTTTGGCATTTGACCAAAGTGTGGTGGAACAATCAGTTTATGATTTTCTGTGATAATTGGTTCACTTTCGCACGTCCGGGCACACGCCGACAATGCGATTGGCATTGCAACCACCGCCAATAACAAAATAATTTTTTTCATCTTTCCATCCTTTTATAAACAAATAGGTGCGCAGATTTCCACGCACCCTGCACTTTTTATTGTGGCATTTTAACCGCATCTTTCATTTGAGCAATAAATTCAGACAGCGACATTGTTTCCTGTTTCTCCACGCCCAAACGACGCAACGTTACCGTTTTGTCTGCGGCCTCTTTTTCACCAACAACCGCAATAATCGGCGTTTTCGCCAGCGATAGTTCACGAATCTTGTAGTTCACCTTTTCATCACGCAAATCGGCACGTGCCCACACGCCCGCGTTGCGCAATTCGTCGGCGACCATTGTCGCATATTCCGCAACCTTGCCCGAAATTGGTGCAACAACAACCGGCTCTGGCGATAACCACAATGGCAGATTGCCCCCCGTTGATTCCAGCAAGATTCCCATAAAGCGTTCAATTGAACCCAACATCGCGCGGTGCAACATAATCGGACGATGTTTTTCGCCATCTTCGCCGACATAGGACAAATCAAAACGTTCTGGCAAATTCATATCCAACTGAATCGTGCCACACTGCCAAATTCGTCCCATTGAATCTTTCAGATAGCTATCAATTTTCGGGCCATAGAACGCCGCGTCCCCTTCGGCAATTTCGTATTCAATACCATTGTCGTCCAGTGCGCGTTTCAGTGCCGCTTCGGCCTTGTCCCAAATTTCATCTGACCCGATACGGAATTCAGATTCTTTACGGGTTGCCAATTTCATTGAAATTTTATCAAAACCGAATTTACCATAAATATCCTTGATAAAGCGCAAAATCTTTACAACTTCGTTTTCCAGTTGTTCTTCGGTACAGAAAATATGCGCATCATCCTGAGTAAATTCACGAACGCGCATCAGTCCCGACAAACCACCAGCCGCCT
Source organism: uncultured Rickettsiales bacterium (assembly GCA_900550495.1). GTDB lineage: Bacteria > Pseudomonadota > Alphaproteobacteria > Rs-D84 > Rs-D84 > Enterousia. The sequence continues at coordinate 54,918 of URSJ01000004.1, forward strand.
CGTAACGATTTACCTTACCGAATTCGGCTAAATACATTGGTAAATCTTTATACGATTTGATTCCCTGACCAAAAACCAACATGCCGCCCGGACAAGACATCGGCTTTACACAGAACGTTTTGCCGTCTTGGGTTTTACCAAAATAATTATGTTCGCCATACTTTGCCCAGTGACCACTGCGCTCCCACAGACTGCGATCCATGACCGATGGCGTAGAAATTTCCAAATACCCTGCCCGTTCCTGGCGATCACGGATATATTCAATCAGACGACGATAAATCTTGTATCCCTTGTCGTGCCAGAATACTGCGCCAGGAGCATAATCTGGTTCAAAATGGAACAAATCCATATCACGCCCCAGTTTACGGTTATCACGCGCGGCGGCCTCGGCCACATTTTTCAAATGCTGTTCCAGTTCTTCGCGTGTTGCAAATGCATCAACATAAATACGCTGTAACATTTTATTTTTTGCATTACCCTTCCAGTATGCGCCTGCAACATTGCGAATTTTAAACGCATCACGTGGCAAATCCTTGGACGATTCAACGTGTGGCCCACGGCACAAGTCAATAAAATCACGGAATGCATAAACCGATAACGTTTCGCCTGCGGTATCGTATTCGTTTAACCATTCCATTTTATACGGTTGATTGGCGAATAACTGTTTCGCCTCGTCCAGGCTGACATTACGCTGTTCAAAACGGCCGTTTGATTTAATCAGCGCGTGCATTTCGTGTTCAATTTTTTCAAAGTCTTCTTCCGAAAATCTGTGTTCAGTATCAAAATCATAGTAAAACCCATTTTCAATTGCTGGGCCGCCCGCGAATTTAACATCTGGATACAGTTTCTGAACCGCTGACGCCATAACATGCGCCAGCGAATGACGAATCGTTTCTATTGGATATGACATAATTATAAACCTTTCTTACTTTGGTCTTGGTATTGTTTTTTTATTTTATTTGATTATTGCATGACGCGGTCAAAACCGCAAACAGAATTTACACCCCCAAAGGGGTTGTTGTAGTTGTTGTAAATGTCAAAATAGTCACAAACTTTTTCATATCTCATGTATTGTATGACGTTATAATATAAAAATCAATAAAAAATGCCAGCAAGCCGGCATTTTATTAATAATCAATTATGCACCCGAACAGCACTGCGAAAAAGAAACACACACTGCCCCCGATTACAAACAGATGCCATATCGCATGTGAAAACTTTAACCGACGCCACAGATAGAATATTACCCCCACCGAATACGACAGACCACCGGCTAAAATAAACCACATACCGCGCGACGGAATATATTTTATCATTGCCGGCAAAATAAACAGCAATGTCCACCCCATAACCAGATACAGTAACACCATCCATTTTGGCTGCTGCTTTGGGTTACGGATTTTCATAACTGCGCCAAATATCACAATCGCCCATAAAATACCAAACACGGTCCAGCCGATTGGCCCACGCAAATTCACCAACATAAATGGCGTGTATGTGCCGGCAATCAAGGCATATATGGCAACACTGTCCCAAATCTCAAAGAAACATTCGCCGGGTTTGCCAATGGTTGCGTGACACATTGTTGAACCAAAATACAGCGTGAACATTGTCAGACCAAAAATCGCACACGATACAATCGCCCACGCATTGCCGGCCAACGCCGCATATACAACCAACAGTGTCAATCCTGCGATTGCCAACCCGATACCAATACCGTGGGTTAAAATATTTAATGCTTCTTCCCCTTTGGTGCTGGGGCGTTCCCAGCGAAACAACCCCGTTGCACGCAATATACGCAACAGGCGTCCGCCACGCGCATCACGTTTAACCTGGCGCACCAGGGTGCGCGAATGTTTTTTTGTTTTAACCATTTACAATCTCCTCTATTCTTTGTTTTACCATATCTGCCCCCATAACTTGCATAACAGAATACAAATCTGGTGTATTTGTCCGCCCTGTCATCGCTACGCGCAAATTCATCGCAACGTCACCGTTTTTAAGTCCGCACGCCGACGCAATCGCAACAATTTTGTTCCACCACGCGTCCTTGTCATCGTTTATGTCAAACGTCGTCAGAAACGCCGTCAAAACATCGCGATTAAACGCATATTCAGAATTCTTGGTGTGCAACGCGTCCCAGAAATACGCGATTTCGTCCAACGTCTGGCGCCAGGTGACAAAATCCTTGCGGATACGTTTTGGATTATCGCGCTCAATTCCCAATGCCGCCGCCAGATACTGTGAATTTGCGACCTGCATTTTTTGGACATCATTACCGTATTCATTTGCCCAATCTGTGATATTGCGAACCAAATCCGTCACAGACAATGTTGCGATATATTCACGCGCCCACCATTCCAGTTTTTTCATATCAAACAACGCACCAGAAATCGGAATCTTTTTTACACGCAACGGGTATTGCCAGATAGATGAAACCTGGCCTTTGGATTTAGCCTCTTCATAACCCGATGCCGCTATATTGCCCAGGTATTCCAGCACCGCCGCCGTTGGCCAACCATCGGCCAAGAAAAATGCAACATTTGCCTCGGGGTCTTTGCGTTTGGACAATTTGCGTTGTTTGCCGGTTTCGTCATCTATTTTATCAATCGTTGACGTGTGAACATACATCGGCGCAGTCCACCCCATCATACGAAACAACTGTGCGTGCAACGGGAACGACGGCAACCACTCTTCGCCACGAACGACGTGTGTTGTGCGCATAAAATGGTCATCAACCAAGTGTGCAAAATGATACGTCGGCAACCGGTCGTTTGATTTAATCAGAACAATATCTTCGTTATTTTCTGGAAATCCGATTGAACCACGCACCGCGTCCTTGCAGAAAATACGCTTTGACGGGTCGCCAGTTGAATACAAACGAATCGTTGGCACCTCACCATTGTCCAGATGTGCAATGATTTCATCATCTGTTAAATCGCGGTCACGCGCAAATTCACCATAAATACCGGTTGCAAAACCTGCTGCCTTTTGATTCGCACGTATTTTTTCCATATCGTCCGCGGTCAAAAAACAAGGATACGCCAGCCCACGCGCCAACAAATCGGCCGCCACACTGTGATAAATATCACGACGTTGGGACTGGTAATACGGGCCGTATTCTGGCATATCATTATACTCCAACCCAAAACGATGCATTGAGTCAACAATGATGTCAACTGCAGACGCAACCTCGCGCTTGGTATCCGTATCTTCGATGCGCAGCATAAATACACCACCAGTATCACGCGCCAATTTGCAGTCAACCAGTGCGCCATACAACCCGCCCAAATGCATAAAGCCCGTGGGGCTGGGTGCAAAACGTGTCACAAACGCGCCGTCTGGCAAATTGCGTGGAGGAAACTTTTTTTCCAGTTCGTCCAGTGTATATTTCGGCGATTCCCCCAACACGCGTGCGATTAATTCTGATGATAAACCATTACGCATCTTTATTTTCCTTTACCCAATTATTATTTTGTTTTAGCGAATACAACTATATCACGTGGCACGCCATGCAACATCATAAATTTACGCAGCACCCCTTCGCGTGCGTATCCCGCACGCCTGGCCACCGCCTGAGATGGCAGGTTTTCAGTATCCACACGAATTTCAATTCTGTTTAATCCCAGCACATCAAAGCCATATAGTTCCAGCATACCTACTGCGCGTGTCATGATGCCCTGCCCCATTGCATCGCGGGATAACCAATATCCGATTTCGCCGCGCTTGTCCGCCTCGTTCAGCTCAACAAAACTGACGGACCCACGGATTGCACCATTTTGCGTTATAAAATATGACCCTTTTTTAGTATCAAACCCTTTGACCAATGCAGGGTATTCATCTTCGGGTGTTTTAACGAATTTCACCCAGTTTAACCACTGGGCCAAATATTCGCGTTGCCCATCAATCAACGTAAAAACAGTGCGCGCGTTTTCAAACGTTGGCGCAATTTTTTCCAATAGAAAATCACCGGCGTTCATGACCAGTGGAAACTCTGCCATTAATTTACCTTGTTTTATATTATATCGGATTCTATACTAAATATATGGAAAAACAAGAAATAAGAACTTTTGGTCGCCGACACGGCAAAAAATTATCTGCACGCAAGCAGCACCTGTTGGCAAATGTTTTGCCACAAATTACGGCAAAAAATGACGAAAATGCTGGGGATTTCAATATTCTGGAAATAGGATTTGGCGCAGGCGAACACGTGCGCGATTTGGCACGTGAAATCCCAGACGCCACAATTATCGGTGCCGAACCGTTTGTGAACGGCGTTGCGGCATTACTGGGCGCGATGACGGACGACAAGACAAACGAAATTTTACCCGAATACAAAAATATCCGCATTTACCCGGACGATGTGCGCGATTTCCTGCGCACGGGTAATATGAAATTCAAACAAATTTGGATTTTACACCCTGACCCATGGCCCAAGGCAAAGCATGAAAAGCGTCGCCTGTTGCAGGCCGAATTTATAAATCTGTTGGCGTCGCACCTGACCGATGACGGCGAAATTATTATCGGCACAGACCATTGGGGATATTACGATTGGATTATTGACCAGGTGTCACACACAAACCTAAATGCCACAGTGCCCGACATCGCAACAATTCAGACACGTTATCAAAACAAAAACATGGCTGCCACAGACGCACCGAAATATCTGGTTGTTACCCGATAAAAAATTTCAAATTTGATAATTTTTCTGGTCGCAATTGTTCGGTCAAACGCATAACCTGATCTATGCGTACGGGATTCGCCATTGGCGCAAAATGCACTTCACCTTTAAATGTTCCCATTGCATTTAACGCGCCATAAAAACGCCCAACAAAGTCTGACTTGTCACCCATATCGTGCGACATTGCAAATATCACAGACGACGCCCCCAACGCATTTAGCGCATCGAACACATCTGACCAATCAGATGGTTCTATTTTGCATATATCCAATCCGACGGACAATTTTTTATTAAAAAACAAATCTTCACGAATCGGGCCCAAATTTTTTACAATTGTCCCCAGATCAATTACCCGCATGAACATCTGGGCACAGGCGGCACCGCATTTAAACGCCGAATTGATATTCATGGTCAATTCAGATGCATCTGCCGCCCCGATACCACGTGGACGCGTCGGCACATAAAAACGCGTTGAAATTTGAATTTTAGTTTGTTCAACCCATGGCCAAACAATTTTAACAGCCGATGTTCCAACCGATATGTCATGCACCCCATGTGCGATAGCATCATCAACAACCCCTGCCAGCGCATTTGCATCCATATCCGCCGGGCACCATGCCGCCACGTGACCGTTTAATAATTCGCCAAGAATGTTTTCGTTATCAATCATTACGCTTTTTACTTTATCACAAATATGATATAATTGAAATCAAATGAAATACAGAATTGATAACATGTTGCTCGGCCTATTGTGGTTACTGGTAATAACACTGGTGGCCTGTTTTTGGTTTAACACAATGTTCGGGTTCAATTTGTTTATCGGCGCACATTGGCAGTACTTGGCCTATCTCCAGGCGGCCCAGACACCAATCAAACCTTCATTTTATATATCGCTGATTATTATATCTGCGGTAATGATATGCGGACTATATTTGATTATGCGACCGCGCTTTCGTAAAATTCGTCTTCCGATTATGCGGATTAACACACGAAAAAAAGTGATGTCTATCCCTGACGTCCCCGCCACGCAGCCAGCACCTGTCCACACATCTACACCTGCTGTTATGAACACGCCTGCACGCCCTCCGCGTCTGAACGCGGCGACATTGGGTGGCATGCTAACCATGGCGGGCAATCCTGCCACGACGCACGCAAACACTGCGCAGACCACGACGCCACCTGCCCCTCCGAAACCCAGTGACATTGAAATTGCACAAATTACTGAAATATTTAAATCCGCGGGATATACAACCAAGAATCCACCACGCATAAATGGTAACCGGATGAGTTTGCTGGCCATCGGCACAAATGAGACACTGTGGTTGGGGGCGCATGGGATTGCCACCACTGACATGCGGCACGCAATTGATAAATTAAACGATGTGTTTTCAGATACGCTGGACGATATATATATAAATGTGAACGGTTTTATCATTGGCGCACCAGACGCCGCAACCGCCGAATTTGACGACATACTTATGTTTAATGATGTGGACGGGCTGCGTGAATACATCACCGCGCATCCGAATGCCCCCCTGCCCGATGATGACAATGGGAACTTTGACGCATATTCTGAATACATTGATACTGTCATAAATTACATAGGTAAAATCTGATGCAATGGTCACAAGATACCGCAATGCGACGCGCACGCGAACTGAATATCGACGATATTCCGTTGGTGTGTCATCGTCCTGTGTTGGTGCCGGTTGACCCCAATTGGTTTGCACGTTACAAAACATTGAAGCATAAATTTATGCAAACACTGACCGATTCGGTCGATACTTTGGCATTTATGAATTTAACCCAAGATGAATTTATGGGGCTGGTTATGGGAACACGCCTGCCCGACAATATGTCGTTTCGTTTTCGGATTCCATTGGTATGGGGGGGAAAACTGGAACTGGAAAATTTGTTTATGTGCCAGACATTTCCGCATTCACATAATATGGACAGATTGATTATTGAGCAATCTGGCAACGATATGATTTGGTTACCAAATCCGACAAAAAAAATATATGTCCCTGCACACACCGCTGGTGGCGGTGATGGTGGTAACGCGACCGAGGACAGATTATCACAAATGGCTGCACAAATGGCCAGTGCACGCGGTATGGAGTAACGGAAAGAATTATGTCATCAACACGTGATGAATTTTTATCAGCAATGAAATTACGGGGTGCAATTATTGCACCCGCCGCCCCAGTACGCGCAACCGCATTAGCAAATACTGCACTGCAAAATTTACGCGCGGCAATGCTGCCAACATTTTTACTGGACATGTATAAAACTGCCGACACAATCAATATTGGTAACGGATATATTTTTGGCATATCTGAATTTGCACGCGGGGCAAAATTTCCTGTTCCAGACATCGTATCAATAAATCGCGAATTATCAGGAATAAAAAAACTGCGTGGGTTGACTCTGTTCGGGCGCAACGACCTGTTCTGGTTTGCATTTGATTCATTTGGAACATGTATGATGTTGGACAACCTGAACTTGGGGGTATTGCGGAAGTATGATAACCCATATCGCGCAATGTCTGATTGTTTGCTGGGGGGAAAATTTTAATCCATGAAAAAAATATCTGTTTCTTTGTCAGGCCACCACACCAGCATATCGCTGGAATCAGAATTTATCGACGCATTACACGAAATCGCCACACGCCAATCCAAAACGGTCAGCACAATAATAAATGAAATTGATAAATCCCGCACAACCAATAATCTATCGTCTGCGATACGCGTGTGGGTTCTGAAAAACTATAAATAAAAGGGCCAGTATTTACCGGCCTTTTTTATTACCAAACAGTATTGCACCACATGCGGCAATTGCCAAGATTATAATCAGCATACCATCACGCCCAATGTATCGATACGGCGTTTTGTGTACCCCGCACACCACGCCATCCATCACACCAGTCGCAGCAATATCAATTTGCGAAATAATTTCACCATCAGCGGCAACAAACGCACTGATTCCAGAATAATTTGCACGAACAATTGGCAATCCACTTTCAATCGCATAACGACGCACCATATCTAAATGCTGGTACGTGCCAGGTGTCGCGCCAAACCAATTGTCATTTGTTATATTCACAATTGCATCAACCGTCGCACCACGCGGAACCAACGAATCGGTAAATATTATTTCATAACAAATTGCTGGAACAAAATTAAACGCTATACCGTCCAAATTCATCGAAATAACACGTGGCCCACCACCGGCAGTCAGGTTCGCCGGCGACGGCATTATGCCAAACGGACTGTATTCGCCAAAGGGCACCAAGTGTGATTTATGGTAAACATCGGTAACCGTGCCAGCATTATTTGCAACAATCATTGAATTGTAAATGTTACCATTTGCGATTGATGTTGCACCAATAATAATTGGCCGCCCCAACGCGTCTGACAACGGCATATCGTCATCAGTCATTGCAAACGGATATGTCGTTTCTGGGAACACAATTAAATCAGGTGTTGCATCATCACGCGACAACGCAATCAGGTTTTGAACATTGCGTTCTGCCTGGGCAATGCGGTCGGCATGCGACGAGTATTGCATTTTTGTTGACTGTGACTGTGCTGGCTGAACAATTCTAATAACTGGATGTGCAATATTTGCGTCATTGCATTTTGACATACCAATATTATGTATGCCCCAACCCAACCCACACAGTGCAAGTATCAGGAACACAAAAAATGATGCGTATGATTTTTGTCGCAACATTTCAACCACCCCGGCGACCAATCCCAAAATAACGAACGTCAGCCCCAAAGCCCCCCACAGCGACATAGAATTTGCAATCATTGGCATTGACAATGTGATATTCGCAATCGGATTCCATGGAAATCCAGAACAGAACCATTCGCGCAGCCATAAAACAAGTGTCCACGTGCCCGCGAATACAAATGGTCGCGCGGCGGTTGCTACGCGCGTGCGCACAGACAATATAAATGGCCACACAAATACGACCGCCCCAAACAACGCAATACCAACCAGACTGGGGATTGTCCAAATTGCAAACTGGGCCTGTAATTCTGGGACAACGTATATAGAATGCAACGTCCACCAGAACATGACCAAACTGTATGCCGCGCCAAACGGCATTGCCCGCAACCACAATCGTGCGACGCCAACCTTGTCAACTGCGCCACGCACAATTATCCAGTATGCCATGCCAATTGCGGCAATTGTCACAAACCATAAATTAAACGGCGCAAAACCTAACGCTGCTATAGCCCCCAGCAGCCCCATAAAAATATATTGCCCCCAACCATTCGGACGCAGACGCATGCGCCGCAAAAACGCAACAAGCCCTGCCCCCGGACAACATTTCTCGTCCGTGCATGGCCGACTTTCTTCTTCGCCTGCATATGGATTTTTATATCCCAACCTTTCCATAATTTTTATTTCCAGTGTTTCCATCTCTGCTGCTTGGTCATCGGTAATATGGTCATATCCAACCAAGTGCAACGTGCCGTGCACAACCATATGCGCCGTATGTTCAGAAACAGAAATTCCAGCTGCGGCAGCCTGGGCCGCAACGGTATCCAACGATATATAAATATCACCCAACAATATCGGGTCGCCTAATTCAAATGACAAAACATTTGTTGGCTTGTCAATACCACGATATTTACGATTTAATGTATGAATTTCTGTGTCATTGGTCAGTGTAATCGAAACCTCAGCCGATTTATACGAATTCCCCAGTGCTATACGCACAATTTTTTCAAAATCAATTTTATACTTTTTCCAACGCTTGTCGTTGTAATTCACATATACTTTCATTTGAATTTTTTCCCGAAATTTTTATGCAACATAATCGTCGTGTGTGGCCAAATCATGCACATTGCGCATTTTTACTATGTCTGATTTTTTAACTTTTTCTGTCCCAGAATTAAACACGAAGCGTTTGCCACGCGCATTTTTGACGTTTTTAACACGAGCCAACTGAGTAACACGCACAACATCCGATTGCGCACGTTTATTCCCATTAGCAACCGCCAATCTATAGTTCGCTAATGCTCGCTGTAAATTACCCTTTTGTTCATAGGCCACCCCGGCATTATAATATGCGGCACCAAATTGTTTTTTATCCTTGATGCGTGTTATCACCTCACGCGATTGCATTATGGCCATGTCATACTTCGCCATTTTATTATACGTCGCGGCCAAATCATTACGCAAGCTCGCATCATTGGGCGCCTTTTCAATCAGTGATAAAAATTTGTCGATTGCATCTGAGTATTTGCCTTTTTTGTATGCAGATGTTGCACTGGCATACAACTTATCGTAATCTTGGGACGCGGGTACGGCATCAAAAGACACAATCGGCGCAGACCTGATTACGCGTGGTGCTTGGGCATATACATTTATATCAGTTCCTAATTCACATTTATTATTTTGACATTGCGCCAAAATATTTTCTGGCAAAAAATCTTTGACCTTGGGCGCATTTGCGATTGATTTTCCATGACGATCGACAGGATTTTTGACCCACTTGCGAAACTTGGCATACAACTTATTGTTTACCGTGCGATGCTCTTCATCGCCAGTAAAAAATTTTGTTTTTTCGCCTCCGACCATTTTATAGAATTCATACATTCCCCCCATTGGACATTCCATCAACATTTCTGGTGTCACATTCCCGGTCAGCACACCTGCCTCTAGCCACCGACGCCAACGCAGTCCTGTGCCACCAACCAAGAAATTCCCGATACGCCCAGCAACAACATTTGAACTTTTGCCATGTAACCAAGCACGTCCAAAACTGGTTTCCGCCGTTGTCGGAAATTCTGCAAACCGCTGTCGCACCAAATTATCCGGCATGTTTGTTCCATACTTTTTAAAATCCTGACGCAGACGCTCAAAACGTTCACGGTGATTTTTATCGCGCGGATTTTCAATCATCTTGGTTCCTGTATTGTATATAATTGACGCCATCGCCAATGCCTCGGCCGTATTATTTATATCGACCCCTTCCATTGCGACATTATAACAATACATTGTAAAATACGTTTCCCCATGTTCCAGATGCCAACGCGCCAAATCATATGCCTGCTGTGTTGTAATTGGTTTTGTATCCTTGGTCACACTGGTTCCATCGGGCAATATTGTTGAGCCAAATCCAATCGTCCAAACACCACGACTATCCTTGTATGGAATATGCAGACCTGTTTTTTTATCCACCTTGACTCCTTCTTTGGCAAGCAGGTCAGCAATCAAAAATGGTGTGATTGAACGCATACGTTCCAAATAGGCCCCATACGTATTTGGTTGCACACGCTTTACCGTCTGTTCAATATGATATTCTTGGGGTGCAACGTGGGCAACATCAGTCTGGCTATCACGTGCCATCTTTACACCACCCAATGTCATTACAAACATCAGGTAATACAATAAATGTGCCGACAAATTAGGATATTTTTTTAAAAATTCAGAAATCTTTTTATTCTCACCGTTTTTATTTTTTGAAATTTCCTTGCTTGCATTTCTGCGTTCCATCGCGCGCAACAAATGGTTGTCCAATGTCGTATACTTGGCCGCCCACAACAAAAATTGAAACAACGCTGTGGTTGTCATTCCAGTGGCACGAACAAATGTATTCGTGTTTGATTGAGCAATTTTCTTGGTCAATCTTCCCATCGCACGATGCGGTGCATTTACAACCTTTCTAAATTTTTCGGACATTTTTATTTTCCCCGTTTTGTTTTCCCCAGACCAGACTTCTTGGCAATTTTAGACCGATGCAACGCATAATTTGGCGCAACAAATGGATAATCTGCTGGCAATCCCCACTTTTCGCGATACGCATCTGGCGTCATGTTAAATTTACGTTGGATATAACGACGCAGCATAATATGCCATGTGCCGTCTTCCAGACATTGAATCTTGTCAGGACGGACTGATGCCGCAATCTGGGCCGGCGTTGCCGACGCACCACGCAATGTTTCACGCGCCGCCGCAACTGCAGCCGCCATCGTCAGCCCTGGATTCGCCGCGATTGCAGCCGCCGCCAGATTGGCGACCGCCAATGTAAAGTCAGAATTTTTATCGTTATTTATCAATTGATAATCCCTTGGATATTTAATACAGTTATTATATCACAAAATAAACAATAAATAAAATTAAAGTAAAACAAATATAAAATGCCAAACGATACCAGACCTCTTGCCGATTTAATGCGTCCCCAAACCATTGACGACGTCATCGGCCAGGCACAACTATTGGGTGAAAACGGTCTGGTACGTCGCATGGTTGATAATCGAAAATTATCAAATCTGATTTTATGGGGGCCACCGGGATGTGGGAAAACCACAATTGCACGCGCACTGGCAAATTCGGTTGATATGGATTTTGTGCCGATGTCTGCGGTATTTTCTGGCACGGCCGATATAAAAAAGGCAATGGAGACCGCGAAATTAAATCGCAACCTGGGGCGCAACACATTATTATTTATTGACGAAATACACCGTTTTAACAAAACGCAACAGGATACATTGCTGCCCTATCTGGAAGATGGCACAGTTGTATTCATGGGCGCAACCACCGAAAACCCCAGTTTTAATTTGAACAATGCGCTATTGTCACGATGTCACGTTGGGATTCTGTCAGGATTGTCGCATGATGATTTAATGGAATTGATAAATCGCGCTGAAAAATTTACGGGTAAAAAACTCCCCCTGAACGAAGATGCACGTGCCCACTTGTCCGACATTGCTGATGGTGATGCGCGTTTCTTGTTGAACACAGTTGAATATTTAATCAACGCAAATTTCAAACAGACTTTGGACGCAGATAGTCTGGACACCGCCGTTCAAAAGCGTGCACCATTATCCGACAAATCAGGCGACGAACACTATAATTTGATTTCTGCTGTGCATAAATCACTACGTGCATCGGACACCGATGCGGCCCTGTATTGGACGGCACGCATGATGACATCAGGCCAAGACCCAATGTATCTGTTTCGACGTCTGGCGCGTTTTGCAATGGAAGATGTCGGTCTGGCCGACCCGAACGCAATGCAAATTGCGCTGACAGCATGGCAATTATATGAACGCATGGGCAGTCCCGAAGGCGACCTGGCACTGACAGAATTGGTAATTTATTTGGGCACCGCACCAAAAAGTATTGGAAATTATCGTGCACAAAATGCGGCGTATGCTGCCGCCCGCGCCACAGGCAGCATTCCACCACCAAAAAACATTTTGAACGCGCCGACAAAAATGATGAAAAATTTAGGATATGGCGCAGGATATATTTATGAGCCGGATACTGCATCAGGATTTTCTGGACAAAACTGTTTCCCAGAATCAATGCCGCGGCAAAAATTCTATACCCCTGTTGAACGCGGTTTTGAACGCGAAATTAAAAAGCGTTTGGAATACTGGGATACATTACGTGAAAAATTAAACACAAAAAAATAAATATCAGAATAAAATATTTACCTGGGCACCAACTTGGAAATCATCGCTTTCGAATTCATAGTCAATATGTCCAACGTATTGTGTATGTCCATATTGACGGACAAATTTTGCCCCCAACCATTCTTGGTTATAATCTGGATTTGTTGCTTTGCGCCACGTAAAGTCCAATCCGATTCGCATATCCGGGGCAATACGAAAATATGCCTCGGGTGTCATATCAATGTACGACATTCCGCGTTCATCATCAAAAATCCAATTGGATTTAATTGTCCCAGCCAATGTAAATTCTGTCCATTGGCGTCCGAAACGCAGTCCGGCATAATACGTAGAATCGGCAAAATACGGGGTGCGAACATGTGATGAACCACCTAGTTTCAAACCGAATAAAACATCAGAAATCATACGTGCATCATTATCATCGGCGTGCGCCAAGCGATAAATGCCACCAAAATCAGCAGCCGAAAATCCGTCTTCGTCACCATCAAAATCCAACTGATAATGAATATTCGCCCCCAGTGTTAAACGGTCATTTATACCATATGATAAATCCTGACCTGCACGCAAAATATTATCCCAAAAAGTTAATGTGGACTTTGATAAAATTTCCTTGTATCCCTGCATATACAGTGGATCTGATGTGTCACCATCTGCCGCCATCACTGGTGCAGCCACAAAAATACCAACCCACAAAAAAACGACTGATAATAATTTACGCATCGTCACAGTACCCTTGTTCAGTATGCTCGTTGGCGCACGATGTCGTGCGCCAAACTATTTCATTGCCCCCGGCTAGAATTGGAATATCGCCTGCAATCCCACAGTTGTTTCTGAATAACTGCTGATTTTTGCATCACCATGCTGCTGCCATTGATACACAGGAACACCCGACGCATTTAATGCACCATATGCCCAGTATCCTAATGTTTTGTCATCGGCACTGTCATAAATTGATGTCTTGCCATACAGGTTTAATGCGAACCAATCATTTGGTTGCCACCCAATTGCCGCCTTTAACGACGCTTGGTTATGCCAGTCATAGTTGCCAAACAACGCTTCCAGGTTAAATGTCCAATCTTGGTCTAAAACGCTAAACACACCCAGTCCGCCTTCAACATAAAACGCGCTGTCAACATCAGTCTTGTATGCTATAAAGATACTGGAATCATTGCCTTCGGCGGTTTTTCCCTCTATCCCATTACCATATGAATTACTGTCAAAGTCGACATACCAACCGCGCACCAAACCATAGATTGTTGACGACGAAATCTTGTACCCAGCCTTGACATCCAAAATGAAATTATTGGAAATATCTTTCTGATGCTGGTAATACGCAGATGCGGTTGCAATCCATTTGTCGTTATCGATAAAACGCCACTGGCCGCCCAGCCCGAACAGATTCAAATCATTGTTATCCATTTTATCATCTGGTGCGGTGGACCAATCAAATTTATATTTTGCAAAATCATACTGCAACATACCCAAGACCGCGATACGGTCGGTAATACCATAACTGAAATCTTCCTTAATAGAAAACTGTTTGCCGTCCCACTTGGCCTTGGTATCAGAAATATCATACCCAGACAATGGTGTCAGTTTAATATCATACGAATTCATACCATATGACAAATCGGTTATCGAACCAAACTTGCCACCCAACGGCTGAAAGAACGGATGCGCCAAGAAATATTTGCGCTTTAATTCACTGCGATATGTATCCGCACGCGTTGTGCGAACATTTGTAGTTTTTGTTGTGCGCCCCGCTTCATACTGTTTATACAGCGCGCTGCGATTCTGTGGCTGGGTGTAATAAGTATTCTTTGCGTCCTTGGCATCATATGTTCTCGTGGTTGTGCGAGTCTGATATTTTTGATAATTTACATTTGTGCGTGCACGCGTCGCCGGCTGGTTTGAAAAATCAACACTTGATGCCGCGCGTCCGCCCGTATTTGTTACCGCCAAGACCGGGTTCATTCCCAACATTGCAACAGCCCAAATAAACAAAGACATTTGCTTTTTCATAAAAAAACTCCTTTTTCGTTACGTAAATTATACCACAAAACGCATATATAAAAAAGCATAAAAAACACCGGCAAATGCCGGTATTTTTTACTATAAAATATGCCGTTTATTATTAGCGTCTGGTGGGCTGACGATGCCTTCTTGCTCCATCCGTTCCATAAATCCGGCGGCCTTGTTATATCCGATTTGCAATCTGCGCTGGATATATGAAATCGTCGGTTTTTTATCCCGCAGGACACATTCCTTGGCCTGGGTATACAGGTCAGAGTCCTTGTCCGCACGCGACGGGGCCGCCCCCGGAATTCCAGACATACCACTGTCATCTGTGGAATCTGTTATGCCCGCGACATATTCTGGTGCGCCCTGACTGCGCAGGAAATCAGCCACGCGATTGATTTCGGTATTTTCAATAAATGCACCATGGATACGCACTGGGGGACGTCCAGCCTCGCTGAATAACATATCGCCACACGCCAACAGATTTTCTGCGCCCTTTTCACCCAATGTTGTCATAGAGTCAATGTTACTACGCGCCTGGAATGAAATACGCATTGGGAAATTCGCCTTGATGACACCAGTGATTGTCGTTGCGTCTGGACGCTGGGTCGCCATAACCAGATGAATACCTGCCGCACGTGCCTTTTGTGCAATACGTTGCAAACACAGTTCTACATCCTTGCGCGCAACCGTCATCAGGTCGGCCACCTCGTCCACGATGATAACCAGATACGGCATATCAGACAAATCCACTTCTTGTGTCTCAAACAACATTTCGCCTGTTTCTTCGTCAGTGCCAACAACAACCTGGCGCGTCAGTTTTTCGCCCGCCGCACGCTTTTTCGCAACCACATCGTTATAACCTTCTATATTCTGGACACCCAACATTTGCAAACGTTTATAACGTTCTTCCATTTCGCGCACCGACCATTTCAGACCATTTACAGCCTCGTTCGCGTCCTTCATCACAGGCGTGACCAAATGGGGAATATCATCCCACAGTGTAAAGTCAACACCCTTTGGATCAACTATCATCAATTTGCATTTATCTGGCGTATAACGGTATAAAATTGACATGATAATTGATTGCACAAACACAGATTTTCCAGACCCCGTGCGCCCAGCAATCAATACATGGGGCATTTTTGCCAAATCAAAATACATTGGGTTACCACCAATATCCACACCCAATGCCAGCGGTATTTTATACTTTGATGTCCGGAAAGTATCATTATCAATCAGCCCGCGGAAACGCACCATCTGGCGTTTTAGATTCACCATCTCAACACCAATCAATTGGGTTCCCGGTATATGCGCAATACGGATATTTTCCGTTGCCATGGCACGTGTCATATCCTTGACCGTCTTGCTGACATCAACCATACGCGTCCCACTGTCTGGCATAAATTCATACAGCGTAACAATCGGCCCTGGCCGAATACCAACCACCTTGCCGTGGACGCCATATTCAGCAAAGTGCACCTCCATCGCGGCGGCATTTCGTTTTAATTCAGGCGTCACAACATTTTTACCAAAATTTGATTTTTCTACGAACGCCGGGTCTGGCAATTCGTATTGATGGGCAGCATCTATGTGCCCAGACGTATTACGACGCGACGGCTTTTTCGCCACGTTGCGATTGGTACGCGACGTACGCACAGGTTTTTCATCTGGCTCGGCCTCTTCGTCCACGTATTCTTCTTCGTCAGTGTCCTCATCAGGGTCTGATTCATCATCTACATCTTCATCAGCCACAGCTGGTCGCGCCAGATGGAACGCTGTCATAATCCAACCAACAACGCGACGCACCATACGCAACGTTGCACGCACGTGTGACCAACGAACATGTAAAATCATGCCACCAAGCAACAAAAATCCCGCCAGGCACAAAATACCAACCAATATGCTCCAGCCATCAACCAGTGAAGTAACATCGGTCGCCACAATCGCCCCAGCCAGTCCACCAAACACACCCCGAGGGAAAATCAACCCAAACGCCGCTACCCCCAGGCATAGCGTCACAAACACACGCACCAGATTGTATTCGGGTGCAACCGTTTCATTCCAGTTTGCGACACGTGCCACACCTGCACGCACGATACACAGTAATAAAAACAATGCTGGCACCACACCAATCGCATAACGTAAAAATGCCGCCACATTTCCCATCAACGTTTGCGTCCCCAGCGTGCTGGCCGTAGAAAAACCGTCCAGATATGGATTTAAAAACAACAATGCAAATATTGCCCACAGTCCCAATGCTGCCACTGCGCCACCAACAATGCGACGCGCAAAACTCTTTAACGCGCCAGTAACGCGTTCTGGTAAAAATTTCGATTGTCCTTCCATATTCGGCATTTTATCACAAATTAAACAAAAATGTTAAAAAAAACGCGCCACTTGGCGCGATATTTATTCAAATTTTGATTGCCAACGTTTCAGCAATGACTTTGCAAAATCTGCCATTACCATACCAATAAAAGCCCCCAGCAGAACGTCCGTTGGCCAATGCGCCCCATACGCAACTCGTGACGCCCCAACGACAATTGCCAATGTCCATGTGAACCATTTTACCCGTGGTGCCAACATTCCCAACATAACCAGTCCTGCAAACGTCGCAACTGTATGTCCCGATGGCATTGAATTAAATGCCCACTCATTTGACCACGGGAAAAATCCGGTCATATCCAATGCCTCGAAAAATATTGGGCGGGCACGGCCAATCATAATCTTTAACGCCTTGGCAAAAACGGATGCAGACAAGACAGAGCAAAATATAAAAAACGCATAACTATTCTTTGTCTTTACAAAAAAATCACGAAAAAAAGCGAAAACACTAAACCGATTTTGCGAATTTTTAAAACAAGGCTTTGTTTCAACAATCTTTTTTCCATAAAAAGCACACATCAAAACGAACGATGCCCCAACCCACATTTTTGCGTCAAAAATTTTATCAATCCATCCCCATGCAACACAGTCAAAATTGCGCATAAACAGATACAGCGGTTTATCAAACCATGCAATTCCCAACGCCACCAGTGCCGCAACCACGACAGTTGCTATACCTAATAATTTCCATTTAATTTTATTATTTTCTGCTAAAAACATTATCCGCCCTTGCCTCCTATTCTTTGGCAATCAATTTGTTATAAACACTTTTATCGGTCAATATTTTGGCCGAAACGGCCGCCGCGACCGCGTCTTCATCGGTGCCACTGGTAATAACCGGACAGCCACGACGCACATCATCAACATTGATATTTTCCGCACTATTAAAATCACGTGCATTAAAATCATTATTTAATACATTCAAGAAAAACGCATTTTGTTGCGTTGTGCTGCGAATATTAGACAGACACACAATCGGAAACACCCCGCGCCCATCAATGCTGCGCCCGGTACCAGTCTGAATTGATTTATTCAACAGTTCCAGCGCACCACCATCATTTAAATCCAGACGGGTTGCAATACGCGCATTTCCTGCCGTTGGCGTTCCGACCAGAACCCCACGCCCATATTCATAGAATGCAGCGGCCAGGGCCTCGGCCGTGCCACGTGTTTGATCCGATATCAAAACCACAACTGGCACATTTGTCACCGCATTACCGCCGGGAACAACCTCTACCTGTTCAGCCGCAGTTTCTTGAATACGCATTACAGGGTGTGCACCGATAAACAATCCCGCCAACTTTGCCGCTGCAACCGCGTCATCACCCGATGCGGCACGCAAATCCAACACAATCCCGCCCAGTTTCGGATACGTTGCCAATGCCTCGTTCACAATGGATACAGCATTATTTGACGCTTGGTGTACAACAATTTCCAAAACGTCGCCTGAATTTTCACCACTAGCCGTCCGATGAACAACATCCGCATCGGCCAAAACAATCGTTGCACGACGCAACACGACATCACGCGCCCCCGACGGCGACAGTATTTTTATCTTGGACGTGCCAGAATTAAATCCTGCTAACACAGATTCCAGTTCGGAATCTGACATATCGGCAACCGCACGACCATTTATTTCAGATATCAAATCACCGGCACGAATTCCGGCAACGTCTGCGGGTGCCCCCTTGAACACACCATGAATGCGCCAATTTCCACGACCATCACGCACCCCTGTCAGCCCAACACTGGTCAAGATACGCCCATCTTCGACAACCTCGGCCGCACGAGAATAAATATAACGCCCATTTTCATCAATGCCACGCATTAAACTGTCCACAACCATCTGGTACATTTCAGACGGACTGGCACGATGTAATTCAGAATCATTTGCGCGTAATTTTAACACCAATGCGGTGGTTATTTCACCGAACCCGTTCCAATCACCACTGCGCGGGCGCGGATAATTTGCGATAATATTATCCCCCCACACCAAAACTACGCGTTCATCTGTGGCTGCAATATGTGCGTTTTTATTCAAATTTTCCAAACTTTCAATCGCGACATTTATGCTTTTGCCGCCCCACTTTACCCCGTCCAATTTTTCATAAATATCGGCAAATGTTTTCGACATTTCAAAAACAGGCATACCGTCTTGGATTGGTTCATCTTCAAAAAACAGACTGTCACTATACCCGGGCCGCACCACTAAACAAAAACATAACATTAAAAATAATTTTTTTAATCTCATATTATTTTTCCCCTCTCTGTGTGTCCCCTATGGGTGGCGATGCGGCATTGATATCAATACTTGGTGTCACGTAAATTAAAGTGATACAAGATTACGTTCGAGATATAAATACTTGTCAGCGTTCCCATCACAACCGAGAACGTCATCGCAATTGCAAATTCTTGCAACATAATGCCACCGAACAAATACAGTCCAATCATCGCCAATATTGTTGACACACTGGTCATAACTGTTCTGTGCAACATTTCGTTCACGGACAGGTCAATCAGGTCTGACATCGGCATTTTATGATACTTTTTGATATTTTCATCAATACGGTCATAGTTCACAACCTTGTCATTGATAGAATAACCAATTCCCATCAAGATAACCGCAATTGATGTCTGGTTGAATTCCAGCCCAGTAATGGAAAAGAACCCAAACATCAAAATAAAGTCCAACACCAATGACACAAACGAACCGACGGCATATCCACCACGATAACGAATCCAGATATACACACTCATCAGCACGAACGATACCAATATCGCCAATATACCACCGCGCACCAATTCACCACCAATTTTTGGACCGACGATTTGCACTTGGGAATATTGCACTTTGTCACCCAAGATTTGTTTAATGTCCGCAACGCGTGCGTTTTGTTGTGCATCGGTTGCCCCCTTGGGCAAACCGACACGCACCAAAATCGCGTCATTATCAACAGATTGCAATTCAGGGCTGAACGCAGCCAGGTCACTGCGCATTTTGTCAATTGTATAATTGGCCGCGATGGGTTTAACCTCCATCGAAATGCCACCCGCGAAATCAATACCATAATTCAGGCCATGAAACGCCAGTGATACAATCGACAACGCAACCAATATTCCAGAAACCCAGTATGACAGTTTCCGATATTTCATAAAATGCAGTTTCATAGTATTTATTCCTTATTTATTTCTGATGTAACTGATTTTCTTGTTTTTACCGTTCATATACCAGTCAATCAAAACCTTGGACAACAACAGGCACGTGAACAATGTTGTAATAACACCAATGGACAGCGTTACCGCGAACCCACGAATTGGTCCTGCACCAAACTGGAACAGAATCAAACTGCAAATCAGGTTGGTCAGATTTCCGTCCAGAACAGTCTTGGTTGAACGATGAAACCCTAATTCTACCGCACGCAGGGTCGGGACACCTTCACGAACCTCGTCACGGATACGTTCAAACGGCAGAATGTTCGCGTCCACCGCCATACCCAGAGTCAATACGATACCCGCAATTCCTGGCAATGTCAGTGTCGCGCCCAGAAATGCCGATATACCGATAATCATCGCCAAATTGACCAGCAATACGATATCCGCTATCAAACCAAATCCGCGATACGCAACCAACATAAATATGATTACGAACAAAACACCAACTGCGGAACCGATTTTACCAGCTTCAATTGTGTCAGCCCCCAATCCCGCGCCAACGGTGCGTTCTTCAATAACCTGCAATGGTGCTGGCAATGCACCCGAACGCAACAGCACCGCCAAATCTTTTGCGCCCTGTAACGTAAATCCACCCGAAATCTGTCCACGGCCACCCGGAATCGGTTCACGAATTGTTGGTGCAGATAACACACGTCCATCCAACACAATTGCAAAACGTTCGTTGACATGTTCAGTGGTCAATTTTGCAAATTTGCGTGCACCCGTTGCATCAAACGCAGTTGTTACAACCGGCATGTTATTCTGGTCAAAGTCCGCCTGGGAATCTTTTAATGATTCACCCGACACCTCGACACGCGAATATACCGGCACCAATTGATTTGGTGCTTCCATCATTGGCAAGAATTGCGTGCCACTTGGTGCACGACCTGATGCAATCTGTTCCGCCGATATATTTTCATTAACCAAATGGAACGTCATCTTGGCCGTCTGACCAATCAATTCCTTGATATGCTCTGGGTTGTCAACACCAGGCAACTGAATCAAGATATACTTACCACCCTGAGATTGGATAGATGGCTCTTTGGTCCCCAGCGCATCAATACGACGACGAACAATCTCAATACTGCGCGCCAAAGCATCTTGCGTCATTTCATTTTTTTGTTTTTCCGAATAAGATAATGTAATCGTCCGGCCTGACGTTTCTATATCAACCGTATTACCCAGCGCACTCTTTAATCGGCCTTTGGCACGCGACACATCGGCATCATCGCGAACAACCAACGACACAACACCATCGTTGTTACGCAGGTTTGAAAAACGAATAACCCCCTTGTCGCGATTAATCAAAGCGGAACGCGTTTCGTCATACAATTGGGCCGCTTTTTCTTGGAACATGGTATTTGTGTCCACTTCCAATAACAATTGAGCCCCACCTTTCAAATCCAACCCCAATGGAATTGGCTGTGCCCACGACGGGAAATACGGTGCCAGGCGTGGCGACATTGTTGGCACCGCCAGTAACACACCAAACACCGCGACAAAAATTATTGCCAGTTTTTTAAACATCTGATTACCCTTTCTCGCTTATTCAACGCTAGCGACGGCGTTTTTATTAACCTCTATAACGACACCCTTGGCCACTTCCATTTCAATGGTTTTGTCGCCAATCTTTTTGATTGTCCCATAAATGCCGGCCGCCATTACACGATTACCAACCTTTAAAGAATCCAACATTTTCTGATATTCGGCCATACGACGCTTGTTCGGACGCACCATAAACAGATAAATGATTCCAAACACAACAATGCAATACAGCAGCATTCCCCACCAGTTACCAGTGGCCGCTTGGGCCGCGTTTGCACCTTCTTGAACAACAACCGTGGTTTCTTCCATGATATTTCTCCTTAGTGTGACTTTGTTATTTTATGGTGTCAGAATAGTAAAAAAAAGCCCCAGTGTCCAGGCAAAAAACAATTGATTCTGGGTATAATTCTAGACGCGTTCAAACCATGCGTCCATATCTGTAATCGGGATAAATTTATACACCGGTCGCCCATGATTACACTGCGCACCACGTTCGGTTCGTTCTATCTCTCGCAATAACGCATCACAAGATTGCATATCCAAGCGTTGACCAGCACGCACACTGTGGTGACATGCGTAATTTGCCAATTTTAAGTGTAACTTTTCGTCCAATTGGCACGAATGGCCATTCGCACGCACTTCGTCTGCAATATCATGAAACAGATTTGCCCAATTCAAATCCCAATCGGCAGGCTTCTCGAATATAGCAATCGCGTCATCGCCAAACGCATCAATGTGCAGCCCCGCCGCACGCATTTCATCTGCAATCGTCATAATCGCCGCGACATCTGTATCACGCATGTGTACAACTATCGGTGTCAGCAATGGCTGCGATTTTATCGCATGTCGACGCAGGCGTTCATACGTAATACGTTCATGCGCAGCGTGTTGGTCTACAACCACCAGATTATCGCCAGATGCCGCCAAGATATATTTATTACCAATCTGACCAATTGCACGCCCCAGTGGCATATCATCATCCGGCGCACCAACCGCCGGGGCTGTGTCTGTTGCGTGCGATTGCGCCGCCCCAGAAAATATTTCGTTCATTTCTGATAATTCAGACAGTGTAGACGGCTCGCACACACGCATATTAGACTGGGGCAAGCCAAAATTTATTTTCTGCGCACCTGCCCTGGCAAATTCCATTGGTGTGTGATGGGCCACATCAATTGATGGCGCAACATTCATCGTTTTCGATAATGCCGAACGCAATGTTTTTATAATAAAACTGCGAATATGCGACGGTTCTAGAAAATGCACCTCGGTCTTGGCGGGCGATACATTTACGTCCACACTGCGCGGTGGTACAGTCAGATACAGTGCACATAGTGGAAATTCGCGTGCATGCATCACATCCATATATGCCGCACGCAACGCACCAACCAAAACCTTGTCCCGGACAGGACGACCATTTACAAACAGATATTGATCAACCGACGATGCACGACGCAATGTGGGCTCTGATATAAATCCATGTAATTCCAAACCAGTGGTTGTCGTGCTGTGCGCATCAACGGCAATCATACGACCAGCAACATCATCGCCCATCACAGCGACAATACGGTCACGTAAATCTTGATCGCGCGGGAAACGCCATTTATTGTTTAATACAAATCCAACATCTGGTCTTGCCATTGCCAAACGACGCACAACGTCCAACACAGACATCATTTCTGCCCTGTCTGTACGCAAGAATTTCAGACGCGCAGGTGTCCGGGCAAACAAATTTAACACCCGAATTCGCGTCCCTATTTCCCAATCAGACGGTCTGATGTCACCAGTTGTCGCGTTCAGTTGCCAACCATTAATATCTGTGGAATTTCTGGTATCAATAGTCATGTCAGATACAGACGCAATTGAGGGTAAAGCCTCGCCCCTGAAACCCATAAAATTGATATTTAATAAATCATCATCTGGCAGTTTTGATGTCGCGTGCCGTTGCACAGCACACGACAAGTCATCACGTGACATACCCGAACCATTATCAATAACAGAAATCATTGTTCGACCGCCATCGGCAACGTCAACCATAATTTGGTCTGCACCCGCGTCCAGCGCATTTTCAACCAATTCTTTGACCACACTGGCGGGACGTTCGACCACCTCGCCGGCAGCAATTTGGTTTATCAAAAAATCTGGCAACAAACGAACAGGCATATCTATAATTATTCTTTAAATTTCACTTCCAAAATTTCGTATTCTTTTTCACCAGACGGTAATTTAACAATGCACGTATCGCCAACGCAACGCCCAATCATTGCACGTCCTACTGGCGATGTGCATGAAATGACCTGTCGGCCATCAGATTCAATATCCGATAAAATTCGACATTGCATACGGTTACCATCTTCGTCTTCGGCAACAACGCGCGCACCAAACACAACGCGATTACCTGACAAAGAGTCAATATCAATAATCATCCCCGCATTGCGGGCCAAGGCG
>URSJ01000005.1 GCA_900550495.1 uncultured Rickettsiales bacterium
CCTTTACTGGTTTGAAACTTTTACGATAATGTTCGTTTATACCATATTTTTCAATTGCACGCAAATGTTCCGGCGTCGGGTATCCGGCATTCTTGTCCCACGCGTATTGCGGGTATTGTATCGCTAAATCGTGCATAATTTTATCACGTGTTTCCTTGGCAATAATAGATGCGGCGGCTATAGATAGTGATTTTGCGTCGCCCTTGACGATGGGGCAACCATGTAAATCGCGCGGCAACCTGTTCCCGTCAATTAGGCAAAAGTCTGGGCAAACCGCCAGTTCTTTTACCGCACGTGTCATCGCTAACATTGATGCCCATAAAATGTTCAATTCGTCAATTTCGGTGGGACTGCATACGCCAATCGCCCAAATAGTATTGCGCGTAATCCAATCGTATGCGGTGGCACGTGCGTGCGTGGTCATCTGTTTTGAATCACGAATAATGACCGGAATTTCAATATCATGGTCGGGAAAAATCACCGCGGCTGCAACAACCGGCCCGCACAGGGGGCCACGGCCGGCCTCGTCCACGCCGGCAACCATGCGGTAACCGCATTCGCATTCAAATGAAAAGTCAGGTGTCGCACGCATTATATTGACATACGATTCGCAATTTGCTGTTGGACGTATTCATCTTGGCTGTTATACAGGGGCCATGTGCCATTTGCTAATTCTTCCATCGCGGTCAGTGGTTGGCCTAATCGCGCACGATACAGCCACATGTTCGACATCACGCGTTTAATATAACCGCGCGTTTCGTATGCCGGAAAACTTTCTATATACAGTAACGGATCATATGTTGAAAAATTCTTTTCAAATTTGACAACTGTGCCCATGCCAGCATTATACGCAGCCAGCATTTTTATAATATTATTATTGATGTTCGGGTGCGCTAACAAGTCAACGATATATTGCTGGCCCAGAAACATGTTATGTTCAGGGTTGCTCATATCAATATCAGACATGGCGACGTTGTTGTGGCGTGCAACGCGACGAGCGGTGCTGGGCATAATCTGCATCAGGCCAGACGCACCCGCAGTTGATTTTGCGTTTGGACGAAAACCGCTTTCTTGTTTTGTGATGGCCAGCAGCAACGCACGATCAATTGACCAACCACCCATTGGTTCCCAGTCTGGCAGAGGGTATTGTGCCGAATAAATAATGTCATCATCAATTTCCAAAATTCCGCGATCACGGATAACGCTGGACGCCTGAATCGACACACGGGGCAGGCCATACGCCGTTGCAACCGAATTTACCGCGTGCAATGTTCGGTCTGACGCACGCGCCGTAATCAAGTATTTTAAGTATTGTTCGGCACGACCCTTTTGGTCAACCTGTAATAACGCCAGGGCAGTTTTGCCATATTTCGTCTCGCACAGAGCGTCAATGTCGTCGTCGGTAAGATCTTGTTCAAAGAATTCGTATTGCGGTGTTTCACCCAACATCACGGATGATAATGCACCATAAAACGCCATCGGGTGTGCAGCAGCGATTTTCCAATATTTTTTCGCACTGTCGCGGTTGCCGTTGGCGTCCGCTGCGCGACCGGCCCAAAATGCGGCCTCGGTCTTTCTAGCGTTATTGATTTGTTCCAGTTTTAAAATTTGGCTGAAATACTTTTCGCTTTCTGCAAATTTTTCTTCTTTGAAATACAACAGCCCCATCGCCCACAGGCCGTATTCTGATTTTGCGTCAGATGCGACAAAACCCCACTTTTTTGCCAATTCAAATTCGCCATTTGTGTAATATATATATGAGAGGCGACCCGCCAGACGACCATAATCTGATTCGGTCAGACGGCGTTTGAACGATGCGTCTTCCAGAATATTGCGGGCGGTTTTTGTGCTGCCACTGCGGATGGCGCGTTTGAATTTAGTAATTTTTGTGTTGGTTGCCCCAGAATATTTTTTCGCTGTCCAGGTTTCAGATTGTGCCGTTTCAATTGACGCGCCACCACTGATGGTTTTTGGAATAACAGATTTGCGAACGGTTGCCTGTTTGATTTTTGCCAATTTTTCCATACGCGGCGCACCGGGTGTATCGTAATACTTGGTCATCCATGATGCAATTTCACGTCCGCGTGTGCGATATGTTTTTGATGTATAGCGTTGGTATAAAACTTCGCCCAGCAGGGTGTCGTCGGTCAATTGTGATTCTAACTTGGTTGCTGCATCAATTTTTTCGCGTGATTGTAATGCAAATATTTGTTCATATAAACTGGCGTCGGCGTCGGTCAAAATCATAGGATTATCAACAGCATAGGCCGTGGCCGACAGGAATATTGCTGTTAAAAATGTGAAAACTTTTTTCATGTAAATCAGAACAATGATGTCTTGGGCAGGTGGCAGACCGCCGCACCTTCGTCAGCCTCGGGTATTTGGTCGATTATCTTTTTAAAATCTGATATGCGTGAAAATTTACGATACACGGATACAAAACGTATAAACGCAATCGGATCCAAGTTTAACAACGAATCCGCCACCATTTGTCCGACCATCACGCTGGTCACCGTGTCGTCGGCCGTTTCTGTTTCCAGACGGCGGTGGATTGATGTTACCAATTTTTCAATTTGTTCATCGCCCACATCGCGATTGCGGCACGCCAATTTAATACTGCGCCGCAGTTTTTCACGGTCAAATGGTTCCATTTTGCCACTGTTCTTGCGCACCATCAGGTCACGCATTTGAACGCGTTCAACGGTCGTGAATTTTGCACCGCATTGATTGCAAACGCGCCGCCGCCGAATAATTGCATCTTCGGTGTCGGGGCGCGAATCTGTCACGCGGCTATCAGTAGAGTTACAGTATGGGCATCTCATATTGGTGTAAAGAATAGCAATCTATTTCGCACCCTGCAAGTAATATTTGCATCGGCAAAAAATCGTGTTTTTAGAAAAATCAAGACATTTATTTAAATTTCATTGCTTGCGCCCGTCTTTTTCGCGGGGGCGAT
Source organism: uncultured Rickettsiales bacterium (assembly GCA_900550495.1). Lineage (GTDB taxonomy): Bacteria > Pseudomonadota > Alphaproteobacteria > Rs-D84 > Rs-D84 > Enterousia. Next base: position 2,957 of record URSJ01000005.1, read on the forward strand.
TTGTGATAAAATAGTATCCAGGGAAAACGGAGAGATGGAAAAATACTTGAACCAGATTTTGGCCGGCGATTGTATCGAGGTTATGCGCGGTATACCAGATGCGTCGGTTGATGCTGTCTTTGCCGATTGTCCGTATAATTTGCAATTGGGGGCGAAAACACTATATCGACCCGAAGATCAAACCGCTGCACGCGCTGTGCGTGACGCATGGGATACGTTTGACAGCCCAGCGGCATATGACGAATTTACGCGTGCCTGGATGCGTGAGTGTCAGCGTATATTAAAACCAGATGGTGCTATGTGGGTCATCGGCAGTTATCATAATATCTTTCGTGTCGGCGCAATTTTACAGGATTTGGGTTTCTGGATTTTAAATGATATTGTATGGGTAAAGACAAACCCAATGCCGAATTTCCGTGGCACGCGTTTTACAAACGCGCACGAAACACTGATTTGGGCAACCCCGCGCAAGACTGGTAAATATACATTTAATTACGAAACAATGAAAAAACTGAACGGCGGAAAACAAATGCGTTCAGATTGGAATATCAATATTTGCCTGGGCGAAGAACGCGTCAAAGACACCAATGGCAAAAGTTTGCACAATACGCAAAAACCGATGGATTTATTACGCCGTGTGATACTGGCGTCAACCAAACAGGGCGATGTCATACTTGATCCATTTTTGGGCAGTGGGACAACCGCCGCTGTTGCGCGGGAATTGGGGCGTAATTTTATTGGAATAGAGCGCGAGCAAGCCTATGTGGACGCTGCACGGGAACGTGTTGCCGCGGTAAAGCCGGTTGATTTGTCGGATATAGAGGTTGCAATTCCGAAACGTGCCGAGGTACGTGTTGCATTTCGTGAATTGCTGGAAGCGGGATTATTGTATGTCGGGCAGACGTTGGTCAGTCCGCGTGGCGAACGCGTTATGATTACACGCGATGCACAACTTGCACATACTCTGTATGGCAAAGCATCAATCCACGTTATGGCGGCGCGACTGCAACACAGTGTTAGTTTCAATGGTTGGGATTATTGGTCGGCCCAGCGCCGCGATGGAACATTGGTTCCGATTGATGAACTGCGCAAATATGTGCGTGATATCAAACGTGATATTAAACAAGCCGCCTGATATTTTTAGCGGCGGCTTGCGTTTTTATTTAACGTTTTTTTTCATTTAATTGAATTGCGCATTCATGGGCGCGTGCAACGATTGCCTGACGACGATGACTGCATGCGCGAATTGCCTTGTCCAGGTCAGCAAACATACGTTTACGCAGTTGTTCGACTGCGTGGATTTCTGCGTGTTTTTTCGTTATCAGGTAGTCGCGACGAAATGTCATATGGCCCGCAGCCGACAACTGGTTGCGCTGATATATCATTTCTGATACCTGGCGACGCAATTCGGCCAGATGTGTGTTTATACTATCAATATCCCGCTGGATGCGGACGCGTTCAATGTTATAAGCCCCTGGTGCTGTCATTTTTTAGAGTCCTTGTTATTATTGTTGTTATAATATATAATACACAAAATAGATTTTGTCAATCATGGGTGCTTACTTGTATTTTTACCATATTTTCCTATATATCAGACTATGAATTCGCGAATCGGATTTTTTGTGGTATAATTGGCTGGAAATAAAAGGATTTTTTTATGGCACTGATACCAATGGTTATCGAGGAATCGCCCCGGGGTGAACGCTCGTTTGATATTTATTCACGCTTGTTGCGTGACCGTATCGTTATGATAAATGGCCAGATTGAGCCAACGATGGCAAACAGTATTGTTGCTCAGTTATTGTTCTTGGAATCTGAAAACCCAAATGCAGAAATTTCTGTTTATATCAACAGTCCTGGCGGTGATGTATCCGCAGGTTGGGCGATTATGGACACAATGCAGTATATCAAGTCACCGGTGTCAACGATTGGTATGGGATTGGTCGCATCAATGGGGTCGGTGTTGCTGGCGGCGGGCGCGCGTGGAAAACGTTTCGTTCTGCCCAATACCCAGATTATGATTCACCAGCCACTGGCGGGGGCCGAGGGCCAGATTACTGATATGGAAATCCGTATGAACCAATATCAAAAGAATAAAAAGACATTGATTAAACAGATGTCTGAATTCACTGGGCGCAGCGAGAAAGAACTGTTTGATGCGATGGAACGTGATAACTGGATGACCCCGACAGAGGCCAAGGATTTTGGCCTGATTGACGGTGTTTTGGCGCGTAAATAATTTGCTTTGAACGGGATATAAGATATGAGCGACGATAAAAACAACAATACACCAACAACGACCGACGAAACTCAGACAGCACAACAGTTTTGTAGTTTTTGCGGTAAATCTGTGTACGAGGTTAAAAAACTGGTTCGTGGGCGCAATGTGTGCATTTGCGACGAATGCATAAATCTGTGTAACGATATTATGGCGGACGATATTCGCGACGAAGTGAACAAAGACGCCGCAAAATTACCGACCCCGTCCCAGATTTACAAATTCTTGAACGAATATATTATCGGCCAGGATATGGCAAAGCGTGCACTGGCAGTAGCGGTGTATAACCACTATAAACGTCACAGTGCGGCGATGTCGTCCAATGTTGAAATTCAAAAGTCTAATGTTTTGTTAATTGGGCCGACAGGAACAGGTAAAACGCTGTTCGCGCAAACATTGGCACGTATTTTGGATGTGCCATTTGCAATCGCCGATGCCACCACTTTGACCGAGGCTGGATATGTCGGTGATGACGTGGAAAGTGTTTTGACACGCTTGTTGCAGAACGCAAATTTTGACGTGGAACGCGCTGGGCGGGGGATTATCTATATTGATGAAATTGACAAAATCGCACGCAAGTCTGAAAATCCGTCACTGACGCGCGATGTTTCCGGCGAAGGCGTGCAACAGGCCCTGTTGAAATTGGTAGAAGGGACGGTCGCCAACGTTCCGGCTGGTGGTGCAGGACGCAAGCACCCGGGCGAAGCCACCGTTCAACTGGACACTTCCAAGATTCTGTTTATTTGTGGTGGCGCGTTTGATGGTCTGAACAAAATTATTGGTGGGCGTAAATCTGAGCGTGCTGGCATTGGTTTTGGTGCAAATGTCCAATCTAAAAAGGAACGTGAATCCAAAAACTATCTGGACGATGTTCAGCCCGAAGATTTGGTTAAATTCGGTATTATCCCAGAATTGGTTGGTCGTTTGCCGGTGATTACCACATTACAAGATTTGGACGAAAGCGCATTGGTAAAAATCCTGACTGAACCGAAAAATGCGATTGTGAAACAATATGCTGCGATGTTGGAAATGGACGATGTGAAATTAAACATTACCGATGACGGCCTGCGTGAAATTGCGAAATTGGCCGTTGCCCGGAAAACAGGTGCACGCGGCCTGCGCAGTATTTTGGAACGCATATTGCTGGCACCAATGTTTGATGCGCCCGATAACCCCGAATTGGCAGAAATCGTGATTGACAAGAATGTTGTGCTGGGGAAAAAACAACCGGTACAAATCCTGCGCGATGCCAAGAAGGCCGCATAAATAAACCCACCCCATTAGGGGTGTTTTTTTTTTGGGGGGGGGCAGGGACTGGCGTCCAAATGAATTGTGATTGTTCTTGCCAACTTGCATGACGAACCGACGGTTCTCGTCCGGCGGGGCAAAAATAAAAACCACCATTTTGGTGGTTTATATCAGTTTCGCTTGGGCGTGGCCCGGCGCGGCATTCCCAGCGCATCGCGATAAATCGCTCTGCTGGTCATAGTGGTGGCCCTGGTCGGATTGTTCGCTGCGTGGCGCAGGTCGCCACTCGCTCACCATACGTAAGGCGCGAACGGCGCACAAACGAATTGCGCTTGTTCTTGCCAACTTGCATGACGAACCGACGGTTCTCGTCCGATGGGGCAAAAATAAAAACCACCATTTTGGTGGTTTATATCAGTTTCGCTTGGGCGTGGCCCGGCGCGGCATTCCCAGCGCATCGCGATAAATCGCTCTGCTGGTCATAGTGATGGGCCCTGGTCGGATTGTTCACTGCGTGGCGTGGGTCGCCACTCGCTCACCATACGTAAGGCGCGAACGGCGCGCAAACGAATTGCGCTTGTTCTTGCCAACTTGCATGACGAACCGACGGTTTTCGTCCGACCAGAAAAAACACAATGTTAAATAAAAAAACACCCGGGTGGGTGTTTTTTTATTTAATCTGGTGGCCCTGGTCGGACTCGAACCGACACTCCTTGCAGAACTTGATTTTGAGTCAAGCGCGTCTACCAATTCCGCCACGGGGCCAAAACCAATATGCGATTACTTCGCAGCGGCTTTCTTGGCTTCTACTTTTTTTACCAAGCGGGCACTGCGTGCAGGTTTGTGAACCGGCTTTTTCGCAGGTGCTGCGGCCTTGCCTTGTTTCTTTTCAATCGCTTTCTTAATCGCGGCCATATCATCGGTCAAACGTGACACCGGCTTTGACATTACGTATGCGTCCAAACCGCCATGCTTGGTCAATGTGCGCAGGCCGGCTGTAGAAATACGCAGCGAGAAATCGCGATTCAAAATATCGCTGTGGAACTTTAATTTTTGCAGATTTGGCAAGAACGTGCGTTTTGTATGACGCATAGAGTGGGAAACATTCATTCCAACTTCTGTTTTCTTACCTGTAACTTTACATACACGTGGCATATCAATAATCCTTTAATAACTGGGGCATAATTTATACTAAATTTCCCGAAATGTCAAGTAATGTTTTATGTTATTGTTTATTTTGCGCCGTGCGATGACGACAACAGGTCGGTCACAACCTTGACCGGGGTGAACGTAGATGCCGGCACCGCAACGAAAACCGTGTTCCAGTGCGCCATTGCGCCGTTCCACAGACCCGGGCGTTCCATCGCGCGCAGGGCGCGTCCGCCGGATGATTTTTCTGAAATGAATCCTGTCTTGGGGTCGACAAACGCCGTCAAATCAAACGGCTTGCCGTGCGCATCACGTGTGCCACAGACTAAATCTACTGGGTTAAAGTGTGATGATGCGTTCATTATATCGCGTGCGTCGGGGGCAATCTGGCTGGATTCTACGATTTGCAGGGATTCTGTGCCATGTTCGTCACGCACCCAGAACGGGCCGCCACCCGGTGCACCGATGTTTTTAATCATACCACATACACGAATTGGACGATTTAAAATCTGACGCAACATTTCAGCCGGTGCGTCATCAGACGTGCGGACACATAAATCGTTTTTGATAAATGTGCGGATTTCGTTCAAATCGTATGCCACAAAATTATTCAAGTATTCAAATGCGCGTGCTTGCAATGACAACAACAAGCCCGCCAGCACGTGTTTATATTTAATGGTGTCGCCACGTAATTCATCAGTTGTGACGTTATCAATGTTTTTAATAAACACGATATCGGCGTCAATATTGTTCAGGTTTTCAATCAGTGCCCCGTGTCCCGCCGGCCTGAATAACAGGCGTCCATCATCAGTGCGAAATGGCGTATTGTCCGGATTGACTGCAATTGTATCAGTAGATGTGCTTTGGTTTGACATGGCAATGTCGTATTTTACCCCATATCGTGCACTGTATTCTGGCATTGCACGTGCCAGCAGGGCACGAAACCCAGCCAGATGTTCGGGCGACACGGTAAAGTGGATATGCACCGTGCCGTTTGCAGCAGCATATTGGGCACCTTCAACTAAGTGTTCTTCCAGGGCGGTGCGACTGTATGTGTCATATTTATGAAACGCAATCAGTCCTTTGGGCAAATTACCATAATCCAGACCGGCATTGGTCAACATACAGGCGATTTTGTCGCGATCGGTTGGTGTGTCTGGCAAAAATTGCCGTAAGTCGTCCCAGAACGCGAATTTATCTAAATTGTCCAGCACGCGTCGCGTCACATCATTCATTGTGCCAGTGTTCAAGAATTCAAACAAATCGCGGAACATACGTGTTGCGGCACCGGACGCAGGAACGAATTTTACAATTTTTTTTGTTGCCTGGGCGGCGGTGTATTTTTCGGCATATCGCGTGATATCTATGTCTGATAATTCAATAATTCCATTGCCAACGGTTGCAGGTCGTGTGATATTTGCGTATGGAAATCCACACACAAAATCTGCCAGTTGCTGGGCAACAATCTCAGGCGTCAGACCGTGCGTTTTTATTTGTTCGATATCTGGGGTGGAAAATTCTGTCATAATTATGAATCCCTTGGGTTATTGTCAGAATAATACAAAAAAAATTTGTGCGCAATATATTCCTGATGGCTTGAAAACAGGACGTGTGATATTATATATCTGATGACAGAAATAAAAAATAAACAGGAGGATTTAAAATATGAATCCAGAAGAAATGCAAGAAACGCCACAACAGGCGATTGAAAAATATACGACAGACTTTACTAAACTGGCGGCCGATGGAAAACTGGACCCAGTGATTGGTCGTGATGAAGAAATTCGTCGCACTATCCAGGTATTGTCGCGCCGCACAAAAAATAACCCGGTGCTGATTGGTAATCCAGGGGTTGGTAAAACAGCAATAGTAGAAGGTTTGGCCGAACGAATCGTTTCGGGTGACGTTCCAGAAAATCTGTTAAAGAAAAAACTGTTGTCGTTGGACATGGGGGCACTGATGGCGGGCGCGATGTTCCGTGGCCAGTTCGAGGCGCGTTTCAAGGCGATATTAAAAGCGGTCAAAGAAGCCGATGGTGGAATTATTCTGTTCATTGACGAATTACATACGTTGGTCGGTGCCGGCAAAGGTGAAGGCAGTATGGATGCTGGTAATCTGTTAAAGCCTATGTTGGCGCGTGGCGAATTGCACTGTTTGGGCGCAACCACACTGGACGAATATCGTCAGTATATTGAAAAAGATCCAGCGCTGGCGCGTCGGTTTCAGCCCGTCTATGTGGACGAGCCGACCGTTGATGACACAATTTCAATTTTGCGTGGGTTAAAAGAAAAATACGAAGGTCATCATGGTGTGCGGATTTCAGATTCTGCGCTGGTTTCGGCAGTTAAATTATCGAATCGGTATATTACAGACCGCTTTTTGCCAGATAAAGCGATTGATTTAATTGACGAGGCTGCCGCTCGTGTCCGTATTGAAATCGCGTCTAAGCCCGAAAAGTTGGACGAAGTTGATCGTCATTTGATGCAACTGAAAATAGAACAACAAGCATTAAAAAAGGAAAAAGATGCGGATTCTAAAAAGCGTTTGGGCGAACTGGACAAATTGATTGCAGAATTGCAAAACGAATCGAATAAAATGACTGCTGATTGGCGGGCCGAGCAGAGTAAAATGCGTGCACTGTCCGATGCGATGGCGTCGTTGGATTCTGCCAAGGCCGAGGTTGCAACCGCCATGCGTAATGGCGATTATGAAAAGGCGTCTGCATTGCAATATGGCAAGGTTCCAGAACTGGAAGAACAAATTCGCAAGCTGAACGCGGACGCACGCGAGTACAAGACGGTTCTGCCGGAACATATTGCCGCGGTTGTCAGTAAATGGACCGGTGTCCCAGCCGACAAGTTGACGATGGAAGAGCAATCAAAATTGCTGAACATAGAAGATGAATTGCGTAAACGTGTCGTTGGCCAGGATCACGCATTGACGGTTGTCGCGCGTGCGATTCGGCGCAGTCGTGCCGGATTGTCTGACCCACATCGCCCCGCCGGCAGTTTTATGTTCTTGGGGCCAACCGGCGTCGGCAAGACCGAGGTAGCCAAGGCACTGGCGGAATATTTATTTAACGACGATACGGCGATGACCAGAATTGATATGAGTGAATATATGGAACCGCATTCGGTGTCGCGCCTGATTGGCAGTCCCCCGGGATACGTTGGCTATGAACAGGGTGGGGTGCTGACCGAATCGGTGCGCCGTCGTCCGTATCAGGTATTGCTGTTTGATGAAATTGAAAAGGCAAACCCAGACGTGTTTAATGTGTTTCTGCAAATCTTGGACGATGGTCGTTTGACCGACGGCCAGGGTCATGTTGTGAACTTTACAAACACGATTATCATTATGACCAGCAATTTGCCGTCAATGGACGCAGTGAAACATCAATTCCGCCCAGAATTCATCAATCGTATTGATGAAATCGTGTTCTTTAACCCATTGGGCAAAGATATTATGGCGGGTATCGTCAAGATTCAATTGCGCAATCTGGAACGTCGTCTGGCTGACCGTCGCATCACATTAAATGTATCTGATGCTGCGATTAAATGGTTGGGTGATAATGGATATGACGAAGCGTTTGGTGCGCGCCCATTAAAACGTCTGATTACATCCGCCGTTGAAGATAAAATCGCAGATTTGATTTTATCGGGTACCGTGGGTGAAGGAAGCACTGTCTATGTTGATGTTCATGGCAAAGAACTGACCGTCAAATAAGATATGTTTGTTCGTATGAAGAAAGCCCCATATTTGTGGGGCTTTCTTTTTTATATACACTTTTTATTTTTGGTTTGCCATTGTCAATTTTTGTTGCAGTAATGCGCGGACAAATTCCGCACGGCGCGCGGCATCAATAATGTCTGGTGCGCGGTTTTGCAATGCGGCGACACGCATTGGAATTCTAACATTTGTGCGAATTTGTGCATGCAATGAATATGGCACGGTCACGTGGGCCGATATCGCTGGGCGTGTATTACGCACTGGCAATGGGCGCATTGTTTTTTTGCGGGTGTTCTTGGTACGTGCGCGTACGCGACGTTGTGTCTTCTTTTTTGTGCGGCGTTTTGCAACTGTGATTGGTGTGCCAGCAGTCATTGCATTTACTATTTGCAGTTTGGGCATAATGCCGTTTCGGCGCACCAACAACTGGACAAAATCGGCGTGATTGGTGTCAAATACACTAGAATAATAAAAACGGTTTGTTGCGGCGTCAAACGCGATTTCTGTGGTGCCGTTCTGAATTAATAATGGCATTTCGCCCGTTTTAGTATCAACCAGATACAGTCTGTTTTCTGTCCCGCGTGGCGTAATTACTGTGCGACGAATCGCAATGTATGACATATTGGGGAACGTTGCAACAACCTGGAACGGTTGTGATGCAAAACCGATACCTTGCACGCGACGCATCTGACCATACATATCGGTCATATACAGGGCATAATGCCCGCCTGCGGTTTTTATACATTTAAAATTATTTTGTATTACGTTATTCATATAAAACACGCCTTGTTACTTTGACTTTGTTTTTTTGATTGCCTTGAACTGAATATCGCGCAGTTTTTTGTATTCCCCGCCCAGCGCACACAGTTCGGAATCTGTTCCTTGTTCGACGATATGACCGTCCTTAATCACACATATTATATCAGCATCCAAGATTGTTGACAAGCGGTGTGCGATAACAAATGTTGTGCGCCCCACCATCAGGCTTTTTAATGCCGATTGAATCAATTTCTCACTCTGGGTGTCCAGAGCTGATGTCGCCTCGTCCAGTAACAGAATAGGCGCGTCTTTTAAAATTGCGCGTGCAATTGCAATACGCTGTTTCTGCCCCCCAGATAATAACGCGCCCCCTTCGCCAACGGTGGATTTGTATTTCTTGGGGAATTTCATGATGAAATCATGCGCATTTGCCGCCCGAGCCGCCGCGATAACCTGGTCAGGGGTGGCGTCAGGACTGCCGTATTTGATGTTATCTTCAATTGTGCCATTGAACAAAAACACATCTTGGGATACTTCCGCAATATTCTGACGCAGTGATTTCAGTGTGTATTTCTTGATGTCGGTGCGGTTGATTTCAACCTTGCCTGATTGTGGGTCGTAAAACCGTTCCAGCAAATTAAACATCGTGGTCTTTCCACCGCCCGATGGCCCAACCAAGGCACAAACCCGACCCGCCGGCACGTGCAAGTGTATATCGCGCAATACCGGTTCGTCCGGATTATACGCAAATGTGACATGATGGAAATCAACTGACATCTTTTTATCAGATTTCAATTCGCGCGCGTTTGGGGCGTCTTGAATTTCCGGCTTGCTGTCCAGAAAGTCAAACAAAACCTCGGCCGCCAGCAGGCCATGCTGAACCGTGTTTCCAGTGCCGGTAATGCTTTTTGCAGGTTTGTATGCGGCTGTTAATGCCAACAAGAATGCCGTAAAGTCACCAGTTGAAATCGCACCCGTCACAATAAAGTGCCCACCGATAATTAACGCCAGGCACAGCCCGATTGAAATCATCAATTCCAGCAATGGCGATTGCAAGGCGTGGGCCTGGGTGCTTTTATATGAATTGCACATTGATGTGTCCAGCACGTGGCGAAAACGTTTGGTTTCAGATTCTTCGGTTGCAAACGCTTGAATTGTTTTGATTCCATGCAGAGTTTGATTCAAATGCTGTGATACGTTGTTCGCGATACCAAACGACTCGCGCGACAGCCGCCGCCGCTTGCGCATAATTAGCACCATTGGCACCATAATCGCTGGCACCAAGAATATCAATACCGCGCACATCTGAGGCGCGTAATACACCATCAAACCCAATGTCATCATCAGGGTTGCAACCTGTTGAATCGTGCTGACGATTGTGCCAGTGACCAAGGTCAACACCGCGCCGGCCTGGACACTGAAATAGTTCAAATTCTTGCCGATACCGTCGCCATAGAATTTTGAAATATTCATTTTGACCATGTGATTATAAATGCGCTGTTGTAAATTCGCACTGGCCAACAGTCCAGCCTTGGCCATCAGCAGGGCCTTGGAATAATTAAAAGCGCCCTTGAATCCGAACGCAGCAATGATTTGCAAGCCGAATATATATATAGATTGCATACTGCGTTCAATAAATGCCTTGTCCACGATGCGTTGAACCAGGGTAATAGTATATGCCTCGGCTGCGGATGCGCCGATTGTCGCGATGATGCCCGCCAACAGCCATTTCCATTGTGGTTTGCCGATTTCGCGCCAAACGCGCCCATATAGTGACCATTTAATACGGACATTGGACGCATCGCCCTTGACCAAAGTTTTTACTTTTTCAGATATTTTATTTAACATAGCGGCACTATTATAAAGTGATATATAAAAACTGTCCAGTGAAAGATTTGCATTGACAACGGGCGTAAAAGTGTATAAAATGCGTGGGCTTTCAGAAATGAAAGGGCAAAGTTTTGGGGTCATAGCTCAGTTGGTAGAGCACCTGCTTTGCAAGCAGGGGGTCGTCAGTTCGAGTCTGATTGGCTCCACCAAAAAATTGATACAAATGTCACGCTAAAGGGGGTGAATGCATTATGGTGAAGGTTCTGGTTCGCGACAATAACGTTGAACAGGCGTTGCGCGTTGCAAAACGTAAATCTCAGAAAGAAGGTCTGTACCGCGAAATGAAAGAACGTCAGCGTTATGAAAAACCAACAACAAAGCGCAAACGTTTGAAGGAAGAGGCTGTGCGTAACGAAAAAAAACGTCAGTCGAAACAAAGAATGGTCTTTGGATTCTAATAAAAATGCCCCGTTTGGGGCGTTTTTTATTTAGAGAGCAGAGAGCAATGATTGTGCTCGCGTCCGCTTGCGATATTTATATGACCCCAGAATCCAGGTATATGGAGTTGCGCGTATGCGCACCAGCTATTAGTTCCCATCCACCGGAGTGGAACTTAGTCTGTGCCGGGGGGCGGCATTGCACTCTAATAAAAAAATGCGCCATTGGCGCACTTTTTATTTATTAAACTTGTGATATGGGTTGTCGGCAACCTTGGTTGGCAATAGCGAGAACACAAACATCACCACACTGGCGAAAATCGACAAGAACGGTATCACGCACAGCGCATATATAAACCACCACCACGCCGACAGGCCCGCGTCATGCAGACGCCGTGTGCGCAGCGAAATCAGCGGGATTGCAATCGCGAGACTGTAAATCACGCCCAACAATATCATCAGGCCGAACATCACACTGACATCGCCTGAAAGTGCAAAGTCAATGGTCATGCCCATTACCACCAATATGCCCCAAATCATATAAATCAGAGCATTGACCAACGTTGTCCACCAGAATTCAGACCGTGACGATGTGCCCGCCCATTCTGTAAATCCACGCCGCCAGAAAGCCGCATACGCCAAGAACATATTTGTATATGTTGTGCTGGATTGAACTTTCTTTGATTTTTTAACGTTTGGCATAGAAATTCCTTTTTGTTTTGTTATGTCATTCTAGCACAATTTTTCCCACGTGCACAGGAATTTTATTTTTGTTCCCCTTTCTGGAGAGCCAATAACAACGATTTTGTTCATGTTCATTTGTTACATATAAACGTCAGATTGAATACAAAACAGCGTTGACGCACACCGATTTTCGGGCTGTAATTTATCAATAATTATGCAGAATTCAAACCGTTGGTTTTGTTCAGCATGATATACAGTAATGTATCCGTGGGGGACGGTTTCATGATGTGTTATGTGTGTCGTTTTTTATTTTCCCCATTCGGGTGCGATAACGTATTCGGCCGCCAGTGGCACGGTCAATGTTGTTACATGAGTCATCGCGTACTGAATTTGCGTCGCAAATTCAGCAGCGACCGCCGCGTCACATTCAAATACCATTTCATCATGAACCTGCATAATCAGTTTTATTTTGTCGGCATTGGGACGGACAATGTCGCGGTATATTTGCACCATGGCACGCCGCATCAGGTCAGCCTCGAACCCCTGGATTGGGGCATTGACCGCGGCACGCATTGCGTATGCACGCAGACGGGGATTGCGAACCTCGGGTAATTCGATGCGGCGACCCCACGGGGTATATACGCACGCGTTCTGCATTGCGAAATCGCGCGTTTTGGTGATGTATTTTTCAATTTCTGGCAATCCCGCCATATATGAATTTATCAGTTCTGCCGCTGCTGCGCGGGATATGCCCAACTGGCCCGCCAGGCCGAATGACGATATTCCGTATATTATAGAAAAATTTACTGTCTTGGCCGCACGACGCATTTCACGCGGAACGGGTGCACCTGGTGCAATACCGAAAATCTTGCGTGCGGTTTGTTCGTGAATATCGGTGCCTGCGTGAAATGTTTCTTTGAACGTTGCAACGTTGGCAACGTCTGCCAACAGACGCAGTTGAATCTGGGAATAGTCAACCGAAATCAACAACCGACCCGTCGGCGCAACAAAACATTTTCGAATCTGTTCCCCCAGTTCGGTTTTAATCGGGATGTTTTGCAGATTTGGATCACGACTGGACAGACGCCCAGTGTTCGTACTGGTCTGTAAATAGGTGGTGTGAATACGACCGTCTGATGCAATCTGGCGCGGCAATGTGTCCGCGTATGTGCCAGCTAACTTGGCGATAGAACGCCATGACAGAATTTTATCAATTATAGGATGCGCGTCAGACAGGTCGCCCAGGGCATCGGCATCGGTGGAACGTTTTTTGTTCGCAGGCAATTTTAATTCATCAAATAAAACAGCACCAAGTTGTTTAGGACTGGCGATATTAAACTCGTGGCCTGCCTGTTCCCATATTTCTGATTCCAGTTTGCCCAGGCTGTCGTGAAAGGCACCTGACAGTTGCTGCAGCCCCGTACGATTGACCAAAACGCCTGCGCGTTCCATCTGAACTAATATCGGCATCAGGGGTAAATCGCATGTTTCATATAATTCGCGCAATTGTGCATTTGCGTCCAGGCGTGGTCGTAATATTTCATACAGTGCCATACAAACGGTTGCGTCTTCGGCCGCATAGGGTGCGGCGACAGATATGTCCAGACGCGCAAAGTGCATGTCGGCATCGCGTGTCTTGGGCGGAAACAGCGACGCAAAATGGATATTTTCGTGCCCCAGGTGCAACATCGCCAGTTCGTCCAGGCCGTGCCCGTGCAGTGTCCCGTCCAATGCATAAGACAACAACATCGTATCATCAACAGGGGTGATTTTTTCAATATCCCAGCCGTCGTTTGCCATAATGTGCAGGTCGTATTTTAGGTTATGGCCGACCTTGGTAATATTGGGATTTTCCAGTATCGGACGCAGGACGTCATACACAATAGCAACTGATAGCTGGTGCGGGGCAGGTGTGTCGGTGCCGAACAAATCGTTTGTGGATGCTGCGTGACGCAATGGAATATATACGCCATGCGTTGCGTCTGCCGCCAGAGAAATTCCCACCATTTTATCGGCGATTGGATTCAGTCCCGTTGTTTCGGTGTCAATCGCAATCACGTTTTTTACCCGTGATAGAAATTGTTTCAGCGCGGTAACGTCCTGGATTATTTCGAACGTCATTGGGCGCACAGGGGTGGGCCGGGGTGCCGGGGTGCGGGGTGTGGTGGTAATTTCCACCGGGCATTGTGATGCGGCAAACTGAAATTCTGGCACAGCGTGTGACGCGTCAAATTTTTCCAACGGGAACAGTTTTTCAATCTTTGCCACCAGCGAATTGCTTTCCAATTTTGTGCGGACAAAATCCAACGCTGCTGGTGTGTTAAACCGAAAAGGTGTAATTTCCAGGCCAGACAAATCCACATCTGATTTTAATTGCACCAGTTTGCGCGATACGTATGCCATTTCGCGATTGTCGCGCAACAGATTGCGCGTGCGTTCATTTTGAATTTCAGCCAGGTGGTCATACAGTGCGTCCAGACTGCCAAACTGGTTTATTAATTCGGCGGCCTTTTTCGGGCCGATGCCTGGGACACCAGGCACATTGTCAGACGAATCGCCCATCAGTGCCTGGACGTCAACTACGCGGTCGGGTGTGACACCGAATTTTTCCAGCACACCGGGCGCACGGATTTCGCGCTGTTTCATACCGTCATACAAGAACACACAATTGGATACCAATTGCATTAAATCCTTGTCGCCGGTGATGATGCGTGTGCTGTCGGTGGCAGAACAATTTTGCCGCGCCAGGGTTGCGATTACATCGTCTGCTTCGACCCCGGGAATACATAATACTGGCATTCCCATTGCTGCTGCGCCGGTGCGCACCATGTGCGATTGTGTTATTAAATCATCTGGGGTTTCAGGACGGTTGGCCTTGTATGCAGGATAAATATCCTGACGAAAAGAAATGCGCGACGCGTCAAACACGCACACAAATGCGTCGTCGGGGCGGGCTGCCGATAATATAGGTAACATCATATTGAAAAATCCATACACTGCGCCCACAGGTGTTCCGTCACTGCGCGTCAGGCGACTGTGCACGCCGTAATAGGCACGAAATAATAACGAATTTCCATCAATTAGTGTCAGCATTTGAATTTTTCCATATAACTGTTTAATAAAACGTGGGGACGCAAATCGCGCCCCCTGGTATTTAATTAAAATACATAGCGCAATTTCAGGCGACCTTCGTATTGCAAAATGTCTGGCTTTTTGTTGCCAAGTTCATAGATGTCAGGTGCATACAGGGCGCGTGCTTCGGCATCGATCTTGATTGGTAATGCCGGCACATCAAATGTCAGCCCCAGCATTCCTTGGTATGCTGCGCCATGCTTGATGTCAACCGATGGAATATCAATATCGCCACCGAACACACCACCAATACCAACGCCCAGATATGGATGCACAACCGTTGACGGCATTTTAACATACAGGTTTGCCATGCCAACGTGCATTTTTACCAAATCACTGCTCAGGTAACTGTATTCGCCCTCGATACGCAGAACGGGAATATCAAAACCCAGAACCGCGCCATATGATTGCGCATTTTCGGTCTTGTTGTCGTGACCACCAAACTGGCTGGACGCGCCAACACCGATTGTCGCACCGGCATAAAAATCATACAAGACATTACTTGCATTGGCATTTGCGCCAGTGAACAGGACAGACGCCATGGTTAAAATGCCTGCAGTTTTTAATTTCATATTTTTCTCCTTTGTGTGATATTATAATAGAAAAAAGAGATATTGATATGCAAGAAAATAAACCTGTTTTGGTCGTCGGACTGGGCAATCCTGGGGCGCAATATGCACGCACACGCCACAATGTTGGATTTATGGCGGTGCAAAAATTAGCCGGGGCGGATGCCACATGGCGCAGTGAAAAAAATGCCAAAACTACATCCGGGGATATTGATGGACGTCGTGTTATATTCGCAATGCCCCAAACATTTATGAACCTGTCTGGGGACGCAGTTCGACCACTGATGGCATTTTATAAAATTCCGCTGGAAAATTTAATCGTGATTCACGACGATATGGATTTAGCGGTTGGTCGCATAAAGACCAAGATTGGTGGTGGCAGTGCAGGTCACAATGGCATTAAATCAATCGACGCGGCTGTTGGCAATGAATACTGCCGTATTAGAATCGGTATCGGTCATCCGCGTGATTTAGAAATCCCTATGTCGCCAGCAGATTGGGTTCTGGGAAAATTTGACGATGCGCAGATAACAAAAATAAATCATGCGATTTCAGAAATCAATTTGTTTAGCATTTAAAGCGAATTGATGATTCCAGAACCGGGCAGGTTAAAACAGCCAACACTATCACAGAATTTTGTGCCGTTATCGCCAAGTTTGATGCCACATTCGTTGATGCTGGCATTAGCACCAGACGATGTTGTGCCGGCGGGACATTTGTCGCAACTTGTGACCCCGTCAGCAGAAAAATATCCAGCGGGTGTTGGCGTACATGTTGTGTTGTTTGTTTCAAGAACACAATATTTTTCTTTACATGATGTCACTGACACATGCCTACATGTTTGGTTATTAAATGTGCTATTGTCGACATCATAATTGCACTGCATTCTTTGTTGACCGATTTCATCCCCAGTCGCTGAGTTAATGGGATAGTGATCTGTGGTGCACGTGCATGTGCTGTAATCATACTGACCATTTTGTAATTGGGCGGTGCCGCCAACTTGGACACTATCAACGTGGACACTATTTTGCCATGCTGTACATGCATCCTGGATTTCATAAGTATCGCTACAATTGATTTCTTTTTTTATGCATTTTCCCAAAAACATAAATTGGCTATTAATGGAACAAACAAAATCGCGGTTATTCATCAGGTTAACCAATTCATACTCGTCATAGTTTTCGCATGTGTTGGCATAACAGTCAAATTTACCAGCATCGTTTCGTATGTAATATTTTATATCAGCACCATCAGTGCAGTCTTTGCCGATATCGGCTGATGCTGGGCGAGTGGTTGTCCAGCGTGGCTGGCATGAGCCATTATTTTCAAAATACGAGTCACATAAATTTGTTACATTTTTTCCATCAATGTTAACTGTGTTGGTCTCACACAGCAAACATTTATTGCAGTCTGCTGGATAATACGCCCGTTCATCGTCGGGTGTGCACGGGCCAAGTGTTCCGTGGGGAACCTCAGATTCAGAGGTTTCGCATGACATGTAGCATTGGTTTATGCTGTTTGCGCCTATATCTGATAAAGTGTAGGGAAGAACGTCACTACATTGTCTCTTTAGATTGTCACCGGTGCAATAAGAGCCAGGTGGACATTTATAGCATGCATGCATTTGAGTATCATAATAGCAACCAACAGCGTTACCAACCTGGCATTGGTCATTAGGACTGCCATCATCATAACACAGGACTGCCGAATCCCCCCCAGGGGCAGCATGCGTGGTGTTCAATGGCAACAGCAGGCATATGATAAAGATCGCAATTTGTTTTCTCATCCTTGGGGTAAATGGTATGAAATATCGGGGGGAAAATCAACAAAAAACCGACCATAACATGGTCGGTTTATTTTTTAACGCTGTTTTGTGGATTTTGTGGTATTTACCGGCGGACGCACCGATATTTTGCTAGAATATTCGGGCTGTGGGGGGGTATTTACCGTCCAGCCGTGTTCAACGAACCATAAACTGTCTTCTTTTGCACAGGGGCCCGAGAAAAAGATAATGTTTCCACGTCCATGGACACGTTTTGGATCAAGCGCAATTCGCCATTCCATTTCTTTACGCAGATAATGGGATTGTGCGGCACGAACAGTGTATGCAGGAAAGTATTTTAAATAAATATTATTCACCTTTGGGTCATACAAATTGATCTTAATATTTGCTTCTGTAATTTCAGACCCCCAGTGCGCAGTCCATAGCAATTCAACATCGTGTTTTGAATCTGTTTTATCGTAGTGGTCATCGTCGTCGTTGTTGCATGCCGCCGGGACAATTGATGCGCCAACAAACGCCAATATCGGCAATGCTGTCTTTAATTTATACGGTAATTTTTGCAGGATTTTCATATTTATTACCCCTTTTTTATTATGCGCCGTTTGAAAATATTTCCTGAAAACGCATAAAAGCAAAAGGGCCCGTAAAAACACGGACCCAATTACTCATTTATCATAAAACCAGACACAATTCCACACGTGACCGCGCCAGCCCCAGCCACCCCGCCACCATTTGGCGATGGGGCACAAAAATGCGGAATAACAGCATTTGTTCGTGACATAACGCGACCCATTTGTTTTTACATCCAGTTTCGGTTTAGTTCATGCAAATTGTGGTCAAAAAAAGGTTGTTTGTCAAGTATAAATTGCGCTATATCAAACAATTAGGAATTTTGTCCATACTATTTAATGGTGATTATGCTGTGTTTGAGGGACGACAAAAAAAACGACCATGTTATGGTCGTTTTTTTTAACGCTGTTTTGTAGATTGTGTAGTATTTGTCTGTGGGGGTATCTGTGGTTGTGGAGGAAAAAATATACCAGTATATGGCGTATTTACTGTCCAGCCGTGTTCAACGAACCATAAACTGTCTTCTTTGGCACACAGTCCTAAGAGAAAGATAAGGTTTCCACGTCCATGGACACGTTTTGGATCAAGCGCAATTCGCCATTCCATTCTTTGACGTAGATAATTGGCTTCTTGCGGTTTCGTAAAGGAAAACGGAAACATATTAACGAATCTTAAATAGATATTATTTACATTTGGGTCATCCAGATGTTTCTGAATATTTGCTACTTTAGTTTCATCAGTCCAACGAGCAGTCCATAGTAATTCAACATCGTGTTTTGAATCTGTTTTATCGTTATCGTTGTGGTCGTAGTTGTCATCGTCGTCGTTGTTGCATGCCGCCGGGACAATTGATGCGCCAACAAACGCCAATATCGGCAATGCGGTCTTTAATTTATACGGTAATTTTTGCAGAATTTTCATATTTGTTACCCCTTTTTTATTTTTTAACGCTGTCTTGTGGATTTTGTGGTATTTACCGTCGGACGTATTGATGTTTTTGAAGAAAACATGATATGATATGGTGTATTTACCGTCCAGCCGTGTTCAACGAACCATAAACTGTCTTCTTTTGCACAGTGTCCCAGGGAAAAGACAAGGTTTCCCCGTCCATAGACACGTTTTGGATCAAGCGCAATTCGCCATTCCATTGATTGACGTAGTCTATGGAGTGCGGATTCGTCATATCCGACATACATTTCTACAGGGACGAATCTTAAATAGATATTATTTACATTTGGGTCATCCAGATGTTTTTGAATATTTGCTTCTGTAATTTCATCACCCCAACTATTAGCCCATAGTAATTCAACATCGTGTTTTGAATCTGTTTTATCGTAGTGGTCATCGTCGTCGTTGTTGCATGCCGCCGGGACAATTGATGCGCCAACAAACGCCAATATCGGCAATGCTGTCTTTAATTTATACGGTAATTTTTGCAGGATTTTCATATTTATTACCCCTTTTTTATTATGCGCCGTTTGAAAATATTTCCTGAAAACGCATAAAAGCAAAAGGGCCCGTAAAAACACGGACCCAATTACTCATTTATCATAAAACCAGACACAATTCCACACGTGACCGCGCCAGCCCCAGCCACCCCGCCACCATTTGGCGATGGGGCACAAAAATGCGGAATAACAGCATTTGTTCGTGACATAACGCGACCCATTTGTTTTTACATCCAGTTTCGGTTTAGTTCATGCAAATTGTGGTCAAAAAAAGGTTGTTTGTCAAGTATAAATTGCGCTATATCAAACAATTAGGAATTTTGTCCATACTATTCAATGGTGATTATGCTGTGTTTGGGTTCTGTGGTTGTTGGCGCGGGAATTGTTGCGTTATCTGTGCTGTTCCCGGCCAGCCATTTCCATACCCCGCCGTCATACTGGCGTGTCCGTTTTGTGGTTTCGTCGATTCTGTATGAACTTTCATACTTTGTTCCATATGTGGTGTTGTCATACAATGGATTGAAATACGCACCATACGATGTGCTAGTGCCGTCGGACCTGTACAGGACGATTACATAGTGACCACCATTGCAATCTAATTCATTGCCATTTGGGAAACCTTCGGGAAGAGAATCATTATTTCCAAGCGTTGGGTGTGTGATATCATTTGCGCCCACACATATCAACATCGCTTGTGCGTTAGCGGTGTCGTTGCCGTATGGATTATTGTTTGGCATTGTAAATTGGGTTACAATACGGAAAGCGGCGTTATTACCCAGACATAATTTATCGTTATTGATTCCGAAAGTTGGCACAGTGTTGCCGACATAATCAGTTGTATTATTAGTGGATATTTGAACCAGGTCATCTGGGGCGCTGCAACAATTGCCAAACATATCCAGTTTGCCACCAATAAGACGTTCTTGGCCGTCAGACATATCTAGTTTGCCACAACAGTTGGACCAGTTATCAAATATTTTTATGCGGTTACTTGTTTCGCATGCCCAGTTACTGTCATCCATGGCATTGGTGGGGACGCAACCTTGGTTGGCACTCATTATTTCGCCAACACCGCACTGTGTATTACTGCAACTGTTGGGGACATTGGCGGTGCCAGTGTTTTTCGCAAACCATGACATCAGCGTATCAGTGTCTGTGGTAACAGGTATTTTGATTTTGTTATGGTCATTGTCTTTGGATAATGATGTTTTTGGGTCTTTTTCACAATTACCCCACAGGCGTTCGGCCAAACGACATGTATAACAATCGACTGATGATGCGTCGGCGCATTCGGTGGTGCAAATGTCGTGAACCCGATTTTGTGTGTCTGTATTCGTGGTGGCATCACCTGCTGTATTTGGTGTGTCGCACCATCTGGGGTCGTTGTTATTAATCGGATTATCAATACAGTGCACCCCGCTGTATAACAGAGTATAAAAATTGCCGTCGGTATTAATCTGGTTGTCTGTTACTTGGCGACCCCAGATTTGTTTGATTGCGTCATCGCCCGCAGATGCAACACAAGCCTTGACATCGCCCCAGCATGACGTGCGTTCAATAATCGCGTGACGATTGACCGATGTCTGGATATTTTCGCACAGGCCAAAGTTGCCAGAAATTGATTTGCATGCCTGGATAATACAGGCGCGTCCAACCTCGCGACAGGTTTGCATTATGGTATTAAATGTCTTGTCTGTGGCGATTTCGGTCATGCCGCCGACCCAGTCGGCATCACCACCTGTGGTTTTAAGTAATGCTGTGCATGCGGTGCGAACATCGGTGCACATTGCGTTGACGGTCTTGTCGGCAGCAACCCCAAAGGTTGACAACGCACGTGCGTCAAAATCCTGTAATGATTTTGCAGTGTCGGTCAAACACTGGGCTGTCAGCGTTGTGCATGCCTGGCGCATATCTTCCAGTTTGGATTCTTGGGCCAATTTGATTTGCGCCAGCGCATCTTCAATAAATTCGTCCCAGACCGTGTCGGAAATGTCTTGACATTTTTCCATTGCTGGTTCCAAGAATTTCTTTTTTGAATTTAAATATGTGACAAACACCTGGTTCCCAGGGACGGAAGTCCAGGTTTGATTGGTATCTGGTCGCTTGATTAAATTATTCAAATTCGCCAAGTCAACGGTCAAGAACGCCTCGCCCGTGGTGGGGTCAATATAACGTCCCGTCGTATCCAAACATTTGCCCAGGTTTTCACCGCATACGGTCGAATCAGTCAACATTGCCAACATCTTGCTTTTACAGGTCAATATGTCGTCAGAATTGCGTTTCTGGTAAATGTCCAGGCGCGACATATCCAACAGTGCGCTGCCTTCGCGCAGTTTTTCGCGTGCCTGGTCGGTCTGGGTCTGGTATGTTTTGGCGACGGTGTTGCAATCCTGTTCAATTGTGACCTGGTATCCACTTTCGGCGATGGCCAGTTCGTCATCGGTACAAACCTCGGCCGCCATTTCGCGACACACGGGCAGGGCCGCCGAATACAACGCCGTCCCAGATTTTGCCGTATTATACGTCCCAGATAATGAATCAACACTGTCAAACGCGGCGTCGGTGTCCAATGATAACGATATCGCCGTCAGCGAGTTGTTAAAGTTGCTGTCGCTGAAACTGGTGTTTAGTTTTTTTGCAATTTCGTCCAGCATTTTCTTGGATTTAGATGTGTCTTTTTGTTGGAATGCCAGTTCGCCCTCGGTCGCCTGGTTTAATGCGGCGGCATCTTCTTTGTCCATATTGACGGTCAACAAGCGTTGGTTGAAATCCAACATTTTGTCTTCGACCGTGTTCAGGCTTTTTTTCACGCTGTCAAATTCGTTCATACGTGATGAACAGGCGCAACGTTTTAATTGGCTGTCCTTGTTCGCACAGAATTCGTCCATACAGTTATAATAAACCTCGCGACATTTTTTGTAATCGCGGCTGATGACGTCGTTCGCTGTCAGTTTTTTTTGCGTATCAGTTGTTGCTGCGCGTGATATTGCCGCACGTGACACAGACGTCGTGCGTGTTGTCGCCCGATTTGTCGCACTGCGCGATATTGGGGCGCGTGCCGGCGTGGTGGTTGCGCGTGGCACTGTTGCCGTGCGCACGGTGGTTGCGCGTGGTGCGGTTGCGGATGTCGCGTTGCGCTGTGATACCGCGGTGCGTGATGTAATGTTTGTTTTGCCGGCACCGCGCATTGTTGTGTTTGCGCCCGTTGTATTGCGATTACGCACAGTGGGGGCGTTTGCCGCGCCCAGGCCCGTTGCAATTCGTGATGTGGCCACCGATGTTGTCGGCGCGGTTCCCGTCGCATTGCCACGATTATTTGACGCAACAGCACCCGGCGTGCGACGCGTCCCAGCGCGTGCGACATCGTCGCCATCGGTCGCCCATGATGGCAAAAAAGATACCAACATCAGGCATGTGGCAAAAAAGACTTTGATTCCTTTCATTCTTTTATATGTCAATGTTAGCAAAATTACAGAATCCCGGGCAAGGGAAAAATAAGAAATTCTTGGTGCGAGCAGGGGGACTTGAACCCCCAAGGTTTGCACCACAGCATCCTTAGTGCTGCGCGTATACCAATTCCGCCATGCTCGCACAGTGTGTCTATATTCTTATCAATATGTGGTTTGTTTTTCAACCGTTTTTGTGATACCATATAGGTGAAATTGTAAAGGTAAGGATTTTTAATATGACAAAATTACCGAAATTTTTATTGCGTGTGTCGCTGATTTCGATGTTGCCGGTGGCCGCAAATGCCGCTGGGACATACTATACCGGGAATTACCAGTCGCCCCAGATGCGCTATAACACGCAATCGTATGCGTCGCGCGGATACGGTGCAAATACGACCCAGACGCGCAACTATAACACAACGGGATATTCAGCATATTCGTCAACGCGACCAGCCGTCGGCACCAGAACGGGCCAGGTGAACGTCGCACGCACCAATGCGCAACCGACCACAACGACTGCGTCTAGTAAAAATGGATTCTGGCTGGACGCCGGGATTTCGCACGAAAATGCGATGTGGCAATTTGAAATGAAGGAATCATCGTCAAAACTGCATTATGATAATGTCAGTTGGAACGTGTTGGATTTGCGTGGTGGATACGTTTTTGACGCAGGCAACACAAAAATGCAAATTGACGCCGGATTCAAATACGGTATGCAATACGGCGACAGCAGTATGGTTGACGACGATATTTCCGATGGTGGGTATTTTGTCACACGCTGGGTGAATGAAGCGAACGAGGTTATTGGTGATCAAATTGGTCACGCATTGTCGGTCGGAACCAGCAATGGCGGTGACATGTATGGATTTAACGCCGGATTTGGCCTGACAGATTTCTTTAAGTGGGGCAATATGCGTGTGACACCGTCGTTGGGGTATCGCTATTTCAAATATAAATTGGAAACCAAAAAAAATTATGGATTGTCAGTTGATACGGCGGCGTGCTTTAAAATAGAAGGCAGTGATGAAATTCAATGTGACCCAGCGATAGTTGTTGAATTGTCTGATGGTTCGCAACAGGTTTTGTGGCGTGACAATGTAACTGGTAAAATGGAAATTGCGTCAAATGCAAAATATATTGACAGCCAGGGAACGTATTATTATCAGCAACCAGGCGTATCTCATTCATACGAGGTTGAATGGTCAGGGCCATATTTAGCGTTGGATATGAATTATCTGATAAACGCAAATAATTCGGTCAATGGGCGCGTGGAATTGGGATTGCCAGGATATAAATCCGTTGGTGACCAGCCGTATCGTTTTGACTGGGCACATCCAAAAAGCGTAGAAGACAAGGCCAGTATCGGCAGTGCAATGCACTTTGGATTTGGCGCGAATTGGGTGACCGCGATAACAAATTCAGTGTCGCTGTCGTTGGGGCTGACATACGATTACTATACCGTCAGCGACGCGGACGCGACAACATATTTGAACGGCGCGTATTATACGGATTTGTATAATAAAAGATTTGAAATATGGCGAACAGAGCATGCATCGGATTCTGAACAAATTAAATCCGAAGCGGGCATGTTGGGACAAGTTTCCGGAACTGCTGGTGATGAAATCGCAATCAGTATTAAAAATCTGGAATCCCAGTGTAGTGGTTGGAAATGCAGTGCGTCCAAGGAAATCGATTCGTTCTATCGTTCGTTGGGAATTCGCGTTGGTGTAAATGCCCGGTTCTGATAAAGGTTGCGTAATGTTGGCAAGGTT
The DNA here is from genome assembly GCA_900550495.1 of uncultured Rickettsiales bacterium. Classification (GTDB taxonomy): domain Bacteria; phylum Pseudomonadota; class Alphaproteobacteria; order Rs-D84; family Rs-D84; genus Enterousia. Next base: position 27,791 of record URSJ01000005.1, read on the forward strand.
TCGTTCTGTGTTTATTGGTGCGGTGCTGGCGATTGTGGTCGGGGTGGCAAATGCCGCAAACCTGGGTGGGGTGGCAACGGTGAATATCACCAGTGATACCGCCGCCACCGCAAAAAATATGGCGTTGGCGTCTGCGCGTCGTCAAATTATCAATGATGCGCTGTCGCAATATACGTTGCCAGACCAATTGCAATCGGCAATTTCGGAATCAAAACCGTCGGATTTGCAAAACCTGATTGCGTCAACAGAAATTTCTGGGGAACAGCAATCTGATACAACATATTCGGCGACAATTTCTATGACGATTGACGCGACGGCGGCGACAAATTGGCTGAACGCAAACGGTGTGCAAAATTGGTTGCCAAACAGTGCGTCTGGGGATACGTTTGTTGTTATTGCCACGCTGTCAGATCCAATGGCGAACTGGATTGAATTACAGAACATCGCACGCACAGAAAAAATTGATTTGAGAACAAAATATATAAACGCAAGGACAGTTACAATGGAATTGCCGGTCGCGGCACGTCGCGAGTTTTCATCGGCGTTACGCGGTTCTGGGTGGCGTGTTGCTGACGATAATGGCACGCTGCGAATCGCACGATAAATTGTCGGCAAGAATTCCTTGACTTTGTATAAAATATTTATACATTGCCATTCACAGAAAGGAACGGAAATCGTGAAAAAATTATCGTTGGTTCTATTTATGGCGTTGTCGCCAATGGTTGCGCACGCAGATGATGTGTTGAATATTGAACCGGCACCAAAAACACTGAAATTAAATATTCGTCGCATGGGACTGGATTTGTCCAAGACCACGGTCACAAATGCACGTCAATATGCGGATTCGCCGGTGTCGGCACTGAATGCGTCCAGCCAGGATTATATCAAGGGCATATCTGATGTCGTGTTGGAATATAATCATGGTCGTTTCAAATGGGATAATGGCCTGTTTATGGAATACGGTAAAACGACACTGAAACCCTATGACGGCCCCAAGACAGTTGACCAAAATGCTGATAAAATTGAATTTACCAGTGATGCATCGCACGCGTGCTGGGATTTTTCAGGACTGAAATTCGGGCCGACGGTTCGTGGTGCCTATGACACACAATTTGAAGATAATCACGATGCACCGCGTCAGCAAATTGCCCGTGTCAGCGCCGGTTTGTCCCTGTTTGACCACAAGATTTTGAAAAGTTTATATGCAACAGGACTGTATGAATATGATTTTACATACGGACACGACCAGACCAGCAAAACCGGTATAGAGGTCGGCTGGCGTCTGGAATATGCGGTGCGCGATGGTGTGAAAATTTCCAGCAATGGTTATTATCGTGAATACTTGCATTATTCTGATTATGTAGGCACAGATTTGGAACGTGATTTGTCGGCTGTGTTGCGATTGGATACAAATTTGTGGTCCAGTTTTACGATGGGGCCGTATCTGCAATATCGCTTGGCCAAGGCACGTGCCGCCGATGTTTATGGCAGTAATTTTATCATCGGGGTGTCGTTTAACTATATAACAAAATTTGATTTGATGTAGTGTATGCCGGCGCGACAATGTGCGCCGGTTTTTTATTTAATTACGCTGAATTCTGTGCGTCCGGCGTTGCCCAGTGCATCAGATGTTCGGACGGTGTGCGTCCCCATTTTTATTGGGCGCGAAATAATTTCGCCCGACCGGGTTTTGCCGATAAAGTCATCATCAACAAACCAAAATATTGTTGCGTCGTTGCGTGTGGAAATTGCCTGGAACGATACGTCGGCAATGTCGCGATTATCGGTGATTACGATTCGGGTGTCAGCGATTGGGGATATAATTACGTTTGTTGGATTGGCGTCAACAATTTCGTCCAGATTGCACCCGGGCATAAATGGGGGTGGGGTGTTGCGCGTGACGCCGGCGCGTCGGAACATATCCAGGTATTCTGCGTCCCAAAATTCATAGACCGCTGTATGCGTCGTGTCTGGCGATGCGTCGCACGCGCGTAATCCGGTCGCGTTATCAATCGCAACCGCACGATAAATTGGCGATGTGTCAATGGGCGATACGCCCGGGATAAAATATGAATAAACAGTTTTCGGACAATGTTGCCCGGCCAAACCGCCAACGCCGTCGCACATAGGCACCAATGCGACGTTCATATCATCGCGCAGAAAATTATTGTTCTGTATCGGGTGGCCACGTGCGGCGTCGTATGACGCGACGGTATCGGCCAACGCGAAATAAATCGGTGCGGCCGTGCGCGCCCCTGAAAACGCGTTGTTTGGTGTGCCGTCAAAATTTCCAACCCAGACGATTAAAACATAGTCGCCAAATATACCGGCCGTCCAGGCGTCGCGATATGATGATGATGTGCCTGTTTTCCAATAGTGGCGGATTTGTGATGTTTTGCGACGTTCAAATGGTAATGCGGCACTGGGCGCAGATTGACGTGCCAACATATCCAGCGTCAGAAAGTTTGCCTCGGGCGACAGGATTTGCACCCCACGCGACAGTGGTGTGTCCAGGTTTGTGCGAATTGCATAATGCCGGCCCAGGTTCGCAATGCCTGTGTATATTCCGGCCAGTTCGGACATTGAAACCTCGGCCCCGCCCAGGGCGATTGATATGCCATAATGATCGGGCGATTTCAGATTTTCAACCCCGTAATCAGACAACATTTGATAGAAATTTTGCACGCCTATTTTGCGCAGTAAATCAATCGCCGGGATATTTCGCGAATGTGTCAATGCAGTATGCGCCAGCACCGGGCCGTAAAATTCACTGTCTGAATTTTCGGGGGCATATACCCCAAAACTGATTTTCGCATCGCGCAATAATGTCATACCGTGAATCAGACCGCGGTCGGTGGCGGCGGCGTATATCAATGGTTTCAGGGTTGAACCCGGACTGCGTCGTGCGGTGACGCCGTCGTTTTCGCCAAAAATAGATTTATCAAAATAATCAACCGAACCGATGTGCGCTAAAACCTGCATAGTTTTATAGTTGACCAAAATCGCCGCCGCATTATTGACGCCGTGGGATTTTCGTCGCGCAATTTGCTGGCGCAGTGTCTGGGTCAATCGTTTTTGCAGATTTATGTCCAGCGTCGTTCTGATTTCTGAATTTTGCGCGCCAATGTCAGCCCAATAATTTTGTCGTGTGGCAATTTGGCGATCTGTGAAATGTGGGGCGTCAAACGGTAAATCGCGCACGTTATATGTGTTCAATGGCATTTCGGCCAATGTCACCAGGTGGGCGTCATCTGGGTTTGCGGCAACCCAACGTCGCACTAAATCGCCACGCATATTCATAATGTTGTTCAGGCCTGTATTCGTGTTCAGACCACGACGCGTCGGATTTTGCGGAATCGTCGCCAGGGTAATTGATTCTATGGTTGGCATATCTTGGGCGCGATGATGAAAATACACCAGTGCCGCCGCGCCAACGCCTTCTATGTTGCCACCATACGGCGCCAGGTTTAAATATGTTTCCAGAATTTCGCGCTTGGAATAAAATGCGTCAATATAAATCGCGGTGGCAATTTGTTCCAGTTTTCCAACAGGGCGACGCGTGTCCAGGTTATATAATATTCGTGCAACCTGCATTGTGATTGTTGATGCGCCGGCCGGGTGGGGCGTGCCACGAAACCAATTCACCGTGGCCTTGGCCAGGGATACTGGGTTTATGCCCGGGTGATACCAGAAATATTTATCTTCGTATAAAATGGTGGCGCGGGCGATGTCAGGACTGATTTTATTCAATGGGGTGAATAATCTGTATTTGTCATCGGCCGACAATGTCAGACGCATTAAATTACCATTTCGGTCGTAATATGCGGTTGAAAAATGTGTGTGCGCCAACAGTGGTGGTGTAAAAAACAATTGCACCGTCCAATACCCAACCAGCACGCCGGCAACACAGGCATACGCCACGCGATGACGACGTATATGTTGCCAAATGCGATGAATAATCAAACTAGTGCGTTTCATTTGTCACGGTGAATTTTGACATATCCCCGGTCGCGTTAATGCCAGGATTATACATAGATTCTGCATGAATTGGCGGAACACTGAATTCGCCCGACGTGGTCAGTTGGGCTGTGTATTCAAATAATTCGCCACTGCGTGATACGTCGGCAAAGACAACAACGCGGTCGTCACGAACCTGGGTAAATGTGGCATTTCCGGTGACATCGCCGTCGACGACAAATCCGCCCGGTAACAAATCAGTAATTGCGACATTTGGCACAAAATCTGCGCCGCGTGCACGCGCAAAAATTCGAACGGTCACAATGTCGCCAATTTTTGCCGATGTAATGCGATTGCCCGCACTGTCCAGATATTCGCGCGAAACCGTCATGCCGTTGGACGCGTCAACATCTGTTATTGGGTATCCACGCGTAATCAGCGAATAATATGGTGCGGCGGCGGTGCAATCTGGGCATTTTATTTCAACACGTGCCGCATTTTGCGGAATTGTTATGTGCAGTGCGGAATCTGCAATGGTGCCAGATAATTTTTCGCCATCGGCACTGACTGTTATATTAGCGATTGTGCCATCAGACGTTGTCCCGTGCAGGCCCATCACCATTGTGGCTGCTGTAAATGAATCGTAATTGCCACCGTCCAGATACTTTTGCATGGATTTTGTTATATCTGGTGTGGTTGCAAAATAGTTGCGCACGATATAATTATACATTGCATCATTTGCAACATTGTTGGTAAACATATCAGCATATTCAAAACTATTGTCAGATGTGCGATATTTTGCAATCAGCGCATCGGCCTGGGCGTCTTGGTGCATGATTTTATATGCCGCGGCGATATATGTTCCCATCAGGTCGCGCTGCCAATTCTTGATATTTTTGTCGGCGTATTCCTGGAACAGATTTATGTAATTAGTTGTGACAAAATTGTTCTGGGTTATGACAAAGATTGCGTGTGCAACCGCACGGGCGGACGCCGTGTCTGTGATGGTGCCACCAGCGTAATCGCGCAAGAAATCAATCGCGCGGTCGTGCATGTCGCGCGGGACGGTAAATCCTGCGGCACGTGCCATGGTCAAGAATTGTGCAACGTATGCGGTTGTTTCGGCGGTAGTCGCATCGGTGGCGGCATTGCGTGCGACTGCAACGTCAACCGACGCGGTGCTGGGCCACAATTCAAATGAACCGTCGGATGCCTGGCGCGATTGCAGGGCACGTATAGTGTCATCAATATGTGTGCGGGAATTTGAATAACGCGTGCCAAGAATAGCATCATTTGGCGCAATAACATATGGAATTGCCGCAGACACAATCTGTTCAGTGCACGGAAAATCGTAATTTTCCAAATACAAAACCAGTGGTCGCATCAGCACCGAGGCGTTGCCCGAAATCACCAGTTCGCGTGATGCGTTGTCTGGATACATTGGGGTTGGTTTTGTGCGAATTCTGGTCGTAGTGTCGCCAATAATTCCAGTGCGTGCCGTGGTTCGGAACGCGGTTGTCGGGCGAACGGATATATCAGACGTTGCTGACGCGCGTGATTTAAATGCGCCGTCTGCCATGATTTCAGCATTTAATGTGATTTGCGCATTGCCCAGTTTGTCGCCCGCCAAGACATTTGTTACGAACAGGCGTTCGGTGTTTTCTGGGATTGCGATTTTGTCGGTCGCAGTGGCCAGTTTCAAATTATCCGACGCGCGTGCGGAAATGTGCGCAATCGCGTCAGCACCCGTTCCATCGGTCAGGTTTGAAATCACACCACTGATATCAAATTTATCGCCTGGTGCGACAACTGTTGGTGTGGACATTGATATAACAACCGGTGATTGGACAGTGACGGTGGTATCCGCACTGCCCATTGCTGTTGTGTTTGTGGCGACGGCAAATACGCGGACCGCGCCGTTAAAATATTCTGGTAAATTAAATTTTATTTCACCCGGGGTATTTGCAGTCACGTCAATTATGCCGGAATAGAATGCCACTGGGGGCAGGGTGCGCTGCGCAAACGGGTTGGTCAATATTTGTTCCATTGCACCTGGGGTTACGTCACCACCACCAGTCTTTGCAAATTCGCGCAGGATTTTATATTCTGGTAATAACAGTGACAGCGTTTGATATGTCGTTACCTGTAACGCGGATTTTTGAAAGAAATATTTTAGTGGCTGGGGGACGGTGTATTTTGCAACCTGTAATATCCCTGCGTTGACCGCAAATATCATCATACGCGCATCACGGTCGGCGGTATATTTTATATCCAGTGTATGATTGCGAACAACATCAGGTGTAGCCAGTTTGATATTTATTTTGTGTTCGTCCAGATTGACAGAAAATGGCGCAACAGCGTATGCATATGGGTTGGTGAAAATGTCGTGACTGGCAATATTGCGCACAAATGAAACGTTGACGTATCCTGTTCCGGAAAAATCATCAGGCACTGTTATGTGCTGCACTGATGTGGTGGTGTCGGCGTGGAACCATTTGTATGCATAGACGCGGTCGCGTTCAATTGTGACCAGGCCCGTGCCGGCATATGGGGCGGTAATGCTGACCGCGATTTTTTCGCCAGGTTTGTATTCGGTTGCAGACAATTTGACCTTTAATTCTGCATTTGTGTCGGATTTCATTTCAGCATTTTTATTTCCCGCAACAAAATATTCTATATTAGCCAAGGTTTTATCGGCGGCATCAAGAATCTGAATAAAATATGTCCCAGGTGCGTCGGTATCCAGGCGCAGTGTGCGACCGGTTACAGGAATATCAATCGGGGTTTGATTTATGACCTTGTCCTGGGTGACTGTTTGATATTTATAATAACCACTGTAATCTTTGACCAGACTGGTTAAATTTTCACGACGAACCAAACGCATACGTAATCCCGTTGCGGTGGCCGAAGCACCCGTGTGGTCCAGCGCAACCAGATGAACACTGCGTGCTGCGCCACGCGAAATATACGCCAAATCGCCTGTCGCGCGATAGCCTACCAAGTATTTTGCCCCAGACACGCGCGATGTCGCAACTGCACGAACACTGCGACCAGAATCGCCTTCGAAGCCACGAGTGGTAACGGCCAACGTGTATGTCCCCATTGGGATACTGTCATTAAAGGTAATGTCAAAACTGGCTGCGCCGTTGTCGTCTGTGCGAACATCTGGCAAATCAATCGTAAATGTTTGCGCGTTGCGAGCTGTGCTGTCGCTGAGGCCGGTTCCAGAAACAAAATTCGTTGTGAATTTGTAATCGGTGTATCCTGGAAAAGAAAAATTCGTCGGGCGCAAAGATGCTTGAACAGATATGCGTTTATCTGTTGCAGCCGTTCCAAACAGATTGCGTAATGAAACGTTTGCGCGCATGTTGTCTGGTGAAATCCAGCCGTTATCTGATGCATCAACAATTGTTGCCGTTATTTTCAGATTGTCTGGGACAAAATCGGCAACGCGAAATGTTGTTCCCCCCAGCGTGCTGTCAATGTTATTGCGTGCATCCAAAGAATATAGATGAACCTGGTATTCGCCAGTTGATGCCGTTGCCGGAATATCATATTTTACGTCGAACATACCGTCGTTCGTCGCAGAAAATGTTTTGATATATGCGTCGCGGCCACGCGGGTCGCGAATTTCCAACCGCACCGGCATTCCTGCCAATGATTTAAATGATTTGTTTTTGACAATGCCGCCAATAATCATATTTTCGCCAGTACGATAAATTCCGCGATCGGTGAATATAAATGCGTTCAGTGGCGCGTTGCCATATGAATACACGCCATCAACATCGAACTTGGAGTAATCGACCGTCGGCGCGGTTGCATTGTATGGGATAAATGACACGTCGGTCCCGCGGCGTGCGACGATTGCAACCGGTTCGCGTGCGCCACGATATTCGTCCCACGACAGCACCGGCAAATCTGCGCGGCCGTTTTCATCGGTGCGACCCGCCCATACGGCGTTGCCATTGCGGCCAAGAATTGATATTTCAACATCGGCGGCAGGCGTGCCATCAGACAATTGCACGACAAACAATGCAGATGCGTCGGTGGTTGATAATTTGCGTATAATTCCCAAATCGGTCAGCAAAATCAGACGACGATCACTGACGTCGGCGGCATTTTCATCGGCACCTGTTTGTATGACAAAGATACCTGTTTTATCTTGGGTCCGGTTCAGATAGTCGCCCAGGTTTACCGACGCGTAATTTGTGCGTGTCATTGATGCGTCTGCAAATGGGATTTTTTTGTTAAATACAATTGACATATCATCGGTGCCAAATGACCACGATTTGAATTCTATGTTTTCAGAAAAGATATTATACGTCTGGGAAATCAGGTGATTTATTTCGGATGATTTTATTTTATACAGATTTACATACGCCACCGTGACGCCGCCACGTGCCATGATGGCCAGTTTTTTATCACCACCCAGGGACAGTAATGCACCGCTGCCGGCGATTTGGACCGTGCGTGGTGGATATGGCACCGCCATAACGCGTGACGCGGCGTTTTTGACCGTAAAACCTGATTCTGATTTCAGGCCCGCCAAAACACGGACGTATATAAAGCGGTCACGTGTGTCTGATACTGAATATGGAAACGCATATTGATAAACGCCTGCGGGTGTAACGAAATCGGCGCGCGTGGTGGTCATTTTTTCGGCCCCGCGTAATACGTCGTCGGTGATTTCGTCTGCCGCCCAGTGGTGCGTGCGATTGTCTGATTTTTCATCATTATCCTTGAATTCCGGTAACAGATATATTTCAACATACTGGGCCCAATTTGTTTTATTCTGGGCCGTGGCGGTCATGTCAATCAAAACCAATTGACGTGCGTTCCCGTTAGTGTCATCTGCTGCCGTTGTTGCGATGGACGCGACCTTGAATATATTATCCGCAGATTCAATGGTTGTGTGCGCGGTCAGTTTCTTGGTCGCACCATTGCCCGCCGCCGGCGATACGCGATTTAATTTCAGGCGCATTGTTTGCGCTGTATTTGTGATTCTTACTGGTGCGGTTGTTATGACGGCTGTGCGGTGGAATTTGTCCAGTTTTATGTCAAAATCCAATTTCTTGTCATCCAGTTTAACCAGAACCTTGTCCGCAAAGTTTTTTGTGTCAATTGGATAGTTAAACGATACAACCGCAACACCAATCACAGATTTATCGGCGTTGGGTGCCGGATACAGATTGAAACTGGACACCGTTGCGGTGATTTTGGGCGTTGTGAACGATATTGTCTTTTTATCCACAGACACATCGTCGTTAAATAATTTTTTATCAATGCGGACCGTGAAATCTGTATCGGCGGGCCAATCAATCGCTGGCGTGAATACGATTTCATCACCGCCCCCCTGGGTGCGAAATGCGCCGCGCACAGTTGGCGTGATTTTTATGCCATTCGTAATATCAGACTGGGTCAGGGTGGGTTTTAATACCTGTTGATATGGGCCAGAATACCAATTATAAGAAATGATCAGTGGCACAATGCTAGACACTGCACGATTATTGTTGACGGTTGGAACATTATTTGCGCCGAACAAAACCGTGTTGTCATCAGTGAATGTTGCCGCCGTCACATCAGAAACAGAAACACGCATAACGGTTATATTTTCAGACCCGTGTGCGATAACGCGCCAAAACATAATCCCGCCAATTGTCGCGACAATGGCAACCATTGCAGCAATAACAATACGATGCCATTTGTGTAAGCGGATGTTGTTATTCGGTTTGCGTATGCGTTGATTCTTTTTCATGATGTTTCAGACCCCTTGTCCCGAGAATACGTGTTTATTCTAAAAGGTGAAACATAAAAAGACAAGTCTAAATATGTTTTTTTGTGTTATAAAAATCCTAAATTTTGGTATTTTTTATCACTGGGGGATAGATTAAGAAAGGAGGCAATAATAATGTAACCACCACAGGAGTGCAAATTGATATACGGATATATACGTGTGTCGACAGACCACCAAACAACAGAAAACCAACGGTTTGAAATACAACGCTTTTGCGAAAACCAAAATATATCTATTGATTGTTGGATAGAAGAAACAATTTCGTCAACCAAGGATTTGTCAAAACGCAAATTGGGGCGATTGATAAAACGATTACAGAAAGATGATTTATTGATTGCGTCAGAATTGTCACGTTTGGGGCGTAATTTGTTACAGGTTATGAGTATTTTGCATCACTGTATGGACGTTGGGGCAAAAATATGGACGATAAAGGATAATTATCGTTTGGGGTCTGATATTACCAGCAAGGTGCTGGCATTTGCATTTGGCTTGTCGGCGGAAATTGAACGCAATTTGATATCCCAGCGCACTAAAGAGGCACTGGCCCGTGTCAAAGCCCAGGGGGGCCATATTGGTCGCCCATCGGGCAGTCGTAATGCGTCTAAATTGGCGGGACGTGAACGATATATTCACCAGAAATTAAATGATGGTCGTTATCGATATGAAATCGCGCGGCGATTGCGTGTTCATCGCGATACGCTGAACAAATTCATCAGCGAGCATGGTATTGCAACCGCTGAGCCATCAAGAGATTTAGAACTGCAAACGCCATGTTCCCAACATGTATAATTCATCGGTGCCGTATGGATTGTCAACAAATCCGACGGTTATGAATTTATATTTTGCTGAAATATCAATCGATGGGCGCGTAACCAAATCGGCGATATAATCGTCGTATATTATCGTGCCATCTGGTGCGCGTCCCGTGGGCAAGCGCATTGTCATATTGCCTGAAATCACGGTGTCTGGAATGGCGATACTAAACGTCCAATCGTGAACGCGAGTGGCGATGGAAAATGATGCGGTCGTTATGTCCGAAAATCCAGTAACAAATGAATTGGTCGTTGTGTGCGGTCGTGCAAATCCAATTGTTGCGTTTTGTGATATTTCGGCGTCCATAAATTCCCACGTGTTGGTTGCGCCAATAAAACTGATGAAGTTTTGATGGTCTGTATCCAGAAATCCACTGGTGGGCAAGAAATCCGCGCTGCGCATTCCTATTTGGATGCTGCCGGCGGTGATGGTGGTGTTGCGTCCATCGCGCAGGTGTCGCCACCCCATTGATGGGTTTTGAATTGAAATATTGTCGCCCAGGTCGCCCGCAAACGCGCGTCCGTATTTATCAAAATATGCAAATCTGGGGTTGGTGGATTTTATACTGTGGGCAATCTGACCCGATACGCGCGCGGTGCGCAGTGGTTGCATCACACCGTCGTCCATTGGAACCAGTGCCGCACCCACGGGTCGCGTTGCGCGTTCTAAATCCAGCATTCCGTGACCGTATACCGCGTCAACACCGGGCGCACCCAAATCACGCGCGGTTTCAAATAATAATGATGTTATCTGGGCGGCGGTCATATATGGAAACGCTTGGCGCACGGTGGCGATTGCTGCCGATACGATCGGGGCGGCAAAACTGGTGCCATCGGCGTGCATGCCGTCATCTGTAATCAGACTGCCTGGGGCGGTTATGCACCAGTCGCGTGTGATGCCACATGCGTTGCTGTAATCGGCCAGTTGCCCTGTGGCATTATCAAATGCAACGACATTTATGAAATGACCGTGCAGTTCGGGCAGAACGCGCGGCATCGCAGACAACATGCTGGATTGGTTCGCGCCATCGTTCCCGGCGGCCCAGACGAAAATTGCGTCACGTACGTTTGCTGCATCAGAAATTTCGGTGACAAACCTAGCGTTGGTCAGTCGTTCCAGTTGTGCGCGTGATTTTAATTCTGTTGCACGCATACCGACGGACCAACTGGCGTTATATACGTGCGCGTCGTGTGCGCTGGCGATAACGGTCGCGATTTCTGCGTATGACAGAAAGTCCATATATTCGTTGGTAATTTTGTATTCTGTGACGTTGGCGTCTGGGGCAACTGCGCCCGATGCAAATGATGCAACCGTGCGACCGTGCCATGTGTCCAAACCTGCATCCAGCACGGCAATATTTGTGCCGGCCCCGCGCCATCCGCGTCCCAATGACCAGGCCAGGCGGATGCTGGTATATTGGTCAAAATTGCGTGAAAACGCGTCTGTGCCCATTATCCCGGCCAGATGCGCCGAATCCACGTCGTTGCCGACATAAAATATATTGGTGGTCAACGTGGGTATTGTTGCACCGCCACCCCCACCACCGGTGCCGCCGGCCGCCAAACCAACCAGTGCCAATGCGCTGGCCGCGATGGTTGTGCCGCCAATCAGTGTTGTTGCGCCGCCGAAAAACATATTACATTCGTCGGAATTGTTTTTGCGATATGTTGGATTTGTGCAATTATTGACCGCCAGCGCATCCATACACACAGTGGACATAAATATGGTTGCGGTAATAATGCCTGGCAATGATTTCATACTGAAAGATTAGCACGCAAAAATATTTTGTCAATCTAAAACCCAGGAATATAAATATGGACAAAATTTCAATTTCTGCTTGATTTTATTGGGCAATTGTTCTATCATCGGGCTACACGCTGGTGCGTGAATAACACAACCGTTGGACAAGATTTCTGTCCGGATTTGAAAAATCTGGTCTGGGGTCCACGGCGAGGATAACAACAGAAAAAAGGATAAAATCATGGCATTGCCAACATTTACTATGAAGCAGTTGATGGAAGCGGGTGTCCATTTTGGTCACCACACACGTCGCTGGAATCCGTTGATGACACCGTATGTTTATGGGGTCAAGGATAAAATCCACATCATCAATTTGAACAAAACTGCACCGTTGCTGTATCGTTCCCTGGTTGCATTGGAAGCAATCGCGGCCGCAGGCGGCAAGGTTCTGTTTGTTGCGACCAAGCACCAGGCCAAAGACATTGTCAAAGACGCCGCTGAACGTTGCGGTCAATACTATGTCAACAACCGTTGGTTGGGTGGTATGCTGACAAACTGGACAACAGTTTCACAGTCTATTCGCCGTCTGAAAAAGATGGAAGCAGACATTGCAAACGCCGACAAATTGGGTCTGACCAAAAAAGAAGTCGGTGTTATGACCAAAGAAGTTGAAAAACTGCGTGAAATCTTTGGTGGTATTTTGGATATGCACGGCACGCCCCAGGCGATGATTGTCATTGACGTTCCACGTGAAATCAATGCGGTCCGCGAAGCGCGCAACCTGGACATCCCAACAATCGCCATCTGTGATACAAACGCGAATCCAGAATTGGTTGATTACCCGGTTCCGGGCAACGACGATGCCGCACGTGCAACCCAGTTGTATTGCGACCTGTTCGTTGACGCAATCTTGTCTGGTATTGAAAAACGTTTGGGCGGCGCGGCCGGTAAAAAGGTCGAAGCAGACATGTCTGCGGCCGATGATTTCGAAGCGGGTGTCAAAGACAAAGAAGCACGCCAGAAATCCAAAACATCCGAAGCACGCGCAGAACGTCGCGGCAAATTGGCAGACAAGGCGGATAAATAATTAAATCTTTATAATAAATGGGAGAAAAACAATGGCAGAAGTAACCGCAAAAATGATTCAAGAACTGCGTGAAAAAACATCCGCAGGTATGATGGATTGCAAGAAAGCATTGGTTGAATCAAATGGCGATATCGAAGCGGCGGCCGACTGGTTGCGCCAAAAGGGTATTGTCAAGGCGGCATCCAAGGCCGGCCGCGTTGCGGCGTCTGGTTTGGTGACCGTTGTAAAATGCGACAATATGGGTTGCGTTGTTGAATTGAACGCTGAAACAGACTTTGTTGCGAAAAACGACAAGTTCCAGAAATTGGTTGCCGATGTTGCAGCCAAGGCATTGGAACTGGGTGGTGATTTCGACGCGACAATGGCGGCGGTCAAAGATGACATCGCGGCAACTATTTCCACAATTGGTGAAAATATGACATTGCGCCGTATTGCCAAGGTTTCTGGCCAGCATATTTACACATACATCCACAACGCATTGGTTCCGGGTATGGGCCAGATTGGTGTTGCGGTTGCAATTGATGGCGATTCCGACAAAATCGACGAAATCGGCAACAAGATTGCAATGCACATCGCGGCAAACAAACCTGAATTTATGACGATTGCCGATGTTGACCCGGCCGCGGTTGAACGCGAAAAGAAAGTGTTCATTGAATCCGGTGCCACCGCTGGCAAGCCAGAGGCTGTGGTTGAAAAAATGGTCCAGGGCCGTATCCACAAATACTATGCGGAAACCGTTCTGGAAGAACAGCCGTTCGTTATGGATCCATCCAAGACCGTCAAAGAAGTTGTTGCCGAACACGGTGGCAAACTGGCTGGATTTGCGTATTATGTTCTGGGCGAAGGTATCCAGAAGCGCGAAGACAACCTGGCGGACGAGGTTGCAAAGATGTTGGCATAATTTACATTGCCGATACGAAAAAATACCGCCATACGGCGGTATTTTTTTAGAGTGCAAAGTTCAGAGTTCAAAGTTCAAATAATAAACATTTGCGCGGGGGGTAAAACTTTGCTAGCATTGTGGGCATAAGGAAATAATCAGATGAGAAATGAATTGTTACAGGAATTGGACGCACGTGGTTTTATCAACCAAGCCTCTAATATGGACGCGTTAAACGATGCGCTGAATGCGGGACGCGTGACCGTGTATTGGGGCACCGACCCAACCGGGGATTCGTTGCATGTGGGACACCTGGCGTCGTTGATGTTGATGCGCTGGTTCCAGAAATATGGTCATCGTCCGATTGCGCTGGTTGGTGGTGCAACGGGGCGTATTGGCGACCCGTCTGGTCGGGACAAGGGACGCCCAATGCTGACCGACGAACAAATTGAACACAATTGTGCGGGATTGCGTCATTCGATTTCAAAATTTATTCACTTTGATGATGGTACCGATGGCGCGGTTATGGTCGATAATAACGATTGGATGAGTGGATACAGTCATATGGATTTCCTGCGTGAATTTGGGACGGATTTTACCGTGCCACGTATGCTGGGTATGGAAAGTGTTCGTCGCCGGTTGGAAAATGGTATGACGTTCCTGGAATTTAATTATATGACATTCCAGGCGGTTGATTTCTTGACACTGTATAAAAAATATAATTGCACGGTGCAATTGTGTGGTGCCGACCAATGGGGCAACAGCATTATGGGTGTTGAACTGGTGCGTAAAAAACTGGGCAAAGAAGTTTTTGTTTTGTCTACCCCATTGATTACCGACGCAAACGGCGAAAAGATTGGCAAATCGGCCGGCAACGCGGTCTGGGTGAACGAAGACAAAACGTCGCCATACGAATATTACCAGTATTTCCGCAACACGCCCGACGACCTGGTAGAAACGTTTTTAAAGATATTTACGGAAATTCCATTGGATGAAATTGCACGTCTGGCGGCGGCGCGTGGGGCAGAATTAAACGCGGTTAAACGCGTGCTGGCATTTACTGCGACCGAAATTGCGCACGGTCACGACGCGGCGGTGGCGGCCCAAGATACGGCCGACGCATTGTTTGGTGGTGGCGCGAAATCTGAAAATATGCCGACTGTCCAGATTAATTTTAGTGCGGCAATGGGTATCTTGGATTTCCTGTGTGTGACCGGGCTGTTCACATCCAAGTCCGAGGCGCGTCGTAACGTGGAACAGGGCGGAATCCAATTGGATGGTAAAAAAGTTACTGACCCGAAATACACGGTTGTGCCGGTTGACGAAATCATTGTGCAGAAAGGCAAAAAAACATTTTTACGTGTCGTAAAAAAATAATGAAAAAACTGTTGGTTGGTTTATTGGGGTTGATTTTGGCGACCGAACCTGTTTTGTGCGCCAGCGAGTTGTCACGTATCAACGCCCAAATTGCCAAAACAGAACAAGAAAATAAAAAACTGAGCCAGCGTGTTCGCACGTCTCAGGCCGAGGTTGAAAAAACCAAAAAGAAACTGGTTGCAGCTGGTAAACAGGTCAGTAATCTGGAAGAACAGCGTGGCGTTGTCATTCGCAAAATTGCTGATCTGGATGCCCAGCGTGACCAATTGACACGGTCATTGGACGAAAATCGGGCGCGTATTTCTGATGCTGCGGCCAGCATTTTATTCGTTGCGTCGCACCCAAGTTTTGACACAGATAATATGCGCGAATACGTTTTGACATCGGCGGTGTTATCGGGGGCGTCGGCGCGTTTTGATGATGAAATCCGCGATGCCACGGTCAAAATTCGCGAATTAGAAAAAATCCGTGATGCGCGCGCGGTAGAGAAAGAAAAACTGGATCGCACGGCGAAAAAATATGCGGCTGAAAAAAATGAACTGGATAAATTGTTACAACGTCGCGCAGCGCAAAATCAAAAGTTAAAGACCGAACAAGCGGCGTTGCAAAAAAAATTGCGCGAATTGTCGGCACGCGCAAAAAGTATTTCTGAATTGTCTGCCGGTGTGGGCAGTTCGCAGATGTCGGGTGATTCCCGTTTCTCATTTCGTAAATTAAACCAGCCTGTGCGCGGTCGTGTTGTGGTGCATTTCGGCGAAAAAACGGCGTTGGGGTTAAAGTCAGATGGTTGGCGCATTCGCACGCGTGGTGCGGCGTTAGTGATGGCGCCGGCAGACGGCACAGTAAAATTTGCAGACAGTTTTCGTGGGTTTGGTCGTGTGCTGATTGTATCGCACAAAAATGGATACAACACGGTAATGACAAATTTAGGTGATATTGATGTGATGGTAGAACAAGACGTTCTGGCAGGGGAGCCGGTGGGACGTATGAACCCGGACAAGCCTGAAATGTATCTGGAGGTCAGACGCGGCAACGTCGCGGTTGATCCAGCGCGTTTGTTCCGCGAGGATTGATTTGTATTATTTCTGCAATGTGCGTTCCAGGCTTTGCAAATATTGCATCCATTCACGCATAAATGCGACTTTTTCGATGTTGTTGCGACGACCCTTTTCGTTTTGCGGATTCAGACGCAGGTCGTCAGACGCCTTGATAAAGCGTTTTAGAACAACAGTCATCAAACGGTATTTCATAATGTTTCTCAGATTTTCGTTTTTTGCACTGGGCATTTGCCACAATGTTTTGTCGTGCATTTTCAGGTATGCGTCATAAACTTGTTTCCAGATTCCTAATTCAATTTGCAGCGACGCAAATATATCGCGATAGATGAAACGATATCCGGCTTCGGCGAAATCAATGAAGGATAGTTTGCTGGTATTGGCGTCGTATAACACATTGCCTGGATTTAAATCACAGTGCGACCACGCCAGGCGTGTCATGTATTGAAACGAAGCGATTTCGTCACGGATACGTGACATTTGGCGAATCTCGTTTTTATTAAACCAATATGACATCTTGGTGCTGATAAATGTGTCCAGACGTGAAAATTTCAATTCAGATACAATTTTATGTGTCTGAGCCGGACCAATCGGTTGCGATTCGTTCATATCAACCAGAAAACTGGCCAGACTGTTGATGATTTCATAGCGTTGACGACGTGACAAGGTGCGATATATGTCCACTGTTAGTGGCACGCCAGGGGCGCGATCTTCCAAAATTTGGTATTCTTCATTGTTGATGAAACGCATCGCTGGCACGTTATACAGTGGGTTACCAATGGCACGAATGCAATCAATGACATTTTTGGTCTTGTGTTGTTTGTCCAGCCACGCGTTTTTTGCATCGTCACCAAACGTCGGCAATGGACGTTTCAGGACGAATTCATCACCGTAATATACGGTGTATGTTTCACGACCATGAATCAAGGTTTTTATTTTGGGGGTGTTACTCATTATAAAGTCCGTGATTTGTTTAACAGCCTGATTATCTCGCGCTGGGTGCGCAACATACATGAATACATATAGTGTGAATATGTTTTGCAATCGTCGTTTGCGCGTGCACGCAGGGCATCCATGTATTCGTGTTTGTCTGACGGGTGGTTAAATAATATCGGGCGATATCCGTTCTGGACCAGAAACCAGTTCATCACCATGCGTGATGTGCGTTTGTTAAAGTCATTAAATGGCTGGGCCGCGATAATGTCATAGTGGGCATTAAATGCGCGTGTCAATACTGGTATGTTTTTATCGCCCAGGTTGTATTGAATGTCGTCCATCTTGTATAGCATGTCGTTAAAGCCAGGGGCAGATGTGCGTAAAACATATACATCAACCATGCGATATTGTCCCCCTTGGATATCAGTGCCGTGCGCCAACAGCGAGTGAATCTTGCGAATTGCCATGTTGTCAATTACGTGTTTGGGACTTTGATGCTTTAAAATATACTCCCATGTTTTGGCCAGGTTGCTCATTGATGTATAATCCAAGCATGCGTCACGCTCGGCTTTGGGCATGCCATCGGGGCATTGAAATAAAATCTGGGTTTCGACCGTTAATTCGTGTGTAATCCAATTCAAATTGTTCAAGCGTTTTACTGTATCACGACCAGATAACAATTTAGAAATTGTTTCACGATTTTCTTCGATTTGTAATTTTATCTTGTTTGTTTTCATTATTTTATCCCCCATGCATCAATATAAATATAGCCCAAAAAAGCAATTTGTCAAGTGGGTGTCGTTTCTGGCACGTAAAAAATGGCGAGGCAAGAAAAAATCGTGTTGCGGGCGTGCGGAATTTGTTTTATGCTGGGCTATGTCAGAGAATAGTGGTTTATGGAAAGGGAACATAATGCTGAAAAAGTTGCTGATTTTTATTGTTTTATTAGTGCCAATTACGTCATTGGCAGCGGGTTCGTCCAAGGCTAAAAAGGAAGAACCGGTTGTCCACTTGACGGATGAACAGATTTACGAGCAGTTGAAAAAACTGGCCCTGGTATTTGAGACTGCACGTGACAGTTTTGTTGAAGAAGCGGACGAGAAAAAAATGCTGGAATCTGCGATGAACGGCATGTTAGCGGCGTTGGATCCGCATTCATCGTATCTGTCGGCAGATGATTTCAAAGAATTTAATGACAAATCATATGGCGAATTTGGTGGATTGGGGATTCAGATTACCAGTGACCGTGGTGCGGTGCGCGTCATTTCGCCAATTGACGATACACCGGCTGCCAAAGCAGGAATAAAGGCAGGCGACTATATCACGCATATTGATGGCGAACAGGTTTTTGATCTGACATTAAATCAGGCGGTGAAAAAGATGAAAGGTCGGCCAGGAACCAAGGTTAAATTGACCGTTGTGTCTGATGGTAAAGAACCGCGCAATATCACGCTGAAACGCGCAATCATCAAAGTGAAATCGGTAAAGTTCGAAGAGAAATCAATTGCTGATGCGGACGAAAATTCTGATGAAAAAATCGGATATATTCGTATTTCTGATTTTGGTGCCACCACGTCCAAGGATCTGAAAAACGCAATTGAAAAACTGGAAAAGAAAAACGTAATTGGTTATGTCCTGGACGTACGTAATAATCCGGGTGGATATCTGACGGCGGCGATTGATGTATCGGACGCGTTCTTGGACGGGGGCGAAATTGTGTCAACGCGTGGCAAGGCCAAGACTGATATTGAACGCAGTTTTGCGCGGCCGGGCGATATGACAAATGGTAAGCCGGTGGTCGTGTTGATAAATCATGGTTCGGCCTCGGCATCTGAAATTGTCGCGGGGGCATTACAGGATAATGGTCGCGCGTTGGTAATGGGCTCCCAGAGTTTCGGCAAAGGTAGTGTGCAACAGCAAAAGCCTCTGGGCGATGGCACGGCGATACATATTACTATTGCGCGTTATTACACACCCAGTGGACGTTCAATCCAGAACGAGGGGATTACCCCAGACGTAGAGGTGTTACAGAGCAAGATTGAAACAATTGAACGCAAGGAAAGTCTGTATTCCGAGGCATCGTTTAAAAATGCCTTGAAAAACGAAAATGCCAAGAAAAAGGCCGACAAGAAATCTGATGATGATGACGCAGATACTGAATTGACTGACGAAGAAAAAGATGCGCTGGATTATCAATTGCAACGTGCGATGGATATGGTGCGGGCAATGTCTAAATTAAAACTACGTGCACCGGTTTGTGACACGGTGGTGGCGGATAGCGACATTGATGATGAGGCCACGGTAACCACAGATAAAAAATAAAAAAACGTCCATTGGGGCGTTTTTTATCGGTGGCGACCGCGCATTTTGCCATTGTTTTGCAGAATCCAGTCGCACAGGCCATGCTTCAAACACTGGGTTGCCGTTATTGGTTGGCTGTTTTGCATCATGTCTGTGATTTCATCGTTGCTCAATTTTGTATTCTTTTTGTATATTGAACGAATGTATTCTATTTCGCTGTTTGTTGGGCGTATTGATGATGGGCCAACAAATCCCAAATTGCGCTGACAGGCACTGGTATATGGAACCAGGGTTGCTGATTCATACATAATACGAAATCCCGGTGTCCCTAATATTGCTAATAGCCCCGCTGCATCACGTGCAGTGCCAATAATATTTGTGCGGATAATTGCACCACGCGCCCGCATCAGTGCCAACAATGCGGCAAACGATGAGAATGCTGTTAAATCACGACCGTATCCGTTGATGTATAAATCAAAAGCCTGACGATCTGTGATATCGTATGGCGATGTTAGTTTTGTTGGTGTATAAATTGTTTGCATATGGGGCATATTTTGTATATGCGCTGCAATATGTCGTAATGTTTCCGACTGGGGGCTGATTTGTCCAAATAGGCATGCGCTCAGTTCGGCACTAATATATCCGACGGTATCGTCTTCGGTGCTTTCGACGGTTGTGTTGATTGTTTCGTATTCGCCAGGTTGTATGTCAGACATATGATTCCCCGTTACTGAATTTATTCTTCGTTTTTGTATAATACAAATGCCGCGTTTTGTCAAGTCGTTTTGCAAGTATCGTCTTGCCTTGTAATAAAAATCGCGGTATGATTCTGGCATCAATGAAAAATTGTAAAAGGAAAAGGCAAAATGGTAAATTTGATTGTTGATGGTAACTGGGCAGCGGCTGATGTCGCGTACAGATGCGTTGATTTCGCGGCGATTTATCCAATCACCCCCAGTAGTACGATGGGTGAACTGGCGGACGAGTGGTCCTTTCAGCACAAGAAAAATATTTGGGGCGCAATTCCACAGATTATTGAAATGCAATCCGAAGGTGGCGCAGCCGGCGCAATGCACGGTGCGTTACAGATGGGGTCGCTGGCGACGACATTTACGGCATCACAGGGGTTGTTGCTGATGATTCCGAATATGTATAAAATCGCTGGCGAACAGACGCCGTTTGTCATGCATGTGGCGGCGCGCGCATTGGCGACACATGCGCTGTCCATATTTGGCGACCACAGTGATGTTATGGCAGTGCGCAGCACTGGTTTTGCGCTGTTGTCCAGTCATAATGTGCAACAGGCGTCTGATATGGCGGCGATTGCGCATGCTGCGACGTTACGGGCACGTGTGCCATTTTTGCACTTTTTTGACGGATTCCGCACCAGCCATGAAGAATCGCGTTTGATTCGAATCGAAGATGATGTGTTACGTAAAATGATTCCAGATAATCTGGTGCGTGAAAACCGTGCACGTGGTATGTCGCCAGAACACCCGACAATTCGCGGAACTGCCCAAAATCCAGACGTGTATTTCCAAGGACGCGAGGCGGCAAACCCACTGTATGCTGCGACGCCTGATATTGTTCAAAAATGTATGGACGAATTTGCGGCACTGACGGGGCGCAAGTATAATTTGGTTGATTATGTTGGTGACCCAAATGCCGAAAACGTTATCGTTGCCATGGGCAGTGCGTGTGAAACAATTGAAGAAACACTGCCGTTCCTGCCACGTGGACTGGGACTGGTCAAGGTGCATTTGTATCGACCGTTCCCGGTTGACGCGTTGCGCGTTGCGTTGCCGAAAACAGTGAAACGTATTGCGGTTCTGGATCGAACCAAGGAACCAGGCGCAATCGGTGAGCCGTTATATCAAGATGTTAAAACGGTCGTGGGCGATGCGGCGGCGGTATATGGTGGACGTTATGGACTGGGGTCCAAAGAATTCAAACCGCGCGATGTCAAGGCAGTCTATGAAAACCTGATGCGCGATACATTGCATCATAACTTTACCGTGGGGATTGATGACGATTTGTCGGGACTGTCGCTGAAAACGGATCCGGCGTTTGCTGTCCAGGCAGAAAATTTCAAGACCGCAATTTTGTATGGTATTGGTTCGGACGGCACAGTTGGCGCGGTTAAAAATATCGTTAAAATCGTTGGGGAAAATTCTGATTTATATCCGCAATCATACGCAGTATATGATTCCAAAAAATCAGGGGGACTTACCGCATCGCATATTCGTTTTTCTGATGCACCGATTAAAAGCCAGTATTTGATAGAAGTGGCAGATTTTATCAGCGTATCAAACTTTATGATTGCACAGCGTTTTGATGTGTTTCGCGGCCTGCGTGCAGGTGGGACGATTATGATAAATACGTCAATGGCACCTGATGTGGCGTTTGCAAATCTGCCACGAGAAACCCAGGAACATTTAATCAGACTGCGTGCAAATGTGTATTTCTTGGACGCAAATGGTGCGGCAAATGAACTGGGGTTAGGCAATCGTATAAACACGTTTATTATGCTGAATTTCTTTAATCTGACCCAGGTTATTGACCCAGCGGTTGCTGCCAAATCGGCCAAGGCGGCAATTGAAAAAACATACAAGAAAAAGGGTATGGATGTTGTTCAAGCAAACTGGGCAGCGGTTGATCGAGCAGCGGGCTATCTACATCAATATACGTTGCCGTCGTCGGTGTCAAATTTTGCGCCAGACTTTATCCCGTCGATGACTGCGGATGCCCCGGCCGAGATTGCGGGGACATTGGGTGAAATGGCGGCACAGCGTGGTGACGCAATTCCGGTGTCGCGTTTCCGCACTGATGGTGCGTTTGGTGCAGGCCAGTATCCAGTCGGCACATCAAAGTATGAAAAGCGTTCGATTTCTCAGCGTGTTGCAACGTGCGATTTGGAAAAATGTATTCAGTGCGGTAAATGTTCTATGCTGTGTCCGCACGCGGCAATTCGTATCCGTGCATTGACCGCTGATCAAGTGGCGTCTGCACGTGCATCGGGAATAATAGTTGTTCCGATGAAAACCCCAGAACTGGGGCCGGATATGTATTACACACTGGCAATTTCACCAGCAGATTGCACTGGTTGTGGCGTGTGTGTGAAAAATTGTCCAGTGGCGGCACTGGCTATGAAAAACGTGCGCGATGTTGCCGACGAAAATCAACGCGCATTTGACGCAGTGGTAAAATTGCCTGATATTCCGCGTGAAAAACTGAACTTGAATATACCAAAACATGTAGAATTATTACCACATTACTTTGAGTTTCCGGGGGCCTGTGCGGGATGCGGGGAAACACCATATATCAAGATGTTGGCGCATTTGTTTGGTGACCACATGGTGGTTGCAAATGCGACGGGGTGTTCGTCTATATATGGGGCAAATTTGCCTACGACGCCGTGGACGTGCGACGCGTCTGGGCGCGGACCGGCGTGGTCTAATTCGTTGTTTGAAGATAACGCGGAATACGGTTTGGGTATGCGGTTGGCGTTGAATCAGAAACGCGACACATTGCGCAGTTTGCTGTTCGAATTAAATATTCCAAATGTTGACGCAATGTTTGATACATGCGACATAAATGCCCAGCGTGCCAGTGCGGAAACATTACGCAAAAAATTGGCGACAATTGATGGGCCACGTGCTCGCCTGGCGGAAAGTTTAGTTGACGCGATTATTGATAAATCTGTATGGATTATCGGCGGCGACGGCTGGGCGTATGATATTGGATATGGCGGTTTGGATCATGTCTTGCACAGTGGCGAAAATGTGAACGTTTTAGTTCTGGATACCGAGGGATATTCCAATACTGGCGGCCAACAGTCAAAATCGACGCCATTTGGTGCCAGTATGAAATTTGCTATCGGTGGTAAAGAACATGCCAAGAAAGACTTAGGTATGATTGCGATGATGTCGGGGGCATACGTTGCGCAAATTGCGTTGGGGGCAAATCCTGCCCAGGCGATTCGTGCGTTCCGCGAAGCGGCAGCGTTCCCTGGACCATCTATCATATTAGCGTATGCGCCGTGTATTGCGCACGGGTTCGCGTTGCAAAATGCTGTTCAGCACCAGAATCAGGTTGTCCAGACTGGCGCGTGGCCGTTGTATCGTTTTGATCCGACAATGGTGATAGAAGGGCGTAATCCATTGACGCTGGATTCAAATATTGATAATCCGACCGCATTGGAGGACTTTTTGAAAACCGAGAGTCGTTTTAGCGCTGCACGCGCGGTCAACCCTAACTTTGACAGATTGGTCGAATTTGCCAAGGAAAATAATCGTTACAAGGTGGAACTGAAAAAATATATTGCGCATTTTGCAATGATGCACGCAGCAAACGAAACCAAAGAAAATGGCGAGGGATAAATAACATGAAAAAAATAATCGCGATTTGTTTAATGGCACTGGTCGGCTGCACGTTCCAGACCAAACATCGAGGATATGTTTTCCCAGCGGATTTGGATGCACGCGTGGCGCAAATTAAAACGACCGATGAACTGGAACAGCAGATTGGTGCGCCCCAGGTAAAAACAATCCATGGTGACGACGTCTGGATTTATTATGGTGCAGATGAAAATTATCGCGGCCCATTGAAAAAGACATATGATAATCGGACGGTTTTGTTGGCGTGGATAAAAGGCAATCGCGTTACCCGAATGCAGGTTTTGCGTGATGATGATTTGCCTGAAGTTCGGGTTGCTGATGGTGAAACAGAAATCCCGGCAGCGATTGAATTGAACGCAATCCAGGAATTGTTTAACAATATCGGTCGTTTCACACCGGCGGGACTGGGACAATAAAAAGCGTTTGGATTTTTACCGTAAATTGTGTAAAATAATGTCCAAAGAGAGATGCAGATGAAAAAACTGTTTTGTTCTGTGATTGTGCTGGCCACGATGGTAACGTGTGTGCATGCGGCGACGTTCACGTCGTGCGGGGCGGGGTATATATTGGCAGAACACGCAAAAGTTGATGGCATCAAGGCGGCTGAATGTCAAAAGTTGTGGTGCCGCGATTTGGAAACAGGTCACGTAATGGGCAATGGTCGTGCGGCGTCATCGGGATACGTTGATACGCCCGCGCCAGTGGAACTGATTGACGCGTCTGGCAATCGCATTGAATGCTTTGGCAAGCGTAAATGGTGCAATGGGGAACCAGCAGGTAACTGGAATCCAGAATATGGTGCATACACGCGTGGTGGTGACGACAGCACGTATAAATCGTATCAAAAAGGTGGGTGTTTTGCATGGCAATTAGAAAAACCGGATTGTGCCGATGGGCTGACCGCGATATTGCAAAATCATAAATGGGTTTGCGCCAAGGCCGAAGGGGGGGCGTCTATCAATCGTGCGTCAGCGGTGCGTCGAACTGGCGCGGTTCGTCGCATAAATAAATAATATTATGCCGTCTTGAATGGGACGGTATTTTTTTATGGTCAATTATTTGTTTTTTTGGTTTTTTTGTGGTATACTGCCTGAGAGTCAGAGAGAATGGCAACCGCAAAGGGTAACGCTATTATGCCAAGCAAGAAATTAGATTTTAAAACTGGCCAGTATGTTGTGTATCCAACCCAGGGCGTTGGAAAGCTGGTCCGAACCGAAGAACAAACAATCGGCGACCAAAAAATTAAAATGTTGGTCATTGATTTTGAACGCAATCACATGACTTTGCGCGTCCCGGTCGAGCGTGCCGAAATCTCGGGACTGCGTCCACTGACCACTGCCAAAAAAATGGACGAGGCAATTGCGTCTGCCAAGGGCAAGGCGGGGGCAAAGCGTATGATTTGGGCGCGTCGTGCCGCCCAATATGAAGAGAATATAAATTCTGGCGATCCTATGAAGTTGGCCGAGGTTGTGCGTGATCTGCAACGTCGGACGGCGGCGGACACGATGACGTTTTCTGCGCGTCAGTTGTATTTGCGTGCGCTGGAACGCATGGCCCAGGAATTTGCTGTTTTGCATAAAATTGACCTGGATGCTGCGTCTGAAAAAATAGAAGATATTTTAGGGGTGCCCAAGGAAATCGACTTGAACGCCGCCGGTGTTGATGACGATGACGACATGGACGAAGAAGATACGGAATAAAAAACGGGGCATCGCCCCGTTCTTTATTTAGAGAGCATCCGTCTCTGCTGCGCCCTCTGCTCTCTAAAATAGACGACACCCCGGTCTGCGCACCACCCCTCTGGTCAGAGGGGAACTGAGTCCGCGACGAGGCTTTACATTGTGAAATCTTCGCCCAGATAGACTTTCTTGACCATTTCGTCTCGTATAATCTCGTCGGTGGTGCCGTGCTTTAAAATCATACCATCATGCAGAACGTAACTGTGATCGGTAATTCCTAATGTTTCGCGCACATTATGGTCGGTGATAATTACGCCCAGACCACGATTCTTTAATTGAGACACCAGGCTGCGGATTTCGTTCACGGCGATTGGGTCAATCCCAGCAAACGGTTCGTCCAGCAATATAAACTTTGGGTCGTTTGCCAATGCGCGCGCGATTTCAACACGACGGCGTTCGCCACCCGACAGGGCGGTTGCAGGGCTGTGCCGCAGAGATGAAATTGAAAATTCATCCAGCAACGCGTCCAGTTTCATCTTGCGTTTCTTGCGGCTGGGTTCTACGACCTCTAGTATTGCCATAATGTTTTGTTCTACTGTCAGACCGCGGAAAACACTGTTTTCTTGGGGCAGATATCCAATATGCAGCCGTGCCCGCTGGTAAAATGGCAGGTGTGTTATATCCTGGGAATTCAGGAAAATCTGACCCCCAGTGGCCGCTAATTGGCCTGTGATACAATAAAATGCCGTCGTCTTGCCTGCGCCGTTTGGCCCCAACAGGCCGACCGATTCGCCCTGACGTGCGACCATGGAAATGTCGCGAATGACCATGCGTTTGCCATATGATTTTGACAAGTGTTCAATGCGTAATACGGATTGTTTCATAATTTTACCACCAATTCGTCAGTTAGTATTTTGTCGCCGTTACTGGAATCAATGCGGACGTTCCCACTGAGTGTCACAGTTTGCGCACGGCGGTCATATCGACCACGATTTGCACGAATATTGTCGGTTATACGTTCACCGCTGGTGCGACGAACAATCGTCCCCGATACAGATTCTAGAAATATAATGTCAGGCTTGCCATACTCCTGGCGACCGGACGCGGCACGTAACTTGAACGGCTCGCCGTTTGTATCGGTGCCAGCAAATGATGCGCCAGACATCTTGAATTGATTGCTGACAATGTCAGTCATATTCACCGCGGTAATTGGCGTCCATAGTAATTGTTTGGTAAACAAAGAACCAGCGACCAACGCCGCCACCATTACCAGTCCCCAGCCGGTAAAGAAAAACTGCCACAGGCGTTTTAAGCGTCTGTGTTTAGTAAATATAATAAAATTGCGTTTGTCGCCTTGCACGTGATTCAGTTTAGCGCGTCAGATGACAAAAAGCAATTTTTATATTTATTCAATTGTTTTTTTATGTTATAATGTTCGCCAAGAGAGATGATAAAAAAATTGCTAACCTTTTTATGTATGGCGTTGTTTGCAGTCACATCTGATGCTGTGGCGGCGGTCACGGTTAAAAAGGCTGCGCCGGTTGCACCCCAGACGTCTGTCACATCCACAGATACCGCTAGTTTGGTTGGAACGGTATTGGGGCTGGTCAACAGTGTGCAGCAGTTAAATGCCAAGCAAAAGGCACTGACCGCGGAATGCGTTCCGTCATCCAAGGAAATTACGTTCGTCAATAATATGATGAAAGAGTGGGCGAAAGTTGGCGAAATGACCGCGGACGAGGCTCAGACCCGTCTGAATCAGCGTCGTTGTACTATTGCACGGGGCGGTTATGCCCAAGCAGTGCGCATTGCTGCGGGAACCGACGCGACGGAAATCTGCTATGATTATTTTGCGGGTGACGGCAACGATGGTATGGTGTGGGCAAATTTCCCAATGGCCAGTACCGCTACGTACTGCACAGATGGTTCGCTGTCGTGCAAAAATCCGGCAAATGTTTCCAATATATATGAAATATTCAATCTGATTGATTTTTCTGAAACAGACTATACAGACGGGGATAATCGGACAATAGCAGCAAATCTGATATCAAAAATTGAAAACTGCAGTTATGCGAAACTGAGTGCAAAAAAACGTGCACTGTGGGGTAATTTCTTGACTAGCACTGTCAGCAATATGGGCCAGAGCACAAATACTGGCGCAATCATGGATTCGGTGGGGCAGATGACCAGTGGTGGTGGTGGACTAGGTGGCCTGGGGTCATTGGGGGCAATAGTACAACAAATTACAAATAAATAGTGCGGTTTATATCGCACTTTTTTGCTTTACTCATATGACAAAAAAGCGTATAATACGGGGGATTATAAGAGAAGGGATTTCTGATGAAAAATAAATCTTGTGTGTTGACATGGATTGTATCACGCGTAATCTCGATGGCGTCTGTTGTGGCGTTGACGGCGTGCGCAGGCAGTAAAGATAATGCCCAATATGCACCGATTGATACGCCAACGGTTGATTACGTGGAACAATTAGATGTGTATTCTGCGCCGCACCAGGATTCATTTTTGAATCAGTTGGCGATGAATTACCGTTCGTATGCAATTTATAATGCACGAACCAGTGGGTATTCTGAAATGGGTGAATTATTCGCACAAAAGGCGGTTGCTGCATTCAGCGGCGAGGTGCCGTTCCCAGAATCCTTGGAAAATTGGCCGGTTGACAACGAACAGGATTCATTTGAATTATATACAGCTTATAATGATTTGATGGACCAATTGAAAAACGATGCCAGTGAAGCCAACCCGCAATTAGCGGCCGAGGCCCAGGCAAAATTTGACTGTTGGTTATCTGCGGCGGCCAGCGGTCAAGACGGCACGGCACGTGAATGTCGTGACAGATACTTGAAAACTATGGCCGCGTTGCGCGACTGCAAAGGGGGCAAGATTGTAACTAACAATCGCGTATCTGCAACAACGACGACAACGACCGAGACAATCGCTGTTCAGTCGCGTCGGCCAGTTACAAATGCCAGTAATCGCCCAACAGATTATTATCCAGAAACTCGCACTATGCAGGCGATGAGTGGGACGGGGCATGCACGTGATGGCGTGATTATTGTCAATAATGTAAATGTTCCGCAACATTTGATTAACCCGGTGCCTGTTCAACCACTGGTTTTTAACCAGAATATCTATGGTGGCGACAAGACAATTTCGGACAGTAATAATATGGCGGTTATGTCGGCGGAATGTGCGGCAAACCCAGAAATGCCAGACTGTGCCGTTGCAAGTCAGAACGAAGAAATCCCAATGGTGGGCGACGAATTGGTCACACGCCAGGAATTCATCAATATGATGATGGCTATGCGTTCCGAATTAGCGGCGATAAATGCACGCTTAGACCAGATTCAGGCGGCATCTGGTGATAAAACCATTATCAAGGTGCAACAAATTCCATTGGAACCAAAACAGCATGTTATGGAAGAAGTGTTTGAAATCCGCTTTGATTTTGACAAGGCTACAATCAAACCAGAATACCAGGATTTGATTAAAAAATTGGCCAATGCAACCCAGGAAAACAAGAATATCAAGGTGTCTGTGGTTGGACACACCGACACAATGGGCAGCAAGGATTATAACTATGCATTGGGTGGTCGTCGTGCCGAGGCTGTGCAAAAAATGCTGATTAAATACGGTATCCCGGCCAGCCAGATTGTCGCGGTATCGTCCGGCGAAGAAGATTTGGCAGTGCCAACGGCTGATGGCGTTGCAAATGCGGCCAATCGTCGCGTGCGTGTGGTCAAGGAAACGCACTATGCCGAACAGGTCAAGGCCGCGCCAATCGTGGTTGAAGAGTATTCGGCAAATGAACCGTGTGGCATGTATGGTTGCGACAAATAAAACAAATTGTTGACAATTATACTTGACAAAAAAGGTTTGTTGTTATAATCTGACCACTGTCAGAGAGATGTTTTGACAAGAGGCATTGAATATGACTGATAATGTGAATAAGTTTAGTATTGCGTCAAACGCCGTAGCAAACAAGGCGAATGGGGCAGGTTACAAGAAGGGTATTGCGGCGGTAAATTTGGCGGCCGAATTTATGGCGCGTGGTGTGAATTTGCACAATGGCTCGCAGAGTGAGAAGTAGTTTTTGTGCCGTATTAAACATCTATTTTACGTCGGGGGTATTTTGCCCCCGATGTTTATTTGACAAAAAATTCTTGATAAAAACGCGTGTTTTAGTATCGTTATTGCGAAAGGAATTTGTGCAAAAACAGTTCACCACGGGGGAGGTTGAATTTCGCATGTTTTTGTCATGTCATGTTTTTCGGACGGTATTTTTCGGTTGCGTTTTTGCGACTGTGTTTTGCGTTTTTTGTGCTTGGGCGTTGCCAAATGATGTCAATCCTGATGATAATGGCACGACTTATGCGACAACCAGAGTGGTATTGCCGGCGTCAGTTATGTCAAGGATGTTGTGGCAAACAAGGAAAATACAATGAACAAGGTTATCAGTCTGACACCCAGTGTGACCGATGTCCAATATCCATCGGCATTGGCGGTCTATTCGTCGGTGTCAGAGCGTGTCAGCACATCATCTGCGGCAAATCAATCAATGGCGGGTAAATATAATGTTACGGGGACGCTTTCCGTTCCAGATTTACCATTGCCCAGGGCAGAATGAGGAAAAAAACAGGCACCAAAGTGCCTGTTTTTATGGTGAAATATCCTTTCGTATGAAAGGTTCTTATTAACGACTAGACATCTAATTCCAACTTGATTTTAGTGTTATTTCTTTCACCACCGTAATTATACAACACTAAAATAATAAGTCAATTGATTTGCATTTATTTGTTATGTTTTGTATCATGTGATGTGCACAAAGGGGTGTGGTCGTGAAATATAAATTAGGCTTGGATTTAGGCAGCACATCACTGGGGTGGGCGGTCGTAGAATTAAACGATATGGATAATATAACCCGTTTGGTTGATATGGGGGTGCGTATATTTCCAGATGGTCGTGATGCGCAAAGTCATACACCAATCAATGTTGTTCGTCGCGAGCATCGTCAGATGCGTCGTCGCGGTGATCGTGTGGCCTTGCGTAAAAAGCGCACATTGCAACTGATTCATAAATATGGAATGGATTTTGATATTCATTCAAATGTTTCGTTGGAAAATCCGTATGCGTTGCGTGCCCGTGCGGTCGTTGAAAAGTTGCAACCACATGAGTTGGGACGCGTTTTATTTCATTTGGCGTTGCGTCGTGGATTCAAGAGTAATCGTAAAGAAACCAGGGGCGAGGCCGGTGGAAAGTTAAAAAATGCAACGGCGTCTTTACAGGTGGCAATGGGTGACAAAACACTGGGGCAATTTCAATTTGAATCACACAGATACAGATTCGCAGAACAATTTGATGGAAATAAAATCAAAGATGGGGCGTTCTATCCGACGCGTGATATGTATCTGGCAGAATTTAATCGTATATGTACGGCCCAGGGATTATCAGATGAAATGCGAAAAGAATTTGAACATGCAATATTTCATCAACGTCCGTTATTGCCACCTGTTATTGGGACGTGTATGTTTGAACCGGGACAACTACGCGCATATAAATTTGAACCGGTGTTTCAACGGTTCCGTGTCCTGCAACAGATAAATCAATTGCGAATAATTGATAATGGTGTCGTAACGGAATTATCGGGTGAACAGCGTCAGAAATTACAAGATATATTATTACGGACGTTTGATGGTGTTAAGCGCGATAAATCAGGGCGTGTAAAGATTACGTTTGCTGCGGTGCGAAAAATGCTGGGGTTGGCACGTGGTGTCCGGTTTAATCTGGAAACCGAAAAACGCAAAGAAATGGACGTTGACACGACAGCGTTCGCGTTTTCGGAATGTGGTTTGTCTGATTTCTGGTATGCGTGTCCAGACGATAAAAAATCGCAAATCTTGGCACGAATAAACGATGATACGCTGGGTGATGATGATTTGGTCGACTATTTGGTGGAAAATTGTGGTCTGAATCCAGATGTGGCAGCTCAGTTGATACAACGCCCGTTTGAAGACGGGGTTGCGAATCTATCTGTCTGCGCCATGCAAAAGATGTTGCCATTTTTGGCGCAGGGTGATTTATACCATGTTGCGGCAGACAAGGCTGGATATAATCATGCTGACCGGGGTGTTGTTCAGATGGCACAACTGCCATACTATGGAGATGTTGCAGCATTAAAGCCGTCATTGGCTCCAGATAAAAATGGTGTATATCGCACAATGAATGCCACTGTTCATATTGCATTGAACCAGTTGCGTGCGGTTGTCAACGATTTGATTGCACGATTTGGCAGCGTACCATATGCGATAAATATTGAAATGGGGCGCGATGTTCGTGCGGGGGCGCTGGAACGAGCTGAGATAGACAGTCAGCAAGCCGCTAATAAACGTGAAAATGATCGTATCGCGTCGGAATTGGTGGTGATGGGGGTTCGGGTCAGTCGTGAAAATATTCAAAAATATAAATTGTGGGAAAATCTGGGCAAGAATCCATTAGACCGTCGTTGTGTTTATACGGGTGAAATTATCAGCAAAGAAAAATTATTTAGTCCTGAATTTGAGATAGAACATATACTGCCGTTTTCGCGCACACTGGATGATTCGATGGCGAATAAAACAATTTCTGCGGTGGCGGCAAACCGTTTCAAAGGAAATCGCAGCCCAGATGAAGCGTTCACAGACTCTAAATCGCCGTGGCATTATGATGATGTTGTTGCGCGTGCACAAAATTTACCAGGGGCGACAAAGTGGCGGTTCAATCGTGGCGCAATGAATGCGTTCTTGCGTGACCAAGACTGTATTGCGCGTGCGTTGAATGATACGAGATTCATGACGCGTATATCGGTCACGTATTTACAGCATGTATGTGCAGATAAATACCGTGTTACTGGAATGCCTGGGCGCATGACAGCGATGTTGCGCGATGCATGGCATTTGGATTGGTGGAAAGACAAAGCGGACGCAGAAAAATATCGTGGTAATCATATTCATCACGCGATTGACGCGTTTGTTGTCGCGTGCACTGGGGCAGGGATATTGCAGCGCTTGTCGCGAAACGCGATTGAAACTGATAAATTGTTTGGTAAACCCCAGAAAGAAAAACGCAGACAGTGGTTTGTTGATATGAATGTGCCGTTTGACGGTTTTGATTATTATGATTTCAAAATGCGGTGCGAAAATACGATTATTTCGTATCGTCAATCCCAGAAATCACCCAAAGATTCAAAAGGAACAATTGGTTGTCTGCATGAAGACACGGCGTATAACCTGGAATTTTTTGAACGCGGAACATCTGCGGTGATGTCGCGACGCGACGCGTTGCCAACCACGGACAAGGATAGAAAGGCATTTACCAAAGATTTCAACAATGTAAATCCAAAAACGCTGCAGATGTTTTTGAAAGACACAGGGACTACAAATGATGAGCCGAATATCGCAAATAAATTTTTAGATTGGTGTACATTGCGCGATATCCGCAAAGTTCGTATGTATAAGCGTGGTGTTGACGTAACGACATATGTTCCTGTATTTCGAACAAAACGGCAACGTGATACATATCGTGCGGCGTATTTGAATTGGTATGTTGCCAGTGGAATTGCCGGCGGTATTGCCGATAAAAAAATGCGTTTGGCCCAGCAAGAAAAAGAAAAGGCTTTGCTGCAAGAATTTCAAAATGCGGCAAAGTTGGCCTATAAGTGGTATGTTGGTGGTAATAATTTCTGTGCCGATGTATTTAAAATGCGTGATGACGATAAAAGGTATCCAAAACTGCGTGGCCGGTGGCAAGTTGAAATCTTGTCCAATTATAATGCGCAACTAGATGCAGGTTCGCCATTGTGGCGACGCAAATATGCGACGGCCGGACGGGTAATGCGGCTGCGAATAAATGATATGGTTATGGCGACGTTTTCCAAAGCTGACCCAAAATTGCCCAAGGGATTGGTGGAAACGGTTATGCACCAATGCGCAATAGAAAATACGGATACGGTCAATGTGATATTTCGTGTTAAAAAAATCAGCAGTAATGGCACGATATATTTACGTCCGCATTTTATTGCCAAGGAAGAGGGCGATACAAAGTCATGGGCCGCCAGCGCTACGTCATTGCAAGAGCATAACGCGCACAAGGTGTATGTCAGCCCATCTGGAAAATTGCAATGCTCAGAATAATTGTAATTGGCCCGGACGCGATGCTAATGCGCGTGGGCTGTTTGCTTTGTCCAAGTGGATTATATCGCCAAATTGTGTGTCGGTGAAAAATAAAATATTTACGTCGCCTGTCCGTGGGTTGTTGCGTTTTACAGCGTGAACGTATTTTTGTGAATTTTCCCGCGTTCCGGTAAAACGCATATAGACTGAATATTGCGCCATTGAAAATCCCAGGTCTTGCAGAAAATTGCGAAACCGTGATGCCTCGCGACGTTCGTGTTTTGTATCGGTTGGCAAATCAAACATAACCATCATCCACATATATTTTAATCCATCAGTTTTTAATGACATTTTCAAAGTCCAATTTGTTTTTCTTTTCTTTCAGTGAATTTACAAAATTCCAAACATCGCGTTGCATAATGGTGGCCAATGGTGATGTGCCACCACCCCGGGTTGGAATATTGGTCTCCAGGGTGCCCGACAACATGCGTTTGTCGTCTGGGGTCAATTCGCGTGACGGATTATCGGTGCCATCAAATATGTCGTATACAATGGCGTCAATTACTGGACGATACACCTCCATCAAATCGTCCACCAGGCACATTGGGTTTAGTTGATTGTGGTGTTCTATGCCGTATGATGGGTTCAGACCACTGGCAACGACCAGGCGTGCCATTGCGCCCCGTAAAATAGCATAACCGTAATTCAGAAACGCATTGATTCCTTTGGCATTATGATTGCGTAAAAAATATGGGCCAAACAGACTGGTGAAATACATTCTAGCGGCAATACCTTCCATATTATTGCTGTCGCCAGATAATACCGCAGATGGGATATGTTTGATACGATTGTCTATGCCATATTTATCCAAAACGCGGGACTGGTTGCGAATTTTTTCTTGGACGATGCGTCGCCACAACTGCTTTTCTAGTGGGCGCGATGTATTTATTTGCATTTGCTGCACGGCCATTTGGCGATTTTGACCAACCAGTGGCGTCATTATACCGATTGGATTATAGTTATCACCGATTATTATCAATGGTATTCCGTTTTCACACATGGCAGACATTAAAGCCTGGGTAAAAACAATTGCGCGTCCAGTGGCCATAACGGCGCATATGCTGTCTAATGGAACTTCTCCGATAGTTGTTCCGTGTTCTGTGACGCACAAGAATCCCCGTCGAACCGACAGTTCGCGATTGTCGCTGGAAATTTCTATTATATTGGTTTGCATACTGCTCATATAGGACTGTTTTTAGTTTTGTCAATACGTATTTTCGGAAAAAAGACGCAAAAAATAACGATAACGAATCGTTTCATGCGAAAAATAAGGTATTTTTTATTTTGAAATAAATTATAAAAAGCCCCGAATCTCGGGGCTTTTGTTGATATGTATTATATCAGATTGGAATTAGATGTCTAGCCGCAACGCGATGGCATCAAAAGGCGATTAAATAGGCAATTATATCAGATTGGAATTAGATGTCTAGCCGCAACGTATAACAACAAATATGTCAACCAGACCAAATTATATCAGATTGGAATTAGATGTCTAGCCGCAACTGCAAATGCCGTTGAACAATCCGGTGTTTTATTATATCAGATTGGAATTAGATGTCTAGCCGCAACAAACATACCCCTCTATCTCAGAGAATATGATTATATCAGATTGGAATTAGATGTCTAGCCGCAACTGTTTGTGCGGCTGTGTATGTCAGAACCGCATTATATCAGATTGGAATTAGATGTCTAGCCGCAACCGAACGGTTCGGCGTTGACCTGGTAAGGGATTATATCAGATTGGAATTAGATGTCTAGCCGCAACTGATTCTGGTAAAAACATTATTGCCCCCTTTATTATATCAGATTGGAATTAGATGTCTAGCCGCAACAATTAAATAAAATCAATAACTTAAATAATAAGATTTATCGTGTTTTTTGCTTTCCCTTTAGCATTTTATTATATAATTCGTCAAATATGACAGGAATGTTCTTTGCAAATAATTCTAATGTCGGTTGCATAATTTCTTTTACACATGGACGAGAATTACCTAAAGCGCGTAATTCAAATATATGATACCATTCCCGTAGATTAGCTGTCATATTCATCTCAGCTGCAGTCGATTGTGGAAGTAATAGACTTAATTCATCTGGTGTTGCACCTAACGTAGCCATTTGTAAATAATGTTCTTCAGCTTGTTGACAAGCATTTAACCAGACTTGATATTTCAATGTATCTTTAGGAATTTCAATTGGATCTAAGAATTTAATATTATTATCAAACTTATCCTTTGAATAATTACACCAACGTGTGCTTTCAATTGCAAAACTAGAATGCCGCATACGAGTCAAATCTTTATATGCTGCAATATTAGTTAAATAATTCATCGAAACAGAATAGTTTTCAATCATGGACGTATGCCCAGATTTCATTAAATTTGCTACAATCTTCTTTGCTGATTCTAAATCATCTGAATCCTTATATGATTTATAACAGGTTCTAGCAATTCGTTGAATTAATAATAACGCTTCTTTACCATCAATTTTAGTTAATGGATTTACTTGTGCTTTAACGATTTTCATTTTTACTCCTTTATAAACAAATAAAATCAATGGAAAATATTATAATTATATCAGATTGGAATTAGATGTCCAGCCGCAACCGGTTATTGGCACCGCCCTTAAAGAATGTCTGGATGGGCGTAGAGGCATATTCATAATTAAGATATTTTGCTAGCGATCTGGCACAGGTGGATTTTCCAACCCCATCCATACCCTTAATATCAATGATCATTTCTGGTCCTTAATTGCAAGTTTTAATATGTTTCTTGCTACCAGCAAATAGCATACCATCGCTTATTGTCAAGCAAAAATTGTCAAAAATATATATTTTGTCCAGTTGTCTTCTTTGTAATTACTTTATTCCACTTTTACCGTATACCAATTTGAAGTTCCTGCGGTTCTTTTTACGAATAGAAACGTGTGGCTTGTCTGAGTCTATGACAAAAACAATCCTCCCAATCCAAATTCTGAAATATCTTGCATGTACTTTTTTGAATTTAACTGGTTCATGGGTTCGTATTTCTGTTCCGTCTGTGTGTTCATATTCAGTACTGCGTCCAAACCCATATTTGTTGTTATCAAAGTCCAAGCCATACTCTGTGAAAATCTTTTTAACTTTTGGCATGATTGTCCTCCTTTTCTCTATTAAATTCTGCCACGAATGCTCTAGGTTCGCAATAATTATTCTTTGAATTTACTAGTTTAGCATTTCTTCTTCAATATCTAACGTGATTGAGGTGCTTTTATTGTCTACCTTGTTGATAAGACAATCTCTTTCA
Organism: uncultured Rickettsiales bacterium; assembly: GCA_900550495.1. GTDB lineage: Bacteria > Pseudomonadota > Alphaproteobacteria > Rs-D84 > Rs-D84 > Enterousia. The sequence goes on from URSJ01000005.1 coordinate 65,313, forward strand.
TGATTATAGCAAGTAATTGGACTGCCTCTGATACAAATGATGTGCTATTAAAATTTATCATGGTTGTCCTTCGATTCCTGAATTCTGACATGACCAAATTACCAGATGAAAAACGCTTGGCATTCAACCAATGCAAATATAGTGATGAACTGCTGAAATCAATGATTGAAAAAATCGTGTACAACAATCATAAAATAAGTACTTTTATAAAAATCAAAAATATCGAATATCTGCAAAATTTCCAAAAGCAAGACTATATGAATCCGACATGCGAGCCAATGGACTACTACGTCATCAGATGGGCAGTATGCGGTAATTGAAACCCCTCTATATTTCTCGGCTGGTACTTGTATTAACCAACGAAATGGCGATGTAGAAGTTGAATTACTGACAATGACCGGAAACACTCAAATACTAATCAAGGCACTGGCCTATGCGTGGAAATATAAAAAGGAGTATGAAAACGGGGTTGGTATAAAGGCCATCGCAAAAAACGAACAACGCGATCAACGAACAATATATAAATACCTGAACCTGGCATACCTGTCGCCACGGATTATCAACGACATCATGGACAGCAAAATCCCACCCCATGTCAACCTGCAAACGTTATTCCAAATCGCAAGTAAACATGAGAATTTTGGTGAACAGGAACAGGCATTTTATGAAATCAACTAATTAACGGGTTTAAATTCAATCTTAATAGGAAGTTCCGACATCGCATAATGTACAAAGTCCTTGCCCAAATTGGTTAATTCATATTGTTTGTTTGGTTCAAATGCTGATTCCATCGTTGTTGAAGCTGAACTTTTGCCAATACCAGATCGTTGTCTTAGAAATTGTCCATCGTATGTAACATTACGATGTTGTCTAATTATTCCACCTGTGGACAAATCTCTTATCACCAAGCGAAACAAATCTGCATCTGCGGAATTTTCTCTAACTCGTTGGCGACCTAATTTATTCCAGATTTCAAAACGAGAAATCCCTTCTGGTTGGTTATAGATGGCTTCAATAACTCTAAAATGTAGCTCTGAGTATGTTTTTATCCAATCCAAGAACATACGTATCACATCATAGCTATAACTCCCTGATACATCTGCAGCCGTATTGGAAAGTATATTTCTGATGTAGATACGCTTTTGTTCGCTTTCGGCCGCCCCCCATTCACGAAATGCCTTTTTTGATAATGATTGAAAATCGGTGCTAGAAACTTTGTCTGCAATTTTTTCATCTTGAAAATCTAATCTTGACATGATTTCAAGAATTGTCTGTTGCTTTTCCTTCATTTCATCTCGTAACATTGAAATCCAATTATATAAAAAAGCATTTGCTTTTTCTTGTTGCTTATCCTGGTATGCACCCTTTATCGCCGAAATAATTCCACCAGCATACGGTATTACACCAGCCAATACATCAAGTCCTGCCTTTGCTATTCTTTTACCTTTGCTATCTTGTTCAATTTCTTCTGGTAAATTATCAGCCATAATCAAATCCTTTCTTTTTTCTAAAATATAGATTTTTTCCACAATTTTTCAATCCCATTGACTCCACAAAATTAGGCATTATATAAATTCTGGTATATTATGGGTGGATTTGCGTATATTAGGGGAATACCGGAGTCAATGCATTCCGCGAATGCCCGCAGTGGGGGGCGGAGACACGAAAAAAGTCGCAACTGTGTGCGACCTTTCTAATTACTGGTCGGGGCGACAATGAGTAGGCGAGGGCGTGCATTGCACGGCCAAACCGTCACGAATGCCCCGCAGTTGTGGCCAAGCCACAACGAGGGAAAGATGAGAACCAAGTTTAAATCCGCGTCCCACGAAAAAAATAAAAAACGACCCAAAGTGGTCGTTTATTATTTTTCTGGTCGGGGCGAAAGGGAACCGGTCATTTTTTGTAAAACCCCAGAAAACCAACCTTTTTTATGTTCTGCTTTTCCCAACCTTGTTAAAATGTCATACACTTTGTATCACACTTTCTTGTTGATACAGTTATAATCCATTTTTTTGATAATGTAAACTGGTTTTTATGGTCGTGAACCCAGTTTTTATATTTTTTGGGTCAATCGACCACTGTTTCAAGGATGTTTTATCAACGGAGTCATAAAATTTAGGGTTTTGGTATCATAATACCATAAAAATCAAAAAAAATGCAAAAAAATGACATTTATAAAGTCTAACAAGCGTTAAAAACGTAAAAAAAATAGTTCTAATATATATGGGGTGATAAATTTTGTCCCATAACCGAACCTATTTTTTATTAACCCCAAAAGACACCAAGTGGGGTCAAATCAAAATAAAATCCAAAAACAAATCAAATACCTTTGTCATCAAAAAAATATCGGTATGATTATTTTTGTCGTTTTTTAACATTTGTCCCTTTTTGATGTCCTTTGGATTCCAATTAACATTTTCTGTAAATAATGCACAAACCGAAACAACAGAGAGGTATAAAAATGGATACCCAATTTCCAGCGATTATATTCGCAAGACAAAACCTATTTTTTAAACAGGATAAAGTGGATACCTTGACCCCACAATTATTTAGAACTACAAAATATTGCTTAAAAAAAGATCTGGTAATTTTACAGACGTTTTTTGAAACACACCCAGCAGATTATGTATTTTATAAAATGATAAACTACATAACCGATTTACATAAAACAGTTGCAGTTGTGTTTGATAGTGCAAAACAATTACCCACGTATGATTTTGGAAGAATTGTTTTATTAGATTTTTTATTCAGCACAAGCACCATTGAAATACATTTGGTTAAGGAAAATATGGTTTTGATGGACATAAAAAGCGAATATGAATCAAAAATGTGGTCAAAATATACAAATACACATCCAAAAAAAATGCAGTGGTTACGTAACGGTATTGATGTTTACAAATATTTGGAACTAGATACCACAAATGGTTTACATACTAATCTTGGTTAATTTATAACAGGCTGGGTGCTTGTCGGGGAACAGTTGACCATTTCGGGCACCCACAGGATACTATTTTACCCAATTTTATTAAAAGACACAGTTTTAACCGTTAGTGTCTTATCAACCAACGGAGTGATTATTGTGGGGTATCTGACCCCCGGTATAGGTGAAAAAACGCCTTTACGTTACGGTGCGTATAAATATCAGTTGTCGTTAATAGACACCTGTGTAAACGACATTATCGGACACTATGGACTTCATAAATAGACGTATTGAAAAATAATGTCGTATTTTATCGGTAATATAACTGGGCAAGCCCCAAGTAAACAAATATACCTATAATTAAAATAAATAAAAAAATAACATACAAACAATAATAAAAATAACAATTAACATACCCCATAATATAACACATCACTTACATTATGGGGCACAAATATAGGAATAAAAAAATGACTAAATTCAACAAAAATACTTTTTACAGCAAACAGCAATATTATAAAATGTTTCCTAAACTTATTTCGTTCCTAAACGAAGACAATCCCACACATTACTTATGTATTCGTTTACCCATTTATGCCGAAACTGATTGCAGTTACAAGGCACTTGATTTATTACACCCAATTTTATTAAACCTTGAACGAAAATTATGTGGGTCACATTGGAATCGACATCATTTACGTTTTCGTGGTGTAACAGAATTGGGGACAAAACACGTGTGTCATTTTCATATTCATTTGACAGCACCCAATCATACCACCGAACAAATACAAAAAGTGTGTAATGATATTATAAAATTACGTAAAATGCCGTCACATGCTATATTAGTGCAAGACATAAACAGAACCCCTGAACATCTTGCGGGTTACAATACCAAAGAAATATATGTAGATAATTATAATAACTTTGAATCGTTACGAATATTTACATCCAACGACTTGTTCAATATACCGTATAAACGCCCCAAAAAATAAATAATTATTATTTTTGGACATCACGCACCCATTTACCGTTTGAATCGTAAACGTGATTATGGGTGCTGAATATTCCACCGCTTGTGATAACAAAATCTGATGTATATGATACCAACGTCCCATTTACACGACAATATTCACGATTGGAACTGTCGTAAAGTGATACTTGGTTGCCGCTTTGTTTTGCATACATTATTTTTTTCATTTGTGCTACCTATACTCTGTTTCTACGAGAATATTATAATACATAAAAATACTGTCGCAAACGGGTAATTTATAATTTTATTGACTTTTACTAGGGTTTTATGTTACAATGACAGTCAGGTAAAGGGACTATATCCCACGTTAAGCATGTCTATGCAGCCGCAAGGTGTTCGTGTGGTGATTGTCCCTTTTTTTATATTTTGCAGGTTATAAAACCAAAATCTAACCCTTGTTTGAATATACTGTCAAATCTGTCAATGGGTTTTATATGGTCTAAAACAGAAATTGCACCTAATTCACGCATCATACGTAATAATAAATTGTGCATTTTATGACAGGGCATTTGTCTTTTATGGCAAATCAACAAAGAACCATTATGTGAAAACCGATTACGATACCGACGTATTTGGTCTATTTCAAAACAAACCTTTTCCAAACGAATAAATGCCTGACGTTTAGAAAATATCTCTGACAATATATTCGGGTATTTGTTCCAAATTGTATCATTATATGTGGACATAAATAACCGAGACCAAAAGGCAAAGGTTAAACTGTCTATCAATTCATTACGGTCTGTAATAAGTTTTTCGTCAATCAACTTTTCGTCTTGTTTAACAAAATCAAAAATCCAATTTTCACCCATGTATTTGGAAAAAACAAAATCTATCTTGTTACGTAAGGCAACTTCAAATTGACTCAACAATGGGTAAAAACTTTCACAAAGTTCCACATTGAAAAAGTATTCTTTGATTGTTTCCGGTTTATTTGTATCACCATACTTTGATAAACGTTTTTCAGATAAAAAGTCAATAATTTCACACATTTGCCATACCGTTGTTACCGACAATATTATGACAAAATACCTATAATTTCAAGATAAAACCGAAGATTATTTAATAAAAAAAAGGGACGACTGAAAATTTACACATCGTCCCATTATATATACTATTATAATGCCAAAATACCACGGTGTAAACGGGTAAAATGATTATTTAGCTACACCAAAAGCCCCGTTAAATTCTACATTATTATTTTGAAATCCTACACCACCAACAGCTTCAGATGCTACATTATTGTCGCCATAGTATATAATATTGGTCTCTAAATTATTTACTGGTTTTTCTGAATCCAACGCATAAGTATTTTCACCAGTCAAACTTGTATCTCCCGTCCATGATACACTGTAATTTCCATCCACGGGTTTATTAACGGTAACGGTATACCAGTTATTAAACGGCATAGTCAATGTAGTATTTCCTGACGCATCAATTTGCAACTGTGTGGCTGTATCACCCGTTTCTATTTTTGTAGACCCATTTTCGTGTACTGGACCAAGTGCAGCAATGGCTTTACCTGTAAAGGTTGCACCAGCTAAGTTTTCTGGATTTTTAATTTCTTTTATTTCATAACCACCATAAACTATATTATTATCATCACCAACACCGTCACCGTCTTCATGAATTTCTTTGGCTAATATTGTTGTATAACCAAAATCAGCGTATCTTAATTTACGAGCTAATCCTTTGCCTTGCAAATCAACAACATTACGATGCACGTATTCTGTTGGTTCCATATTTTCTGTGACAGAACTTATAATATCGTTCATTGTATTTTCAGGAACTTCATCTTCCCAGGCATCTCTGAATGCATTTTTTATTTCGTCAACAGTATATTGTTTCGGTGCCAAAGAGTCTGTATAATATGTATTAGCACCCACCGTTACATTATATTTGTATACATTGTTACGAAAAACACTGCTGTCGTCATTTGCGGAATCTTCACGAACAGCCATTTCTTCTAGTTTGTCGCCATTATACATACGTATTTCTTTTATTCGCCCATTTTCTTCATCTATACCAAAAGATACATATTCATCACCAGGTTCTGTATCGTAATAAAATTTTGCATCATCTAAATGATAAGAAATGTATTCTTTACCGCCATTTGTTACCGTTCCAGAACGTACGATACTTGGTGAAGTACCGTCTTTTGCCACTAAAATTTCCGATGCCATAGATGTTACATGTGAATTACTTGTTATTGCCGTTTCTGATGCACGCATACCAGAATCTGGGATAATACCAGGCTTTCCTCCGCCACTTCCGCCACCACAAGCAGCCAAAGCCAAAACAGACGTTAAAATTAAACATTTTTTCATAAATAACTCCCTTGGTTATAAAAAGTTGACCACCAAGGGAAATGGTGGTCGGGGAGTTCTCAAATCATTTGTTCATTGATTCTGCGGTTTTTCGGTTTCCCGTATTTTATAACCAACAGCTCCCCGACATAACATCAGGGATGACAACGGTGCAAAAACACCGAAACATCAAATTACGATGCTTTCGCACCGGAACAAACGGGCTTGAGAAATGCCCGAACCCAATCTCTTGGATTCAAGGTAATTATAAAATATCAGACACGAAATGTAAATACTGATTTAAGAAAAAATTCTGAATAATCAAAATTAAATTATATTCTGCGCTGGTTTGTTAGGAAAAAATCGTAAATTCTTCGTTTCGGATCCATATAGAACCATACAGAAACCATTAAAATTTGACACAGGATACCCTGGAACACGTTTTTAAGGGTAATTTATTATTATTTATGGTTTAACAAATCTGGAATTAAATCTGAATTATTTGTTCCCGTTGTTCCCGAAATTCCCTGTTCCCGAATAGTGTTTTTCACTATATTTATAATTTTTTCATAATTTCAGTCCATTTATCAAAATGTGGTTGTAAAAAGTTGTATTTTAATTTATCAACCTGTTGTTTAATCTGTGGGACAGTGTGTTTTGAATAACTTTTTAACATCGTATTTTCGCCTTCCCAACCAATAATATCGTTGGTATAAGATTGGGTAACACCTGCATTTTGTAAATTATTACTCGCATTATTACGGAATGAATGAAAGTCCAATTTTTTATCTGTTGACCCTTTGATACCAATTTCGGTTAAAAATTTTAATACACCACGGGTTGCAAATTTCCCGTTATAAGTTCCGTTCTTTGTTTGACAGTTTGAAAATATAAAATCAGAATCCGTCTTTTTTAATTTTTGTTTCTGTTTTTGAATAAATTGAACAAATCCCATATTTAATAATTGTTCTGGAATCGGGACAATACGTTCTGACGCTTCGGTTTTTAATTGTTTCAACGGGTGGTTTTTAACAAAATGAATACAGTCAATACCGTCTTCTTTAATAATGTCACCATATTGTAATGTTATTACTGCATTTAATCTTGACCCAGTAAATAATGCAATCATACACGCCCAAAATTGATCTGGATTTTCTTTGAAATAATTATATTTTGGGTCAAACATTTGTAATAATTGTTCATCAGAATATGGAAAATGTGGATTCTTTTCAGATTTTGGTGTTTTGTTAAAGTTAGGTAATATATTCAATAAGTTAGTTTTATAAACATCTGGTTCCAAAAAATGTGCGTGATTTATAACTTCTTTGATATATCTCACGTGTTTCCGTTTGGAATCACCATTTATTTTACCGTTTTTTCTTATGACATCACAAATGTCTTGAATCACATTTGGTTTATAAAAATCCGTATAATTGGACTTGGTGTCCATATTGATACCTTTCAAATTATTCTGCATTATATGATATTTACGGTCTTTTTCTGGTTCTGTAACCCCATCTTTTTTTAATAAAGATACCAAAATATCGTGAATTGTATAATTTTGGGTTGGTTTTGGTTGAATTGGTTGTTGATTTGATTGTTGTCCTTTGATGTCTTTCAAGATTTCCAATACCTGTGATGAAAAAAAGTTAAATTGGTTATATATAACTTTTTCCCCAGGGGTTAACTGGTCTAATTGCACCAAATCCTTTTGTGAATTTAATTTAACCCAATGTTCCAACAAGTCCAAGTTGTTTTTAGGTGATACCCTACGTGCTGCAAATCCATAATTACCACCACCAACGGTATCATAATCAAAAACGGTCAAATCCAATAACGTATTGATTTCATTTATAAATTTTTTAGTGTCAAAATTGTGTATCTTTTCCACCATTATTTTTGCCTTTTCCCGTGCTTCGTAATAATTATAGGTATGCAACGACTTACAAAAGAACCGTCTTTTACCGTTTTGTCTTGGTAATTCCATTGTAAAATAAAAAATGTTATTTCGCAACTTTATGTATTTATCGGTATTACAATATGTCATACACTTTTTAATCATTGTTTTCACTCCATTATTTTTATCGTTTTTGATGAAAGTGAAAAACAAAAAGTGTTAGATTTCCCAGGGTTTCAATATTTTTGGTCGGGACCAATCTAAAAAAATAAAAATCCAACAAAAGTGTTGGATTTCTAACATTTTATCTCTGGTCGGGGCGAAAGGATTCGAACCTTCGACATCTTGCTCCCAAAGCAAGCACTCTACCAGACTGAGCTACGCCCCGAAACGACACAGATTATAACAGTATTTTTTTGAATTGCAAATGTTTATATTATTTTGTGCTTGAACGTAAGGGGAAAAAATTTATATCATGAGATGTATGAGTAGGTTGGTCCGATTTTTTGCCACGTTTATTATTCTTGCAGGGGGCGCAGGGGCTGGTCTTTGCGCAACAGGGCGCGTGCCAACTGGGACTGCTGCGTCTGATTACGTCAGTGCGAATACATATAATAATCTGTACCCGTATATGAACAATAAAATGCGCACCAATTTAAATCCAGGGACGACACCGTCCCAATCAACAAACCATATTGATGTTTTAACGCGGACTATGCCTGGCAATACTGCGACGACGCGTCGTGTTGTGTCGCGGGGGACGTCTGGGGCGGCGCGTGCGGCAGTGGCGCAATCTGGGACCGTTCAACCGGCCACATCGGTAACAAATGCAGGAGATGCAAATACACGTCGTGTTGTCGCACGGCGGACATCTGTGCGCAGTGCAACAAATTCGGCAACGGGGCCAGCGACAGGAAATGTATCGCGCGGTGTATCAGCGCGTAATGTTGTTGCGCGTAGTGGGCGTGGTAACACTGTAACGGTGGACCGTGCCGATACGAATGCGGCCAATACGGTTACGACCGATGGCAGCGCAATATCGTCGGTGCGATGCCTGGCTGATTATACAGAATGTATGAACGGATATTGTCTGCGTGAAAATACTGCGTATAATCGTTGTTATTGCAGTGCACGCCTGGCGCAAATCGATTCGCAATACCAGACGGATATAGACGCACTGATAAAACAAATATTGTCTATGCGAACCACGAAACACTGGACAGACGCAGAAATGAGCCAGTATTGGATGGACGCGATTGGAAAATATTCGGGTGAAAATTCATGGGAAAAGCTAGACAATGCGTTGAATATTGACTGGGCCGGAACCGAGAGCAGGGTGCGTGGTCAAAATGCGTTTGTCACTGGCCATGATTATTGTGTGCAGCATTTACGTGGGTGCTTTTATATGGCAGCAAATTTGCGTGATGTGTATCGTTCAGAGATTGCGCGTGATTGTGCGACGTATGAAAAATCGCTGCAAAAAATAAAAAATGCTGCCCAAAGTATAGTGGAATCTTATAAGTGAAATCTTTATTTGGTATTGAATACGGTCGTGGCGCGACCGCAAATCTGGCACCAGAACGCCCCTAAACACATTTGGCACAGTCATGTGTACCGGCGTTGCGGCCTGAAAATATGTTTTACCTGGGGGCGCGTTCATATGAGCCGGCTGAAATTGAATGTGTGAACCAGAATAATATATTTATGCGCACAGTGCGGAAATCGTTCGTGAATTGGTTGGTATTGCGCTGGCAGACTAAATTTCGTCACACATAAGATTGTGTCTGTAAATATTTCGGGCCAAATCGTCGCTTATTTTGTCCCAATCATTTGCGTGTCCATATATTGGGATACAGGGTGTGCATATGTTATTCGGTAATGGTGTATTTTTCGCGCAAGATGCGACGAATATCACGCATACCAGTGTGCATAGTTTTCTCATTTATTTTTACCTGGTGTTGAATGTTGTGTTTTTGTTGTGTTGTTGTGATGCGTGATGCGTCACGTTCGCATCTCAATGTGCCGATGTGCATCCCAGCGCAAAACGCAAATAAAATAAATGCGGCCATCGCCGCAATCAGATATATTTTCATTGTGTTATTTCCAAACAAAAACGGGGCAATGCCCCGTTCGTTATTGATTCATAGAGCCGAAAAAGTCTGCGTTTGTTTTTGTCAAGCGCAACTTGTCCAGCAAGAATTCCATTGCTTCCAGCGTGCCCATTGGGTTGATGATACGGCGCAGAACATACATTTTTGACAATGTTTCTTTGCCGACCAACAGGTCTTCTTTGCGGGTGCCGGATTTTGTGATGTCAATCGCCGGATATACGCGTTTGTCGGACAGTTTGCGGTCCAGTATGATTTCGCTGTTACCTGTTCCCTTGAATTCTTCAAAGATGACTTCGTCCATCTTGGATCCGGTGTCAACCAGCGCAGTCGCAATGATGGTAAGGCTGCCACCGCCTTCGATATTACGGGCGGCACCAAAGAAACGTTTGGGGCGTTGCAACGCGTATGCGTCAACACCACCGGTCAAAACCTTGCCGCTAGATGGAACACATGTGTTATATGCGCGTCCCAGACGTGTGATGGAATCCAGCAAGATGACAACGTCTTGGCCGGCTTCGACCAAACGTTTGGCTTTCTCGATAACCATTTCGGCGACCTGGATATGGCGGGCGGCTGGTTCATCAAATGTGGACGAAATCACTTCGCCTTTGACGCTGCGCTGCATATCAGTAACTTCTTCGGGACGTTCGTCAATCAACAATACAATCAGTTTTACGTCTGGGTAATTTGTTGCGATGGAATGTGCGATGTTCTGCAACATAACCGTTTTACCAGTGCGCGGTGGCGCGACAATCAGACTGCGCTGACCCTTGCCGGTTGGGGAAATCAGGTCGATTACGCGTGCGGACAAACTGCGTCCCTTGTCCTTGTCGTCTGTTACTTCCATTCGCAGCATTTCGTCTGGATACAGTGGTGTCATGTCGTCAAATGATACGCGGTGACGTAATTTGTCGGGGGTATCGCCGTTGACGCGTTCAATTGTTTCCAGTGCAAAATAGCGTTCTGATTCATTCTGTGGGGCCTGGATTTGGCCTTCTATATAATCACCGGTTTTCAGACCGTATTTTTTAATCAGATTTGGCGACACGTATAAATCGTCTGGGCCGGCCAGGTAATTGCTTTCCGGTGCACGCAAGAAACCAAAGCCGTCCTGCATACGTTCCAAAACACCGTCACCAATTAATGTTATTTTCTTGTCGGCGGCAAACACGCGCATCACAGCAAAGCGCAATTGTTGTACATTTAATTGTGATGGGTTTTCAATGCCCATATCCTCGGCCATTTTCAGCAGTTGCTGGGGCGATTTCGCCTTTAGCTCGTTCACATGCATAAATAAATCCTTTTGTGGGGGCGGGTATGCAAGAATTTGCACCCTTATGTTTATCTCTTAGTTCTTGCATTATACGCTTTTTGTGCATAAAAGTCAAGATTTGTTATTTTTACTTGATTTTTAGACGTGTAATTGCTTTCATTAACCATATAATAAAACAAAGGAAGTAGAAACATGGCAGGTAGTATAAATAAAGTGATATTGGTTGGCAATGTTGGCCAAGATCCCCAGGTTCGCACAATGCAGAGTGGACAAAAAGTTGTCAGTTTTTCTTTGGCGACGTCGGACAGATGGCGCGACCGTGCGACCGGTGAACAAAAGGAACAGACAGAATGGCATCGCGTTGTGATTTTCAATCCTAACTTGGTTGATGTTGCGGAACGCATGTTGCAAAAAGGCACAAAATTGTATTTAGAGGGGGCCTTGCGCACGCGCAAGTGGCAAAATCAACAGGGCGCAGATGTTTTCACGACCGAGGTTGTATTAAATCAATTTGCCGGCCAAATGGTTATCCTGTCAGGTGCAAAAAGTCTGGACGCGCAAAATACAAATGATGCGCCTGCGGCGGCCCCGCGCGAAGAAATTTCAGTTGCTGACATTGGTGACGATATTCCGTTTTAATGGGGAAGAACCGCGCGGTTGGCGCGGTTTTTATAAAGCAGAGTGCAATGAATGTGTCCGCCGGTGGCGGACTTTTTTCATACGCGTCATTCTGGGGCCTGTCCGGGGGCGCAAAAACTACAAAAAATCGTGCCGAATAAAAGGGTCTGAATCCCGCAGGAATCCGG